>NZ_JAJJWH010000021.1 GCF_020907245.1 Pontibacter harenae | reverse complement strand
GGCTCAGGCGGTGGAGCATGCGGTTGAAGTTGCTCTTGTGCAGCATACGGCAGCGGTGGTGATGACCTCCGCGTCGTTGAGCTTGCGCTTGGCAGCTGGCTTTTGGCCTGCAACCTTTAGGTAATCATCAATAAAACAGTAAGTTGCTATCGTGAAGTCATGCATGGTAAGTCAGGGTTAAAGTTTGGTAGCTTTATCCCTTAACAAACCTGGATGGCTTCATCGTTTATAATTCGCAACTTGACTTAATAATTAGAACTTTGTATAGACCTGGTTGCCAGCGTATGAAGGAGAACCGAACAGTTTAGAATACTATGGCAAAAAAATTGTTAAAATGTAGTCCAAGCTACATATTGTACACTTGTGCAAATCACAGCTTTTTTGCAGTACCCAATTTCTCTCTGCCTTTAATCACCTGAAAGCCATTATCATAGCATCACCTTTCCAGTGTTATTAAGTGTATGCGGAGCAGCTTACAACTTTTGAAGACTTCTGGCTTAACGTAATTATGTACATATTAGCTACCAAATATAGCAGATAAGTGCAATAAACCTAAGGCTATCTTCTATAGAAGCCGATTTTATACCCTTACATGTATCCTGCATCGGCCTATACTTTTGCAAAATTTAAGTTACTTTCTTGCCTTTTAGTGGAAATCAAACCACGAATGAACTATATTTACGTAGTATATTAATTTCAACTTCAACATAGAAACAGTGAGCGAAACTAAACCAAGATTCAGAGCTGGCGTCCTACACGGGGACGAGGTAACAGAACTCTTTAAATATGCCAACGAAAATAACTTTGCGCTACCTGCCGTAAACGTTATCGGCACAAATTCTATCAATGCTGTACTGGAAACAGCCAGAGAAGTAAACTCTCCTGTTATCATTCAATTCTCGCATAGTGGCGCTCAGTTTGCGGCGGGCAAAGGCCTTTCCAACGAACTACAAAAATCTGCCATTGCAGGTGCTATTTCTGGTGCTCATCACGTACATTTAATGGCTGAGGCTTACGGTGTACCTGTAGTGCTTCACACTGACCACGCTGCTAAAAAACTACTTCCTTGGATAGATGGTCTTTTAGATGCTGGTGAAAAATACTTTGCACAGCACGGTAAGCCATTGTTTAGCTCGCATATGCTGGATCTTTCTGAAGAGGAAATCAAAGAAAACGTAGAAACCTGCGCCAGCTACCTGAAGCGTATGGACAAAATGGGCATGACCGTTGAGATAGAACTTGGTGTAACTGGTGGCGAAGAAGACGGTGTAGATAATTCTGACGTAGATAGCGCGCGCCTTTATACACAACCTGATGAAGTTGCCTATGCTTACGAAGAACTAAACAAAATAAGCAACCACTTTACCATTGCTGCTGCTTTTGGTAACGTACACGGTGTATACAAGCCTGGTAACGTAGAGCTTCGCCCAGAAATCTTGAAAAACTCTCAGGAGTTTATCCAGGAGAAATTCGGTACAGGTCCTAACCCAGTTCACTTCGTATTCCACGGTGGTTCTGGTTCAGAAAAAGCTAAGATAACTGAAGCGATTGAGTACGGTGCCATTAAAATGAACATCGACACTGACATGCAATGGGCATTCTGGGAAGGTATCAAGAACTACTACGAGGATAAAAAGGATTATCTGCAAACTCAGCTTGGAAACCCTAAAGGTGCTGATGAGCCAAACAAAAAATTCTACGATCCGCGTGTTTGGCTTCGTAAAGGCGAAGAGACTTTTATTACACGTTTGAAAGAAGCATTCTCTGACCTTAATGCGCTTAACCGTAACGCTTAAGCATCTTATACTTTATCATATCATAAACAGAAAAGGAGAAGCTTTCGCTTCTCCTTTTCTGTTTATGATATTTGGTTCTCCTTTTAAACTGCTAAAATGATACATTTTAGGAATAGCATCTGCCTTTATATCTAACCTGTCCTTGTCTAAGGATGGGAGCTTTTCTAGCTTCAGAAGCAAGGACTGTTATCCCATGTTTTTATGATCCAGTAGCCACTCATAAATTTGATCGGTATCATCTTTACGGCAAAGTTCAGAACCTGGCGTTATGGTGGCGGCACTGCCTGCGGCCACACCATACCGTATGACGTCTTCCAGATCATAGCCTCGCAAAAAGCCTAACACCATACCTGCTACCATACTGTCTCCTGCTCCAACGGCACTACCTTGCTTAACTGTAGGCGGCACTACATAAGAAATTCCGCTCTTCTTGTTTGCCAACATAGCCCCTCTTGGCCCTAAAGAAACAACCAGCACTTCGCATTTTCCCTCGTTTAAAACTTTCATGGCAAATTCTTCCAGTTCCATTGCCCCAATCTGCTCTTTGCCTGCAAGGTTTGCCAACTCGCCTACATTCGGTTTTATCAGGTATACGCCCTCTCCTGCTGCTTTCATAAGCGCTTCGCCCGATGTGTCCACTATTAGCTTAAACCCTTTCTTATTGGCTATAACGGCTAGCTGAAGGTAAAAATCATCGGGTACACCAGGAGGCAAGCTACCGCTGGCTATTACATATTCTGGCACCTCTTCTAGCTGCTCCAACTTATCTACAAAACGCTTCCATTCTTCTTCTTTTATCTCAGGGCCTGGCATACCAAAGCGGTACTGGTTGCCATTACTTTCATCCACCACCATCAAACTCTCACGGGTCCAGTTCTTTGTTTCAAGTGCCCAAAAGTCAACACCTTCCTCCTCCAGCAGTTCCTGTAACCTTTGCCCAGAGGGACCTCCAGCCAAAAACCAGGCACAAGAGTCGCCGCCTAATTTCTTAATAGCCCTGGAAACATTTATACCGCCACCGCCTGGCTCGAAAACAGGCTCCTCGCAGCGCAACTTCTTTTCGGGTAAAACCTGCTTTACACTTGAGCTTTTATCAAGGGCAGGGTTCAGCGTTATTGTTATGACTTTGTGCATATTTGGTTTTGATGTTAGACCTAGTATGTTAACTATTAACGGGTAAGCTTGCTTTATCAATCAGCAGTACAATAAGTAACTTTACTTACCGCATTACTTTAGCTTTCACTAAAACCGTATTTAAAACAGAAACCGCAAAATTCAGCTATTGTTTCACACTTTTCTAATGAGGAATCAAGTTTAAGTACGTTCCCCTAGAAGCAAAACAACCGTTGACGAGGGTACTAATATCCTCGCCAACGGTTGTTCTTCAGGTTTGTGATTGTTGTTTGTAAGGTTCCATTCAGACATTTTGGTTTTGCTTTATAGTTTGAGTGAGGTCGCTTAAAAAAGCCCTAACATCCTCTACATCCTCTAAACTATAATCAGCGGCCGTTTTGTCGTCATGTTCTCCAACTAGTATGGTTATGCCTCTACCTTGCAGTGTGGCAAAAGCATCTTCATCTGTAATATCGTCCCCGATGTACATTGGCACTACTTCCTCTTCTTTCAGCCCAATGGCTTCCATCAGCCAAAGCACTGCCTTTCCCTTATGCCAATCCAGATTTGGTTTCAGTTCTATAATTTTCTTGCCCAGGCCTTTCTTAAGCTCCTTATGGTTACTCAGTACTTCGTCTACAGCATTTCTGACTTTATCTACTTCTTCATCAGCCACATTACGGTAGTGCACGGCAATGGCATAGCGTTTTCGCTCCACCTGTGCACCTGCTATGTTACCGATAAGCTCCTGTAGTTCCTGCTCCGATCTATCGAGGGCTGGCAGGGCTTCTTTGGCACCGCCTGGTTCGGCGCTCATGCCATCAGGCCCTGTGATATCAAATCCGTGCGAACCTGCATAATATAGCATATCCAGGTTTACCAGGTTTTGTACATTTTGCCTATCGCGTCCGCTTACTACTGCCACCTTACACACTTTAGCCAGCTCCTGTAGCACGCTTTTCATTTCCTCAGAAAGAACAGCTTTGGCAGGATCCTTAACAATAGGGCTCAGGCAGCCATCGTAATCAAGAAACACAGTTGGCTTTTTGCTTTTCAGCTTTTGCTGTAGCTCGTCTTTCCAATCTGCTACAGCAGGTAATTCGCTTGCTTCTCTTAGGGTAATATTCTTATCCTTCGGTTCTTGCATTTTTTATTCGTTCGTGAAATTATTTATCACTAGGTCTGCTCCATGCTTTTCGAGCAGTTCTTTGTTTGAGCCACGATCTACACCTACAACAAGTCCAAATCCACCAGTTTTACCTGCAGCTACGCCAGCCCAAGCATCCTCGAAAATGGCAGCTTCTTCTGGAGCCACACCTAAACGCTTAGCGGCCTCTAGAAAGATATCAGGGGCAGGCTTACCTTCCAACTTCAGTTCTCCGGCTACCAAACCATCTACTCTTGCTTCAAACAAACTCTCTACACCAGCACGGCGCACTATGTCGAAACAGTTCTTACTTGCTGATACGATGGCAACCTGCATGCCGTTTTCTTTTTGCTGTCTTACCCAGTTTACAGTATCATCGAACACCTCTACACCGCTTTGTTTCAGCAACTCCATAAAGTACAGGTTCTTCATCTGCCCCAGGCTAACTACCGTATCAAAACCAGCTTCATCATTCGCATTTCCTTCTGGTAACGATATGCCTCTGGACCATAAAAAATTCCGCACACCATCTAGCCTCGGCACACCGTCCACATACTCATGATAATCTTCCACAAACTTAAATGGCTCATAACTTTTACCTTCCTGCTCACTTCGCTGTCTTAAAAACGCATCACACATTTTTTTCCAGGCTTCCGCATGTAAAGTGGCGGTTCTGGTAATAACTCCATCCATATCCAGGATTAGGGCTTTAATGTTTTTCTCACGAATTAGAGTATTCAGGTTGCTCATTATAGTTTTTATAGTTAATTATTTTAAACTTTTCTCACCCATGCCTCTGGAACTACTAAAGAAGATGCTGCAGCTTTGTTTCTCATTACCACCTGATGCAAAAGTATCGAAACTACTGTTTTAACACCGTTAGTTATTGCGCCAAGTTCCGAAAGGAATTTCTTGAAACCTGCTCTTAATAATTCCAGACAATCATGCCAAGATAACCAAACTTTCCGTTTTATAAAGCATTTTCGCTATCTTCTGATAGTAAAACTGCTTTTCTACAGAACATAACGCCATTACGATTACTGTTGTAAAATGATCGTTTCTTTTGAAACTTTGAAAAATGAGTAGATGAAGTGCTTGCATTCTGCAATCAGAATAGGCACCTTATATACATGGTAATCAACACATAGCCAGTGGTGCTATAATGAGTTTGATTACTCTAAGTTTGAAACCTTTCTTTTCAAGCTTTCAAGAACGCAAAAATTTACTTTGCAAATCTTTATCCTAAAGAACATACTGGCTAAGCAACATGAGCATATATAATACCTTTGCTAAGCTACGCTTGGCAATAGCCAAATAAAACGGCATTAGTCCGTCAAAATATTTAATATAGCGTTTCTAAAAGATAATAAGAACCTTGATACGCAGATTACAGTAGTTCTTTGCGTAATTCATTTACACAAATTAACTATGCTGAAAAAACACAACCCCACTTCTACTGCTGCCTGGAAAAAATTAGAGGCACATTTTGCTGAGTTAAAACCGCAGCACCTGCGTGATTTATTTAAACAAGATCCGCAGCGATTCGAGAAGCTTTCCATCACGTTGGAAGATACACTGTACGACCTCTCAAAGAACCGCATTACAGAAGAGACGCTTGACCTGCTTACACAATTGGCAGAGGAAATAGAATTGCCTGCGGCTATACAAAGCATGTTCCGTGGCGATAAAATAAACGCGACAGAGGGAAGAGCTGTTTTGCACACAGCCTTGCGAAATTTTTCTGACGATGAGCTTGTAGTAGATGGAGAGGATGTGCTAGCTGAGGTGCGTGATGTGCAGCAGCAAATGAAAAGCTTCTGCAATAAACTGCACAGCGGCGAGTGGCAGGGTTATACTGGCAAAAAAATCACGAGTGTGGTAAATATCGGTATCGGTGGATCGCACCTTGGTCCGCAAATGATCTATGAGGCCCTGAAGAGCTACAAAGTGCCAGGCATAGAAGTGTACTTCATCTCGAACGTAGATGGTACGGATGCGGCTGAAGCCTTAAAGAACCTCGATCCTGAAACTACATTGTTTATAATTGCTTCCAAAACCTTCACTACAAAGGAAACAATAACCAATGCTTATACTGCCCGTGAGTGGTTCCTGAAAAAGGCGCAGGACCAGGCCCATGTGAAAAAGCATTTTGTGGCACTTTCTACTAACACAACAGCGGTAGAAGAGTTTGGTATTGCACCCGAAAATACCTTCAGATTCTGGGATTGGGTAGGCGGCCGCTTCTCTTTGTGGTCTGCTATCGGTTTGTCTATTGCTTGTGCTATCGGGTACGATAATTTCGAGCAGTTGCTACGTGGTGCAGAATCTATGGACAAGCACTTCAAAAATACGCCGATGCGCCAGAACGTTCCTGTACTGATGGGCTTGCTTAGCACCTGGTACACGAACTTCTTCGGAGCACAATCGCATGCTGTGCTACCTTACGACCAATACCTGCGCCTATTACCTGAGTATATGCAGCAACTACTAATGGAAAGTAATGGTAAAACGGCAACCCGTAATGGCGATTTTGTAGATTACGAGACACAACCAGTAATTTGGGGAGCGGCAGGTACTAATAGCCAGCACTCGTTCTTCCAGCTTATACACCAAGGCTCTGTGCTGATTCCTTGCGATTTTATAGCGCCTGTAAACAGCCACAACCCGTTGGGCAACCACCACCCAATGCTGCTCTCAAACTTCTTTGCCCAAACTGAGGCTTTGATGAAAGGCAAGACAGAAGAGGAAGTACGCGCTGAACTTGGCAAGAAAAACATGCCTGCTGAAGAGTTGGAAGCATTAGTGCCACATAAGGTTTTTGCAGGCAACAAACCGACTACTTCTATCATGTTTAAGCTGTTGACGCCTTATACTTTAGGTAGCCTGGTAGCTATGTACGAGCACAAGGTATTTGTGCAAGGCGTAATCTGGAACGTTTACAGCTTCGATCAGTGGGGTGTAGAGCTCGGCAAACAACTAGCTGGTGCTATAGAAGAAGAGTTGCTAAATAGTAAAGACGCTGACCACGACAGTTCTACCAGCGGCTTGATCAACTACTATAGAAGTAACAAAGCTTAAGCTTTTTCATCACAATAAACAAAACCCCAGCTACTGTGCATCAGTGGCTGGGGTTTTGTTTTTGCTGCTGCTTCTGTCACACAGACGCTCACAGGTCTGAAAGACACTGTGAGGTCTTTTTGAGCAAAGGCAATTTGCTATTTCGAGGCATAGCTTGCATTCCTAACTCGGAATCAGAAACTCGTAACTCACTACTGTTTAAGCAGCTTTTTTCTCCTTTGCTACCCTTTCCAGCATTTTAATGACCAGTTCTTCGGTGCCTGATAAATACTGCTGTTGGGGTTTAGAGGCATCATGCTCTTTTAAATACCCTAGCAAACGGTCTTCTTTAAACAGGTTTACTACTTCTGGGTGAATGTAATATTTACTGCAAACACTTGGAGTGTTTCCCAAGCCTTTTGCTACTTCTTTCACAGCAGCTTTTACGCCCTTTTCCTTGTCGAACTCTGGGTTCTCATCTACTACATTCTCTAAGCATTCCACCATACGTACGGTGCCACCCCAGGTGCGAAAATCCTTTGCTGTGAAGTCTTCATTGGTTACCTCGTGCAAATACTCGTTTACATCACCAGAATCTAAGGTTTGTCGGTTTCCTTCTTCGTCGTAATACTGAAAAAGATCGTAGCCGGGAATATCACGACACTTCTTAACCAGTCTGGCAAGGCGTCTATCTTTTAAGTCAATTTCGTGCTCCACCCCTTTTTTCCCCTTAAACATAAATCGGATTTTGCTGCCCTCCACCTTCACATGTCTATCGCGTAAAGTGGTTAAACCATAAGACTTGTTTTCTTTGGCATAAGCACGATTTCCTATCCGAATAAGCGCGTTATCCATGATGGTTAGCACAAGCGCAGTTACCTTCTGCCTGTTCAGCTTAGGCGAACGCATGTCTTTCTCTATTTGCTCCCGTATATGCGGGAGCTGCTTCCCAAAAGCAACCATACGGCTGAATTTAGTCAGGTTTCTCACCTTTTTCCAGCCTTCATGGTACAGGTATTGTTTGCGTCCCTTGGCATCTCTACCAGTAGCCTGTAAATGCCCTTTCGGGTGAGGGGAAATCCAAACATCAGTCCAGGCGGGTGGTATAACCAACTTGTTTATTCGCTCCAGCGTTTTCTCGTCCTCTACCTTCTCCCCTTTTGCATTTACATAGTAGAAGCCTTTACCTGCTTTTTTCCGAGTGATACCTGCGCTTGCATCTGATGTATATCTTAATCCTGCCCAAGCCGCCGATAAACTCGGATCGGCATGTAAAGCCTGCACATTGTCTGTTTCTTTCTTATTTGCCATTTCCGCTTCTGCGCCGCTTACAGCGCAACTCCAGACAATTTACAGGCTGACGGTATAAAAAGTTTTGCCCTTAGCAGTTATAAATAACAGTATCAACGCACATCTTGCATCCACTTCTTCAGCAGCGGATAAAGCACCAGAAGCACAACTGAGGCAACTACACAGAGAACAGCCAGCATGCCAAAGGTATGACTGTAGTAAGGCATGCTTTGTACAGGGTCTGAGATTTCTTTTGGTATAGAAGTAAGTTTACCGATTTTGGCTGCCATAAAAACGCCCAATGAGGCGGTTATACTTAACATTCCCATCATTGTACTGGTCATATTGGCTGGAGAGAGCTTTGAGGTTGCTGCGTAAACTACAGGACCAATACAAACCTCACCACAAACCATGAGCAAATACCCTCCTATCAGAAAAGCGACGGGCAATATTCCACTGCTCCTGTAGCGGTGACACCCCAACCACAGTAAACCAAAAAAAGCTGCAATAAATAAAAAGCCTATCTCAAACTTAACTACGGTGCTAGGTTCTAGTTTTAAAAGATGCAAACGCTTCCACACAAGAAAAGCCAATGGAGTAAAAAAAAGCAGGAAAAAGCCAGGTAAAAAGTTGTTTAGAGCTAGGCCTGAAAATTTTAAGTCTCCCCACTGCATATTTACATTGCGGATTACGAAGAGGTTTAAGGCTCCGCCACTTTGCTCATACATGGCCAGAAAAAAAGCCCACACCAGAAAAGTCACTAAGGCTGCAGCAATCTTCCACCGCTGCTGCTTTGGCAATTGCAGCGAACTTACAACCACATAGTATAAAGCTAACACAACCATTGATGGCATAATGGCATCCATTATAGTAGGAAAGTAAAATGGAACGACAATGACCGCCACTACTAAAAAGCTGGTCAGGTAAATAAGCACCTCCAGGTTTAAACCTAAAAACACCTTTCTCTTTAGCTTTTCTGGCGAAGGAACAGCGCCAACCTTTTTACTCACACCAAAAGCAAAGTGCAGGCAGGCCATAAGCGAAAACGTACCCGCTAAGGCAAACCCATACTTCCAGTTAATGCTCTGCCCTACATAACCACAAATCAAGCCTCCTAAAGCAGCACCCATACTCGAGAAAACATAGAAGATCGAGTATCCAGCATCTCGACTCTCAGCTTCCGTATCGGTATACAAAGTGCCTATTAAAGCAGAGTCTGCTGCAATAAAAAAGCCGCTTCCGCAGGCATTAAATGCCAAACCTGCAAACAGCGAATGCTGGTAGGTCAGGAGCAGACAAGCATGGCCTAAAACCTGCAAAAAACTGCCCCACACAATAGCTTTCCGTAAGCCTAATACCTTATCAGCCAGCATACCACCGAAGAAAGGCAGTATAAAAATCATCGCAAAGTATACACCAAGTATACTATAACTGTACGTTTCCTTAAAGAGCAACTGCGTTACGAGGTACGTAATCAGCATGGCCCGCATACCATAAAAAGAGAGAAAGCTCCACAGCGATGCAACGCAAATGTTATAGAGTTCTCTCGGCTGCTTTATGCTACTTTTTGAAGAGGCTAATGAAACGTTCATTTGTTCTTTTTAAGCATTTGCAACATGACAAACATATTGCAACGCAGCACCAACTTAACTATAAATCATCGAAATTATAAGCAAATTTGTTCAATTTTCCTTTTAAGATGATTTTTAGCAACGATATAATTTTGGCGAAGCAGTAGCTCATAGTTATGCTGTCTTTTAAACAAATATGTTCATATTGATACAGTTCTTTACAAGCTTAACTCCACCAATAAAAATCATTTACAATCTCAGTACTTGCGTCTGTTGTGTATCTTAGCCACTTCATAACAAAATAGAACATGACGATACACAAACAAATCTCCTACCTCTACGCCTTTTTCGGTTTCTTTTTGCTGGCTTGCGGAGCCGTAGCTGTTGATGTGGCAGGCGAACAAGCACAAACTGCCTTAATTACAGGTGCACTGGGAGGCGTAGTCGCACTAACGGCAGGCCATTTTCTAAACCGCAGAAAACGCTGGGCTTTTTTGTTGGGTACAGCCGAAGCAGGCTTACTTACAGTATTGCTTGGCTGGCGTGCAGGCACCTATTTTATACGCTTACTTCAAGTGGTGCAGGCGACTCAAGAGGCAGAAGCAACGCAAACAGCTGGCATGGCTTTTTTACTAACAACAGGTATGCTTGTAGTTGCACTTCTAACATTGGCTGTATCTGCCATGTTCGGCAAACAGGTATTAGTAGAGACAAAATAGGCGTTCGTCTAGAACTAATATAACTTTTAAACCATTTAGATTAATATTAGTCTAAACACCAAACTAACCTAATCAACTTAATTATGCTTCGAAAAGTAGGCCTAAGTATTGTGCTCACTGCCAGTGTTGTTTCTTTGGCAGAAGCGCAGACTAAGCAAATCGAGAAAGTTACCAAAAAAGGTAGCGAGCTAGTTATACCTTACGAAAAGTATAAACTGGCAAATGGACTTACTCTCATCGTGCACGAAGACCATTCTGACCCTGTGGTACACGTGGATGTAACCTACCATGTAGGTTCTGCCCGTGAAGATATCGGCAAATCTGGCTTTGCTCACTTTTTCGAGCACATGATGTTTCAGGGTTCTGATAACGTAGCAGACGAAGAGCACTTCAAGATTGTATCTGATGCAGGTGGTACTCTGAACGGCTCTACTAACAGCGACCGCACCAACTACTACGAAACCATTCCGAGCAACCAACTTGAGACTGCTTTGTGGTTAGAGGCTGACCGCATGGGCTTTTTGCTTGATGCCGTTACGCAACCAAAATTTGAAGTACAGCGCGAAACAGTGAAGAACGAGCGCGGGCAGCGTGTAGACAACCAGCCTTATGGCCGCTCTTCAGAAATCTTAGCGCAAGCTTTTTATCCTTACGGACACCCATATTCCTGGCCAGTTATCGGTTCTCTTGAAGACTTGAACCGGGTGCAGCTAAATGACCTTAAGAACTTCTTCCTGCGTTGGTACGGACCCAACAATGCAGTTCTTACCGTTGGTGGCGATGTGAAGCCTGCCGAGGTAGTGAAGTTAGCTGAAAAATATTTTGGCTCCATACCTGCCGGACCAGCGGTAGAGAATATGAAGCCAATGGTACCGACACTTGACAAAACACGCTACGTTTCTTACGAAGACAACGTACGTTTCCCGATGCTGCGCATTACATACCCCGTTCCTCAGTCGGGCCACAAAGATGAGCCTGCGTTGGATGTATTGGCTGAAGTATTTGGTCAGGGCAAGAACTCTGTGCTTTACAAGAACTTCGTGAAAGAGCAGAAAGCGGTAAACGCCAGTGCCTACAATTCTTCGTCTGAATTGGCTGGTCAGTTTGCAGTTTCTATCATGACTTATCCGAACATGAAATTATCGGATGCCGAAGAGTTAGTAGCAAAATCTTTCCAGGATTTTGAAAAACGCGGCATCACAGACGAGGACCTAGTACGTTACAAGGCATCTGCCGAATCTGGTCTGATTAACAGAATGTCTAGCGTGAGCGGTAAAGTATCGCAGCTGGCTTATTACGAAACCTTCCGTGGCAACCCTAATTATATTCAGGATGAGCTAAAGCGTATTCAGTCTGTTACCAAAGAAGACGTGATGCGTGTATACAATCAGTACATCAAAGGCAAGAACAGCGTGGTGCTGAGTGTAGTGCCAAAAGGCCAATCAGAGTTAATTGCTAAAGCTGATAACTTTACACCAACAAAAGACGGTTATGTGGCAGGCCCAGACGAATACACTGGCTTACAGTACACAAAAGCCGTTGATACCTTCGATCGTAGCAAAAGACCAGCAGCAGGTGCAAACCCGGTTGTTGCCGTGCCAAACTACTATACTAGCAAGTTTAAAAACGGCTTGAAAGTAATAGGTACACAAACGGACGAAATCCCAACTGTTACGCTTCAGCTTTCTATCGAGGGCGGCCACAGACTTTCTGCCACTAACCCTGGCAAAGCAGGTGTTGCTTCGCTGATGACCTCGTTGATGAACGAAGACACCGAGAACTACACAGCCGAAGAATTCTCTAATGAACTGAACAAACTCGGTAGCAGCATCTCTATTGGTGGTGGTTCCAATGAAATAGTTGTTTACGTTAATTCCCTGACGAAGAACCTGGACAAGACGCTGAAGTTACTGGAAGAACGTATGTTCCGACCTAAGTTTGCACAAGATGATTTCGATCGTTTGAAGAAGCAGCAATTGGAGGGCATTGCCAACCAGGCAACGCAGCCAACGGCTATCGCCAGCAAAGTATACAACAAGGTGCTTTATGGCGAAGGAAACTTCCAAGCTGTGCCAACTTCAGGCACAGAGGAAACCGTTTCTACTATCACTTTGGATGATGTGAAGCAATTCTACAAAACCAGCGTCTCTCCTTCTGTAGCAAATCTGGTAGTAGTAGGCGATATCAGCGAAAAGGAAATCATGAACAAACTTTCTTTCCTGAATAAGTGGGAGAAGAAGAACGTGAAGGTTCCAACAACGCCAAAAGCCCCTAGCATCGATAAAACACGCATCTATTTGGTAGACAAAACAGATGCTGCACAGTCTGAGATCCGTATCGGTTACTTAGCTATGCCTTACGATGCCACAGGCGAATATTATAAAGCTGGCTTAATGAATTACGCGTTAGGTGGTGCTTTTAACAGCCGCATTAACCTTAACCTGCGTGAAGACAAAGGCTATACATACGGTGCCCGTTCTGGCTTTGGTGGTAATAAGTACGGTGGTGTGTTCACGGCTTCTGCTGGTGTTCGTGCCGATGCCACTGCTGAGTCTGTAACAGAGTTCATGAAAGAAATGACGAACTTTAAGAACAACGGTGTCACTGAAGAAGAACTTCAGTTCATGAAGAACTCTATTGGCCAGGCTGATGCCCGCAAGTATGAAACGCCACGTCAGAAAGCAGGTTTCCTTGGTCAGATCATCGAGTATAACCTGAACAAAGACTTCGTTAAAAAGCAAACTAACATTCTGCAGAACATAACGAAGCAGGAGATTGATGCACTGGCTGCTAAAAACCTGCCAGTAGACAACATGCACATAATTGTGGTAGGCGATAAGAAAACCGTGTTACCAAAACTGCAACAGCTTAATTACGAAATCATTGAACTTGACACAGATGGTAACCCAATAGGCACATCATCCGTTAAATAAGTAATCATACTACACTTTTAAAAGCCCTTGAAGCACTTCAAGGGCTTTTTTGTTTTAACCGCTGTGTGCAAATGCGCTGGCGTAAGCGAAGCGCAACAAAAGAGAGTTCTACTAACGTAAAGCCACACAAATGCACTGGCGCTGATGGGTTGTTAGCAGACAGCTATGGGAGCATTTATCTTAAAGATGAAATAAAATGAACAGATTAAAAAATATGCCGCTGGTGTGGCTATGGGTACTTATTTGCACCACGCTCCTCAGCAGTTGCGGAGACGGTGATGGAATACTGATCTTCTCTATTGAGGATGATGTACGGCTTGGCCAGCAGGTTTCAGCTGAAGTTGACTCTACGTATCGTGCTAACGGCCAGCTGTTGGAGCGAAACAGTTCTAACGCAAATGTGAGAACCGCCTACACTAGCCTTGACAGAATAGTAAACAGAGTGCTTGACTCTGGTGAGGTGCGCTACAGAAATGAATTTGAGTGGAATGTGAAAATCATCAACGACGATGAGATGCTGAACGCTTTTGCCACACCTGGAGGTTATATCTACGTCTATTCTGGGCTTGTAAAGTTTTTAGAGGATGAGGACCACTTAGCAGGTGTACTAGCACACGAAATAGCACATGCCGACAGACGCCACAGTGTACGACAGCTTCAAAGAGATTACGGTATTGCACTATTGCTGTCGGTGGCATTAGGCAACGACTCGGGCACGTTACAGCAGATTGCTGGTCAGTTGGCAGGACAGTTTGCAGGTTTAAGATTTAGCCGCGAAGCTGAAACAGAAGCCGACAACATGTCTGTGCAGTACCTCGGTGGCACAGAGCATTACGCCTGCGATGGTGCGGCTGGCTTCTTTGTGAAACTTAACCAGGAAGAACAGGGCGGAAGAACACCAGAATTCCTGAGCACCCACCCAAACCCTGAAAACCGAATACAGAACATACAGCAGCAGGCACAGGATTTGGGTTGTAAGACTACCTCAGCCGCCGACACCGATTTTAATGCATTGAAAAATGCTTTGAACCAACTCTAAATCTTTGCCTGCACTAATGTGCAGGCAATATTTTTATTATGAAAGACATCAAAAAAGCAGCAGTTAAAACTGTACTAAAGGCAGAGGAGAAATTCGACACACTCACTTTTAAACTAAAGCGTAGACTAAACCTGCTAAAACCATTGCAGATTGTTACCTATCGCAGCTACGGCACCCCAAACAGGTTGTATGTAAAAGGACGTGTGCTGGTTGATAAAGGAATCACTGTTTCTGAAGAACAAGACACGCTTTGGGAAAACCTCCTGAATATGTACCGTCGCTTCGAGAGTGACGAGATTCCAAATGCCAGAGTGCAGCTTCAATTCCAGGGCGAAACTTATGAAGTGACAACAGATGTAGAAGGTTACTTTGTGCTGAACATTGAACCTAAAAAGCCACTTGTACTAGATGATATCTGGCATTCTATAGACATAAAACTAATAGACGCACCCGTTAAGTTTGATGAAGACATTGTTGAGCCTGCTTATGTACTAGTGCCACCCCCTGATGCAGAGTATGGCATTATCTCCGATATAGATGATACGATAGTTCGTACAGGTGCTACAAGCTTGCTACAGACAGGAAGGAACGTGTTGCTGAACAATGCTCACAGCCGCATTCCCTTTCATGGTGTGTCGTCGTTCTACCGTTCGTTGCAATTGGGTCGCAACGGCAAACACAACAATCCGTTCTTTTATGTTTCCAGCAGCCCCTGGAACACCTACGACCTGCTATACCACTTCCTCGAGCTGAATGAAATTCCGCAAGGCCCTCTCCTGCTCCGCGATTTTGGAATAGATGATAAGAAGTTCCTGGCCTCTGACCACATGGGCCATAAGTATAAGGAAATCGAAAACCTGCTTATTACTTATCCAAAGCTCAACTTTATTTTGATTGGAGATAGCGGGCAACAAGATGCCGCCATTTACAGTGAAGTGGTGAAGAATTACCCAGGCCGCATTATGGCAGTTTACATTCGGGATGTAAACATTGAGAAACACTCCCGAAAGGTTGTGCAGATTTCGGACGAATTAAAGGTTGGCGGAGAAGTAGAAATGGTGCTGGTAAAACAAACTTTAGAAGCCGCCAAACATGCCGCTGATAATGGTTTTATCTTTACAGAAGAACTGCCTGTTATAAAAACAACAACGGAACAAGACGAAGAGGGTGACGCTTAGCAGTTAAAAAGTTAGAGGGTTTGGGAATTAGTGAGTGTTTGAGCTATACATCTTCTACATATGAAGCTTTTAGCAATCAGTATGGCTTAACTTGAATGGTCGGCGATGATTTTCCAGCCGTTGGTGAATTTCCTGAAGATGACAGAGAAATGCCCTTGCAGGTCACCCTCTGCAATATTACGGGCTAGGTGCCATTTCCCTACCACCAGCATCGTCTCACCTGACAAGGGCTTTACCTCCTTCAGGTCGAATGTTAGTTTACCCATGGCGTCTGTGTTGGGGTAGCTGCGCTTGTAGTTGTCCAGAGTTTGTTGCCATCCGTAAGTCAGGCCGCTTTTCCCGATAAACAGCAAGGAATCTGACTTCCAGTAACCATCCATGTAGCACTCCAAATCGCCTTTGCTCCAGCAGGACGCCTGCTCGTTTAGGACTTGCCGAACCTGCTCCTCTGTGTTGGCAGTATCTATAGAAGTAGAAGAAGCAACTTGCTGCTTCTCGCTCTGTTGGCAGGAAAATAGGCTTAAGCTAAAGAATAAAGCCAGTGGCAGTTTATTTCTGTTCTTCATCGGCAGGCAGTATAGATTTTATATAGGCGGTTCCGCCTAACTGCCGCATAGCTCTGGTAATACGGGAGCGGCGTTTCAGCACGTAACCAGAAGGTCTTTTGGCAGAATATCTGATTGGGTTGGGCAAAACAGCGGCCAAAAGAGCAGCCTGTTGTCGCCCCACATTCTTAGCAGCTGTATTGAAATAGTTCTGAGAAGCGGCTTCCACACCAAATATACCGTCTCCCATTTCTGCAATGTTCAGGTATACTTCCATGATACGCTCTTTCCCCCACAAAACCTCAATCAAAACTGTGAAATAAGCCTCTAATGCTTTTCTGAAATAACTACGCCCGTGCCACAGAAAAACATTTTTAGCCACCTGCTGACTGATCGTACTGCCCCCTCTGATTTTCTTGCCCTTGGTGTTACTCTTAAAAGCCCCATAGATGGCATCAAAGTCAAAACCATAGTGCTGCGGAAAAAGCTGATCTTCGGAAGCAACCACAGCCAAGGGCAACTGCTGCGACATTTCCTCTAAGGTAACAAAGCGGTAGTCGATTGCTGGATCTTCCTTGGAAGCTGCTCCTGCCTCTGCCCTGCGCTGCATCATGTGTAAAGTAACAGGAGGCGCAACCCAACGATACAGCAGCACCCAGGCAACGCTCAGAAGAAATAAAGTAAGAAGAAGTTTAACGAACAGCAGCTTTGTTTGCCCCAGCCCTAGTTGCCTCTTTTTCATGTTGAAGTGTAACGCTAAAGGCCGCAAATGTAAAGTATTTGCGGCTTATATTTAAACACTATAAAAAACTTAAGCTTAACAAGGGGCAAGTTTAAACCGTACTTCTCTAAGGTTGTTATCATTCAACCAACTATAAACCTAAAGCAGAACCATATAGCCTACTTATGGCAAAGTATCTTCCATTATTTCCTCTTGAAATTGTCGTCTTCCCAGGTGAAAAGCTGAACCTGCACATCTTTGAGCCAAGGTACAAACAACTGGTGTTAGATTGCATCACGAACAACACAAGCTTTGGCATTCCTACTTTTATAGATAACAAAGTAGGTGAATACGGAACAGAGGTTAAGATTCTGCAAATCGAAAAGAAATACGATAATGGCGAAATGGATATCCGCACAAAAGGTGTATCGATTTTCAAGGTTAAACAGTTCGATAAACAAGCACCTGGCAGGTTATACGCTGGTGGAGAGGTAAAAAAGATAACTGATGAGGGTACCGAAGATATAGTTACCAAGCTGAAAATAAAGGAGTGCATGCAAAAGCTACACGAAGTACTGGGTCTGCGCACGCTGTTTCTTGACTTACCCGAAGATTTCAAATCGTATGATATAGCCCATCATTTAGGATTATCGGTAGAGCAGGAATACCTTTTGCTACAACTCCCAAACGAAAGCGATCGGCAGGAACTGCTGCTACAGCACCTTATAACTATAATCCCCATTGTAGAAGAAGCAGAACGCCTAAAGGTGCGGGTAAAACAAAACGGCCACTTCAAAAACCTGACACCACCCAATTTTTAAGGCCATTCTTAGTTCTCAAAAGCTTTCGAAGTTTAATCAGCACAAACCCCATATTTTAACTGCATGCTTTTACCTTACTTTCTGATTATTGTGCCTGTGCTGTTGCTTACCTTTATAGTTTTCAGCTATTGGGAAGAACGGAAATACAGACGAAAGCCTTTCTACAAGCTTTCCGACGTTGGCTGGCGCAACTATAAACCACCAGCCGATGCAGGCAAAGTTTATTCTGTGGCACTGTTGGGAGATATAGGTTATATAGCAACCGACGGTACAGACCCTGTTTTACACATGCTGGAGAGCTGGAAAAGCGAGAATCCTGAAGCAGGTACCATAGTGTTTTTGGGCGACAACCTTTACCCTGTTGGTTTGCCAGAAGAAGGCCACACGCACTATGCCACTGCTGTGGAACGACTGAACCTACTGTTGCAGAAGTGCCAGGACTATAATGGCAAAAGCATTTTTTTGAGCGGCAACCACGACTGGAACAAAGGCCGAGTAGGTGGCTACGAGCAAATGCTACGGCAGGAAAATTATGTGCTGGACACATTGAAGAACAGAGAAGCTTACTTGCCGCCTAACGGATGTCCTGGCCCTACAACTATACAACTGGCAGATGGCTTGCTCCTGCTGATTATTAACACGCAATGGTGGGTGCACCGCAGCGATAAGCCTTTGGGCACTGGCAGTGGCTGTGGCTATGAAGACATTGAGCAGTTCTTTCTGGAGCTGAATAAAATTTTGCGTAGAAATAAGCATCAGCGCATTTTGGTAGCAGCGCATCATCCCTTATACAGCAATGCCCTGCACGGAGGAAAATTCACGATAAAGCAGCACATATTTCCGTTAACAGCAGCCCACAAACGCTTTTATGTTCCGCTTCCTATATTTGGATCGTTGTACCCGTTTTACCGCAAGTTTTTCGGAGCTTATGAAGATATGTCGCACAAGAAGTATAAGCGCATGCGAAAACGGCTGTTAACCATCTTTCATCGTTACAATAATATTATTTATGTTGCAGGCCACGATCATAACCTGCAGCATTTTGAGGTAAGAGGCAACCACTATGTAGTCAGTGGCTCAGGAAGTAAAACTGCATTTGTAAAAAAAGGTGGCAGAGCTACTTTTACACTCGAACAGCTTGGCTTTGTAGTAATCGACTATTATGATAATGGGCAGTTGTGGCTGGAGGTAAGAGTAGCAGACGCTGATGACAGTAGCACCGTAGAAACAGTAGCGTTCAGAAAAGAGTTGAAGAGCGAGTTGATTAAAAGCTGATGGAGTCTTCTCAAACAGTTAACTCAGAACTATGATTACTCCTCCTCATCTGGAACAGGTAAGAAAACTTTGAGGCTTTGGGTGTGCATCACCACTTTTATTTCTTGTGCTGTGTCTATAGGTTCACCATCCACGTGCACTACTTCGTTGTCCAGGTTGTAAATAGTTGCCTGCTTACAGATTAATCTGCGGGTATAAACAGATTCATCTATGCTGTCGGTATACAGCTTGATCATGATACCAATTGCAGCCGCCTTCGGAAATGGCTCAATCAGACAAATTTCAAACTTACCGTCGTTCACTATTCCCTTAGGATTTATAGCCGCGTTACTACCAAAGGCGTTCGCATTAGCAATGGTCACCATAAAGGCTTCACCTTCATAGGTCTCTACATCCGTTTCTATACGGTAGCGCTTGGGCACATAATTAAGATATTCCTGCAATGCAATCCAGGCATAGGCACCAGGGCCGCGTCTTTCGCCTTCACAAAAACGCTTTACCACCAGAGCATTAAACCCTATGTCACTTAAGTGTATCGACGGAACACCGTTTAGCTCCAATGTATCTATGCGTTGCACTTCATGGCGAAACATTAAATCAAGCGCTTCCTCAACATCCTGTGGAATACCTAAATCCTTTGAAAGCCCGTTTCCTGAACCCAATGGAATTATGCCCATGGGTATATCTGTTTTCAGCAGCAACGAGGCAACTAGGTTTACAGTACCGTCACCACCCACCGCAAATACACCATCAAACCTGGTTTGCTTGAGCTTTGCCTGAAGTACCTCTTTATCGTTTTTCCCTGTGGTTTTATACACCTCATAAGAGATGCCACAGCTACTACACACTTCAGCTATACTATCTTCAAGCTCTTCTTTGTCTATGTCTCCAGCTATAGGATTGATGACGAAAAGGAGATGTCGGATGCTTGGCTCATCGTTCATATTTGGGTGCTGTTGCTGCTATGCGTTCGAAGTTTTGTTACGAGCAAAATAAATAAAAGTGTATGAAAGACTTATATAGAAATGCAAAGCAAATTTTGTAAGGCGCAGTTATGACACAGCCAATTTTCGCTGCTCCTTTAAATGAAAAAGATATCAAATTTAATTACTGCGTTAGGTCTGTAGGCAGGCCTTGCGGGTATTCACTTTCTATGGCAGCCTGAATTTCGGCTATTCTGTTGCCAGGATTGGGATGTGTTTGTGTAAACTCTGGCCCTCTTGCTCCTCCACCAGCCTCTTCCAAAATTCGCATCACCTCTATCATGGCCCGAGGATCATAGCCTGATTCACCAGTTAGCCGCACAGCCAGCCTATCAGACTCCAGCTCATCCTGCCGCCCATAGCGCATGTTCAGTAACTTCCCGACCATAGCAGCCACAACTGCACCAGACTGGCTCGCTGGGTTATCAGGGTCGTAAGTAGCAATGGCTGCTGCACCAGAAAGCCCTTGTGTAAGCTTGGCTTTTGCTAACTGCTCTGCAGAGTGCCTTGCCACCACGTGCCCAATCTCGTGGCCTAACACCCCCGCTAGCTGCGCTTCTGTTTCAAGCCGCCTGAGCAAACCTAAGGTTATGAAAATTTGTCCTCCAGGCAAAGCAAACGCATTTACCGTCTGTTCATCGGCCAGCAGATGGAAATTAAACTCATAAGGTGAATCATCTACATTTGTTCTGTTTACCAGGCGTTGCCCCACCTCTTTCACCATGTTTGCTGTTTCTCTGTCAGAAGTAATGCCTCCATACTGGGCAGCCATTTCTGGCGCAGCTTGTAGGCCAAGAGCAATTTCCTGCTCTACCGTTATATCTACATGCTGCTTTTCGCCTGTAAATTCATTCTCTTCTGTACTACACCAGTAAGTTAGCAGTGAGACTGCAGCTATCAGTAGCCCCACAATAAATCTTATTATAGCTCCCATTTTACCAGAAAAAGCTTCGTTAAATTAGAAATGTTAAAGGCAGTTACAGCATATACCTATCTGCTGACTTCTAGAGCTGTTCATTAGCGTTAACAACAACCATTTTGCGCTTCAGCTAAGCGTTCAAACTCAAAGATGATTAAGATGTAATTTAATTACCTCAGCAACAAGTTTAAAGTCAGTCATACTCGCAAACGCTGCAGCAATAGCTGTGGTTACTCTTAACTAACATAATATAAAGCATTCAGAAACTGCCCCTACTCCTGATAACAGAATTGCACAGTTCTTTAGCAACACCAACTATAACTTATTTAATTTACCTCTACAAAACAAGACCATTCTATTGGATTTTCGTAATATCATTAGCTTTTATAGCAGTTTGAATTATGACATAAAACAATTCTGATGAATATGAAAAAAACGTTCGGAGCTATACTTACCACACTGGGTATCATAGGTCTTATCTGGGCTGCTTACGCTTTTATGATGGGCGGCGACGGTGGCGTGGTAGGGAAATATACCTCAGTGGTACCCTTCGTGATCGGGCTTATCTTCTTTTTCTCGGGTATAAGCCTGGTGAAATCCACAAGAGATCATGTTTAAATAAATTATAAGTACAGAAAAGCAAAAAGGCCTGCTGCGTAAATAACGCAGCAGGCCTTTTTGCTTTTCTGTTGATACTCTTAAAAATGTATCAGCAACGTCTTCAGATATTCATCTGATTAACATTTTTTGGCATCTCCAATGCAAAGCTTTCTACAGCACTAACTTCATCTAGAAATGAAGATTTATAAGTCTTATCAGCTGTATGAATGTACAGCAATGATTTATCTTTTATATTTTCGATTATCGCTTTAGATACGTCCTGTGGTATAGCTGGGCAACCAAGGCTTCTGCCCAAGCGGCCATACTGCTTTACAAAAGCCTCGCTCACATAATCAGCTCCATGCACTACAATAGCACGGCTCATAGCATTGGAATTATAATTGCCGTCTACTCCAGAAAGTTTTAACGAGAGGCCGTGTTTTCCATAATAGGTTCTATCGGTGATGTAAAAGCCCATGCTGCTCATGTTGGAGTTCGGTACATTAGAAAAATTTACAGCTTTATCCTGTCCTGTATTTTTTCCGTGCGCTACCAAAGAGTTGAACAGCAGCTTCTTTGCTTTTACATCAACAATCCAAAGCCTTTTTACTCTGCTTGATTTTGAGAAATCTATCACACTAATGACAGATTTAGAAGAGGATACAAGCCCCTTCTTCTTCATATTCTGAAAACCAGCCATTGCTTTACTGAACACATCGTACGACAGGCCCTTCTTGCTTAAGCCAGCTTGTTCGTAAATGCCCTGGATATGTGCTTCAAAGGCTAACTGTTTTTCCTCGAAAGTTAACGAGGTATTATTGTTAAGGGTGCTTGCGCTTACAATCTCTACCTCGGGTAAAGGAGAGGGTAAGTTATTATCGGTGCCTGGGCCTGTAAAAGAAAGAAGGCCAAACATGAAGGCGGTTAATATTAGTTTCTGCATAAGTCTCTAAGCTTCTGTCTTCGCTGTCTACAGAAACAACAGGCATATTAGCACAAATCGTTCCTACGCAGCTTAAGTTTATATGCTATCACTAAAACGAAAATACCTCTATACTTCTAATAATACAAGCATTGAACAAACATCCGCTACATTAAAGTACAATTATGCTATTTACGGCCTATGACAAGTTTTAAAATTAATTTCGTAATTAGAAATTTCTAGAGATACATACTACCTTAGTTGTTTCATTTAGAAATATGCTTAAAAAGACTTCGCTATACTTATTGTCTGCTTTCGCGCTGATAACCTCCTGTTCTGAGCCTGCTCAAATTGAAGGCTTCGACAGCCAGCAATGGAAGAATGACAGATATGCCTGCAACGGAATCAGGAAAGAAATGATTAGCCAAATAGATAGCATTAGAAAGCAACTGTACGGCAAAAAAGAGCAGGATATAAAAGATATACTTGGTAAACCCGATAGCGAAGAGCTTATGTCGAGAGGGCAGCGAGTATTTATTTACTACCTGGAGCCAGGTAGCCATTGCAATCAAAAAGACCAGCTCTCTGAGGCTAATCGCCTACAGGTACGCCTTAATGCCACTTACAAGGTAAACGAGGTAACTTATGCACAGCCTTTAAGAAGAGAAAATAGATAAGAAATTGAGACGCTTTTAAGAGAGTGAAATTTATTTGCCGATTTCGCTCATCAAAAGCAAATCTTGCCTACCAGTAAGCTCTAGAAAAGATCTTAATTGAGGCTCCGACAACACACTTTCTAAGGCTTTATCGCACTTAGTAGTAACTGCTTGCTTCGCGAGGGAAAGCATCTCTGGATTATGAGCATATTTGCTTTCTGCATCCTGCAAAAGCTTAAACCTATCTTTGTTCAGTTGCTCCACCTGGGCATACTGCTCTGCATTAAGCAAAAGTTCCTGCCTCATTTCAACTGTAAGCATATCAGAACCAGAAAGATTAACAGCTAAAACTTTTTTATCTAAATTATCATCTGTAACAGATTGTATTTGCGCCTGGCATTCAAATGCCACAAAAAAGACAGTGCATAACAGTAATAGTGGTTTCATCTGAAAAATAAATAAGATTTTTAATAAGCCTCTCTTCTAGCTTTGTAATAAGCTTCGGCCTGTGTTACCATTCAAACGGATTTACCGTTAGTTAGTTAGCTTTTGCAGTACATATTTTTTTATACTTTATAAATATGCCCTGAAAACTATATAGTTACACCTAATGGTATCCTTCTAATATTGTTTGAAAATATTAGATGTAATATATTTAAATAGAACTGCTATCGCAACAATAGCTTGTTCCAGAGGTATAACTAAATAGCAGCATACGAATAGTATTTTACAAGTAAAACTGCAAGACTCCCTTATGCTGTGGTTTTGCCACTTACCTTAGAATAATGAGAACAACTAACTACAATCCAAGTCCATTAGAAGTAAATTTTGCAAAAGCATTTAAAGATCTTACACCACAACTAGAAAGTCGTATAGAAGGCGGCAAAGTAGTTAATATAGAATCGATACACGACGCGGATAACCCGATGGTTATCTTCAAACTAGAAGACCAGGAGGGCGATCTGCATGAAGTAGTGGTGCAAATTATACAACGCCCTGACGCTATTGTCAACTAAGCGTTAATTAGCACCTTGCACAAAGAAGCCCGCTGTTAAGTTTTAACAGCGGGCTTCTTTGTGCAAGGGTTAAAATGGCTTATTAAAATTATTGGTTTGGCAGTTTATGATTTCTGCGCTTAAACCATTGCATGGCAATAAAAGAGATGAAAAAGCCAGACACTACTCCCTCCAACATCAGCACAGAAAACACCACTATACCAGGTGTGCCTTCCACTCTACCTCCAAATAACTCCTCTGCCGACAGTACATCTACAAATGAATCGTCAAGTGCTTTTACGTATAAAAGCATAAAAACGGCAAAAAGTAATGTTGCAGTAATTGCTGTTAGTACACCTGATCCAATTCCTTTAAAATAGGGTATACCTCCTTCTAATCGATTTCTATATCCTTTCAAAGCCATTACTACACCAATTGCCAGTATCACGGCATTTAGGTAACGTAGTTCCACTACATGTGCTAGGCTTAACAATCTCATTAATAGAAAGTATAGAATAAGCGCTGCTGCGGTCATTAGTCCATACTTCAGGGCAATTTTTTCCATAGTTTAGGGTGCTTTTGTTTAAATAAAGTATTAGCGAAGATGTTCAGACATAGGATCTCTGCGCTTGAACCACTGCATGGCTATAAATGCTAACCAGAAACCTGGCCATGAGCCATACACAATAGCCAGCACAAATAAAGATAGCAGTGAAAGACTTTGCGGGAATAAGGCACTTGCCTGCAGGCTAGCCAAGTAACTGGAATCAACTGCGCTAATATAAATTACCAGGAAGAGCGCCAGAACTGTTGATGAGACTACTCCTGTAGTAGCACCGATTGCCAAACCCTGGAAATAATTAATTTCCCCGTTTTTGGCTGTCTTATAGCGTGATATAGCTACACAGATACCTATAACCAAAAATATCCCGCTCAAAAATGAGAGTTCTACAATGTGCAGAAGATCTAGCAACGACATTATCAAAAAGAAAAGGACGTGTGCTATACCTACAAGAACACCATATTTTATAGAGACCTTCTGGTAAGAAATATTGGAAGATGCCATATTATTGTCTGTTTTAAATATTCAATTATTAAATTAAGAATGAACAGATTAGCTATAATTATGGTTAATTATTTGTTATTCATTTACAGCCAATACTGTTTAACCAGATACATACCAGCTTGGTTAGCAGTATATAACTAAATCAATATACTTAATATAGAGTAGTGGCGTTGTGCTTTTGTGCATAAAATTTTAAATACTATGTCTAAAGCTGCTCGCTAAAAGGATGTTACGGGTTTCGGTAAAGAAGCCAATGCGTTAGAATTTTGGCACAAGCCTCGTATCCATACTTTTATTTTATACTTTTGTATCATAATTCAATTTATATTCCCAAGAGGTCCATATGATTAGTACTAGCAATGTAAGCCTTGCTTACGGCAAGCGCACTTTGTTCGAAGATGTATCTATAAAGTTTACTCCAGGTAACTGTTACGGCCTAATTGGAGCCAACGGTGCAGGAAAGTCAACTTTTCTTAAAATATTATCTGGAGAAATAGACCCGAACACGGGTACAGTAGATATTCCTGCCAATGCACGCCTTGCAGTGCTTAGGCAGAACCACTTTGCTTATGATGAGCATCCTGCTCTGCAAACTGTTATTATGGGGCATAAGCGCCTGTGGGAGATTATGCAGGAAAAAGATGCCATCTACGCCAAACCAGATTTTAATGAAGCAGACGGATTACGTGCAGCCGAGTTGGAAGGTGAGTTTGCAGATATGGAAGGCTGGAACGCAGAATATGAGGCGGCAGAACTTTTAAGCGGACTTGGTATTACTGAGAACCTGCACTACTCACTCATGAAAGACTTGAGTGGTAGCGAAAAGGTACGCGTACTGCTGGCACAGGCACTGTTTGGTAACCCTGACATCCTACTGCTTGACGAACCTACCAACCACTTAGATGCTGAATCTATCATGTGGTTAGAAAACTTCTTGGACAACTTCCAGAATACGGTAATTGTTGTATCCCACGACCGCCACTTCCTGGACGCTGTTTGTACGCATATCGCCGACATCGACTTTGGTAAGATGCAGATGTATGCTGGTAACTACGGCTTCTGGTACCAATCAAGCCAGTTAGCGCTTAAGCAGCGTACAGATGCAAATAAAAAGACAGAGGACAAGCGTAAAGAACTTGAAGAGTTTATTCGCCGCTTTAGCGCCAATGCCTCTAAATCGAAGCAGGCTACTTCGCGTGCCAAACTCTTGGAGAAACTGACTGTGGATGACATTAAGCCATCCTCACGCAAGTACCCGTACATTGCGTTCAAACCAGAACGTGAACCAGGAAACCAACTATTAAATGTAGAGGGCCTGAGCAAAACTATCGACGGCACTACCCTGTTCAGCGACATCACTTTTATGGTTGATAAAGGAGATAAGATTGCTGTACTCGGAAGAAACGACTTGGCAGCCTCGTCTTTCTTTAAGATAATTATGGGTGAGATGCAGCAAGACAAAGGTGAATATACCTGGGGAACCACAATCACTCCTGCTTTCTTCCCTAAAGACAATGAAGAGTTCTTCAACACAGACCTGAACCTTGTTGACTGGTTGCGCCAGTATTCTGTGGAGAAAGATGAAAGCTTTGTGCGTGGTTTCTTGGGCAGAATGTTGTTCTCTGGTGAAGAGTCGCTTAAGAAGGCAAATGTGCTATCGGGTGGCGAAAAGGTGCGTTGTATGTTCTCTCGAATGATGCTGCAGTCTGGTAACGTGTTGGTTCTCGATGAGCCTACAAACCACCTTGACCTGGAATCTATTACTGCATTGAACAACTCCCTGCAGGAGTTCGAAGGTTCTTTGCTCTTCTCATCTCACGACTTACAGTTTGTGGATACCATTGCCAACCGTATTATCGAGCTTACCCCTAATGGAATCATCGATCGTCGTCTTGGCTACGAAGAGTATCTTTCTGATGATTATATCAAAGAACTGCGCAAGAAGATGTATAATACAGCGTTAGTGTAAGCGATACTTAACCTAACCACATATAAGCTATCTATATGCTACAACGTTCCTGCAGTACGCTTCTGTTTTTGGTGCTGTTTGTGTTTATCGGGCATAGTGCTTTTGCCCAGGTAGAGCCCGACACCGTCAGGCGGAAAGAATCTTTACCTACAGGGCCTCCAGCCACTGCTCCTCCTGCGCAACGGCAGCCACGCGTGCAGCAGCCGCAGCCCGTTGTGGTAAAGCAAGAGCCAGCTGACAGGGAAAAGTTAACTCTGATGGACCGCTTGTATTGGGGTGGTAGTTTAGGTTTACAGTTTGGCACCTTTACCAATGTTTCGCTACTTCCTATTATAGGCTACAGAGTTACCGACAGATTTTCGTTTGGCGGTGGCGTAGTGTATAACTATAGAAGTGGCGGCGGTGTTAGTCTCCAGAATTATGGGGGCAGGGCCTTTACGCAGGTTGAGCTAATAGAAATTGGTGGTGGCGCCATCTTGGCACATGGCGAAATAGAAGCCTTAAGTGCTCAGTACTTGGTTTACAACCCAACAACCCGTTTCTACGACAAGCAGCGTAAAATGCTTAGCTTGCCTTTGATAGGTGTGGGTTACCGACAGCGCATCAGTGAAAAGGCTTCATTTGATCTGCTCTTGCTGTACAATGGCAGCAGCGACATTGCAAACCCATATAATAACCCTGTAATCAGAGGAGGAGTTAATATTCCTTTCAGAAGATAATTCTTTAGCCAGAGCATAAAAAAAGGGCTGCTATACATGTATAGCAGCCCTTTTTACTTATATAATTATTAGTATCAGCCCCGTATCAGGCGAAGTAATACCACAATAACGGCAATCACAAGTAAGATGTGAATTAAGCCACCAACGGCATCAGGAAATCCAAGGAATCCGATCAGCCAAAATATAACAAGTACTACCGCGATTATATATAGTAAGTTTCCCATAGTTTTATTGTTAAGGTTTAGAAAGTTAAGTCAAGTCACTAGAAAAGTACAGTTTTATACTTCTCTAGTTGTATCAGCCCCTAATCAGGCGCAGCAATACAGCTATTACAGCTATCACTAACAAAACGTGAATAATTCCGCCTACAGCGTCAGGAAATCCTAGAAATCCTATTAGCCAGAAAATGACTAAAACTACTGCTATAATATAAAGTAAGTTTCCCATGATATTTGTTTGTTTATATTTAAGTTAATTTACAAACAGCTAAAATCTAACATTAAAACAATCTTTCATTTTATCTGTTATAGCTAATTGCGTTTGTATTATTTTGTTAGACTTTTACGGGCATATACTTCAAAAGATTTATATTAACATACTTTTTTACGTTTTGAGGCTTATAAAGCCGTAATTATAATTTTCATCAAATCAAAAAAAGAATTAATTATATTATTGAAGCTCAATATTATAGGTATGATCAGATTTGACTGCCCAAAACGAGGCAACTTCAGCTCTTTGAAAAAGCAATTCTACAGACAAAGATTAATGCAAGTCTAATCTAGATTAAAATTGAAGCTTTTAAAGAAGCCATGCATTCCTCGGTAGAACCACGTAGTTTTGGTTAGTTTTGTATACAAACAAAGACTAACTATTAAACAAGCTAATCAAACCTCCTATGAAAAACATTGCAGTTATTGGCTCTGGCACGATGGGCAACGGTATAGCCCACGTTTTTGCGCAAAATGGCTTTACAGTTTCCTTGATTGATATTTCGGAAGAAGCACTTCAGAAAGCCCTCGGAACTATCTCTAAAAACCTTGACCGTATTATAGCCAAAGGCAATCTATCCGAAGAGCAGAAAGCAGAGACATTGGGCAACATCACAACCTTTACCAGTACACAAGAGGGCGTAAAAGACGCTGATTTGGTAGTTGAGGCCGCCACCGAAAATGTAGATCTGAAGCTGAAAATATTTAAAGACCTGGACAGCTTTACCAAACCTGAAGCTATACTTGCCTCCAACACCTCCTCCATCTCCATCACAAAAATTGCCTCGGTAACAAACAGGCCAGACAAAGTAATTGGTATGCACTTTATGAACCCTGTGCCTGTGATGAAACTGGTTGAAATTATTCGAGGCTACTCTACCTCAAACGAGGTAACAAACAGCATAATGGAGGTATCGAAGCGATTAGGCAAAGTACCTACCGAGTGCAACGACTATCCTGGCTTTGTAGCCAACCGTATTCTGATGCCGATGATAAACGAGGCAATTTATAGTTTATACGAAGATGTGGCTGGCGTAGAAGAGATAGACACTATCATGAAATTAGGAATGGCACACCCGATGGGTCCGCTCCAGCTTGCCGACTTTATTGGGCTGGACGTTTGCCTCTCTATCCTTAATGTGCTTTATGAAGGGTTTGGCAATCCGAAATATGCACCATGCCCGCTGCTGGTAAACATGGTGCAGGCAGGACACAAAGGCGTTAAATCTGGTCAAGGTTTCTATTCCTGGTCCCACGGCACTAAAGAGCTAGTTGTGGCAGAACGGTTTAGAAAGTGATTTCTCGTTACTAGTTAATCGTTGTCCGTTATTTGGCACAACAGCACAACATCTACTTTAAAGAGTTGAAGCTAACAAAAGAGGCCCTGCTGGTAATTCAGCAGGGCCTCTTTGCGAAAAATGATTAACGAAGAACGAAAACTATACCGCTACAGCGTTATCTCTTAAAGCATCATTTAAAGATGTTTTCAAGTCCGTGCTTTCCTTACGCTGTCCGATGATGAGGGCACAAGGCACCTGGAAATCACCTGCAGGGAATTTCTTGGTATAAGAACCAGGTATAACCACTGCACGAGGCGGCACATAGCCTTTATATTCTTTCGGCTCGCTGCCAGTTACATCAATAATCTTAGAGCTACCTGTAATAGTAACACCAGCGCCAATTACTGCTTCTTTTCCAATGCGGCAACCTTCAACCAATATACTTCTGGAACCTATAAAGGCACCATCTTCTATAATAACAGGAGCAGCCTGTACTGGCTCCAGCACACCACCAAGGCCAACACCACCACTCAGGTGCACATTTTTACCTACTTGTGCACAGCTTCCTACGGTTGCCCAAGTATCTACCATCGTGCCAGAATCTACATAAGCACCGATGTTTACATAAGACGGCATCATGATAACACCTTTGGCCAGAAACGCGCCATAACGTGCCACCGCATGAGGAACTACACGCACACCCAGCTGTGCGTAGTTACGCTTCAAAGCAATCTTGTCGTGAAACTCAAAAGGTCCTACCTCAATCGTTTTCATCGCCTGAATAGGGAAGTACATTAGCACGGCTTTCTTCACCCACTCATTTACCTGCCACTCATCGCCATTTGGCTCAGCCACACGAATATTACCTTTATCCAGGTCTTCGATTACGGCACGAATAGCTTCTACAGTATCACTTTCTTGCAACAGCTCACGGTTATCCCAAGCCTGCTCTATTATTTGTCTTAGCTCCATTTTAACTTGTATTGATTAGGAATATGTGCAAAAGTATTAAATTTAGACGATGTCTGAAAAGAGAATCCTAATTGCCTCGCTACTAAAGCCTATAAACGACACCCGCATGTATGAAAAAATGGGATTGTCGTTGAGCAAACTTCCGCACACGCACATACATGTTGCTGGTTTTGATGCCCCTGCTCCCACTTCTGCCCCTGCCAATATTTTTTTTCACCCCGTCTTCAATTTTAAGCGCCTGGGTTTCGGACGAGCACAGGCACAGGTTACGTTTTACCGTCTCTTAAAACAGCTAAAGCCTCATCTGATAATCGTGGGCACGCACGAACTGTTGCTAACCTCTTACCTTTACGCACGCTCTTCAAAGTGCAAACTGGTTTACGACATACAGGAGAACTATACCTTAAACCTGAAAGAACAGAACAACTACAAACCACTGGCAAAACGGGTTTTAGCTAGGGGCGTGGGAAGCATAGAAAAGTTTGTAGTTCCGTCTGTCGATCATTTTCTGGTAGCGGAGAAAAGTTATTTGCAGGAACTTACTTTCCTTGGCAACAAGTATACATTGTTAGAGAACAAGTATAAAGCTGCTACAAACTATACTCCGCCTTCTACACCAGTTGCCGTTAATCCAGCCGCTATCAAACTGCTATACTCAGGTACCATTGCCGAAATTTACGGAATATTCGAAGCAGTGGAGTTTGCCTCGGCCTTACACAAAGTTCACGCAGGTATTACGCTTACTATTATCGGCTATTGCGCACGCAGCAGCACACTCCAACACCTCAAGCAGCTTATACAAGACAAAAATTATATAACCCTTATAGGAGGTGATAAGCTTGTGCCTCACCAACAGATACTGGAGCAGATTCAGCATAGTGATGTTGGTTTGTTGCCTTACCAGCCTAACCCCAGCACATTTCGCTGCATTCCTACAAAACTTTATGAGTACATGGCCCATGCCCTTCCGCTGGTAGTGCAGCAAAACCCACTGTGGCATAACATGGTAAAAAGATACCAAGCAGGTGTATCTATTAATTTTAGACAAGCAGATGCAAAAGAAATGCTAAATCAACTGGAGCAACAAGTCTTTTATAAAGCTGGCATATCGAACGATTTATACTGGCAATCTGAAGAAGACAAACTTTTGCCTATTGTAGCATCACTACTTTAAATACAAATAAAAATCTATTTTTAGATAAACCTAAAAATAAAATACTAGTATATTAGCAACTGATTAAGACAAACTAAAATGCGGAACTCAAGAATTGCTGGTGTAGGCCACTATGTGCCTGAGAGAGTAGTAAGTAACAAAGACTTGGAAAAGCTAATGGACACATCGGATGAATGGATTCGTGAGCGAACAGGTATAGTAGAAAGACGGTACTTTCAGGAAGGTATAGATACTACCTCTAACATGGGAGCACAGGCCGCCAGAAAAGCTATAAAAGCAGCTGGGATAGAAGCCAGTGACCTGGATATGATTGTTTTTGCTACCCTGAGTCCCGATTATTTTTTCCCAGGCTCTGGTGTGCTATTACAGCGCGAGTTAGGCATAAAAGAAATTCCTGCACTTGATATAAGAAACCAGTGCTCTGGCTTTGTCTATGCCCTGTCTATAGCCGACCAATTTATAAAGACAGGCATGTACAACCATGTTTTGGTCGTAGGCTCCGAAATTCACTCAAGCGGACTCGACTTCTCGACACGCGGTCGAGGTGTTTCTGTTATTTTTGGTGATGGTGCTGGCGCAGTGGTCCTCTCCCCTTCCGAAAGCAATGATAAAGGCATACTTTCTACACACTTACATGCCGACGGAGAGTTTGCAGAGGAACTGGCCGTGCTAGACCCCGGCAGTAATAAAAATGCCCGTCTTACGCACGAAATGCTTGATAGTGAATCTATCTACCCACAAATGAACGGTAATTTGGTTTTCAAACATGCCGTTAGTCGTTTCCCAGAGGTAATACAAGAAGCGCTGCAAAAAAACGGCTACCAAGCATCAGACATAGATATGCTGGTACCGCACCAGGCAAACCTACGCATTACGTCCTATATCCAGCAGAAGATGGGTTTGCCTGCCGACAAGGTGATGAGCAACATCCATAAGTATGGCAACACAACGGCTGCCTCTGTGCCAATTGCCCTTTCTGAAGCCGTGGAAGAAGGACGCATAAAGGACGGGGACCTAGTTTGTCTGGCAGCCTTTGGTAGTGGCTTTACCTGGGCCTCTGCCCTCATCAGGTGGTAAGACAAGTATTGAATGGCTGAATATTGAATAGATGAATGATAGACGAACTTACCTCTATACCTCCTATTCAAGTTTCATTATTCAGCCATTCTATTAGTCAATCATTCAAAAGTAAAATTTGTGCACAGCTTTACAGAAGAGAATTACATCAAAGCAATTTACAAACTGTCGGCCAATGGCACACAGGAGGTAAATACCAATGCCATTGCGGATATTTTAGAAACCAAGGCTGCCTCGGTAACAGACATGCTCCGAAAGCTTAGCAATAAGCAGTTGGTAAATTATGTTAAGTACAAAGGAGTTTCGCTAACGGAGCAGGGTACGCACGTAGCCCTACAGATTATCCGCAAGCACCGTTTATGGGAGGTATTTCTGGTACAGAAGCTACAGTTTAACTGGGATGAAGTGCATGAGGTGGCAGAAGAATTAGAGCACGTTAATTCTGAGCTGCTGACAAACCGATTGGATGAGTTCTTAGGTTTCCCTAAGTTCGATCCGCACGGCGACCCTATACCCTCCAGCACAGGTGAAATAAAGCTAAAAAAGCAAAAGTTACTGGCCGAAATGGAAATCAACGATGCTGGTGTGGTAGTTGGTGTAAACGATTCCCAGCCCCTCTTTCTGCAGTATCTTGACAAAATGGGCATAGCGCTTGGCTCCAGAATTAAAGTGCTCGACAAGATACCTTATGATAAATCATTGGAAATAAACCTGGAAGACGATAAGGTGGTGTTGATTTCGAGCGAGGTTTCTAAGAACATATTCTTATCAGCTTAAGGTATGATGTCTCCGCTACAAAAAGCCTTGTTCCTGCTGTTGGCTCTGCCCCTGCTCTTGTTTACTAGCTCCTGCAAGCAAACTATAAGCAAAGGCCCCATACAGCCAGGAGAGCGTTTGCAGATTGTAACAACCACAGGCATTTTGAAAGATGCCGTGCAAAACATTGTAGGTGATGCAGCAGATGTAGAAGCGATAATGGGTAGCGGTGTAGACCCACACCTGTACAAGGCCACTCAGGGCGATCTGCAAAAGCTTACAGACGCAGACCTGATCATTTACAACGGACTGCATCTGGAGGGTAAAATGGGCGAAGTAATGGCCAAGCTCGGGCGGTTTAAAACCGTTGTGGCCGCCGCAGAAGGCATACCGCAAGACAGGCTGCGTAAGTCGCCCCAGTTTCAGAACAGCTTCGACCCGCACGTATGGTTCGATGTGGCGCTTTGGCAACTGGTGGTACAGCACGTGAGCCAGACGGTGCAACAGAAAGACCCGCAGCACCAGGAGTCTTACAGGCAAAACACCCAAAAGTATTTAGAAACATTACGAGCCCTTGACACCGAAGTAAAGCAGCGCATCCAAACAATTCCAGCGCAGCAGCGCATCCTGATTACAGCGCATGATGCATTTGGCTACTTCGGAGATGCCTATAACATACAGGTAGTGGGGCTGCAGGGTATTTCCACAGTTTCTGAGTTTGGTCTTCAGGATGTCTCGGAGCTGGTGAGCTTTATAGTGAAGCATAAGATAAGAGCTGTTTTTGTAGAGTCATCTGTATCTCCCAGGGCAATAGAAGCCGTGGTGATTGGAAGCCAACAAAGAGGGCACCAAGTAAAGATCGGCGGCACATTATTCTCCGATGCCTTAGGCGAGGATGGTACTCCTGAAGGCACCTACACCGGTATGGTGAGGCATAATGTAAGCAACATTGTATCGGCTTTGAATTAACACAGTACAACATGATACTCCACGTAGAAAACCCAGTAGTAGAAGTACACGACCTCACTGTGAGTTACGACCGAAAGCCAGTGCTTTGGGGCGTAGACCTAACCTTGCCTGCAGGGTCGCTAGTAGGTGTTATAGGTCCTAACGGTGCAGGAAAATCCACCTTAATCAAAGCAGTGATGGACCTGCTGTCTGCGGGCAGCGGCTACGTACGTATTTTCGGCAAGCCAATTGAGGAGGTGCGTAACCGTATCAGTTACGTACCGCAGCGCGAGTCCGTAGACTGGGATTTCCCCGCTTCCGTTTTTGACGTGGTTCTGATGGGGCGCTACGGCAAACTGGGGCTTTTCAGCAGACCCCGCAAAGCAGATAAAGATGCCGCCATGGAAGCACTGGAAAAGGTAAACATGCAGGCTTTTGCCAAGCGCCAGATTTCCCAGCTTTCGGGAGGGCAGCAGCAAAGGGTATTTTTAGCGAGAGCACTAGCCCAAAACGCCGACATCTATTTTATGGATGAGCCTTTTGCAGGAGTAGACATTGCCACCGAGACAGCCATTATAGAACTGCTACGCACCATGCGCGAACAAGGCAAAACTGTCGTGGTGGTGCACCACGACCTGCAATCTGCAGCGGAATATTTCGATTGGGTAGTGCTCCTAAATATGCGGCTGGTAGCTTCTGGCCCCACAGAAAAGGTGCTGACACAGGAGTTGCTGGAGCATACGTATGGTGGCCGCCTTACCGTACTAACAAAAGTAGGAGATCTGCTGCGGAAACAGCAGTTTCCTGCCAGGGAAAAAAAGTAGGCTTGTAAAAAACAGATACAGCACTCTTACATACTGAAAAGCTTTTTATAGTTACTATGCAGGCATACAGTTGTCATACCAAAAGAAAGCATAAGTAAAGGTAAAAACCTGATGTATTTACCGCTGAACTTTATAAAAGTATGAACCAATTTTTGGAATTCTTCTCGTTTGCAGATGCCAATGTGCGTTACGTAACGCTTGGCTCGGTATTGCTTGCCAGCAGTTCGGCTGTAGTGGGTTGCTTTACGCTGCTACGTAAAAGAGCCCTGGTAGGCGATGCCGTGGCGCATGCTGTCTTGCCTGGTGTGTGCCTTGCATTTATACTTTCAGGAACAAAAAACCCACTTATACTTTTACTTGGAGCCTTTGTCACAGGCTGGTTTTCGCTTATTGTAATTGATTTTATAACCTCGCGCTCCCGCATAAAAGAAGATACTGCCATTGGCCTGGTACTATCTGTATTTTTCGGCATCGGTATACTTCTGCTTACCTCCATTCAGCATTCGGGCAACGCATCGCAAAGCGGCTTAGACAAGTTTCTTTTTGGCAAGGCTGCCTCGCTGGTCGGCGAAGACCTCATTACGTTTAGCATAGTGGCCGTGTTGCTGCTTGTGACCACCCTTGTTTTTTACAAAGAGCTCATGCTACTGTGCTTCGACCAGGCCTATGCCAAAACAATAGGCTTTCCGGTAAGAACCCTGGAGCTGCTTTTAACTACACTCACGGTTTTAGCTGTAGTGGTAGGTATACAGGCTGTTGGTGTTGTGTTAATGGCTGCCATGCTTATAACGCCTGCCGCCGCTGCCCGCTTTTGGACCGATAAGCTTAAGCTCATGCTCGTAATTGCAGCCTTAATAGGTGCTTTTTCAGGGGTAGCAGGTGCATTTGTTTCTTATACCGCTCCAGCCATGCCCACAGGCCCCTGGATAGTGCTGATCGTTTCTATGATTGCGATAGCCTCTTTTTCTTTTGCACCCAAGAAAGGTTGGTTTTCGCGCATTGCCCGGCAACGGCGTAACAGAAGGCTCATTCTGGAAGAGAACCTGCTAAAACTGCTGTACCATTTAGGAGAGCAAAAGCAGGATTTCTTTTCACCACGAAGTTTGCCAAACCTGTTAGAGCGCCGCAATATTCCGAAAGATCAGGCCCGTACGGGGCTGGACAAACTAAGGCGACAGGGCTATGTAGAAAAATCGAAAGAAGGTTGGCGACTGACAACCCAAGGCCAAAAGCGGGGGCGGCGTGTGGTACGGCTACACAGGCTCTGGGAGCTGTACCTCACACAATACCTGAACCTTGCCTCCGACCACGTTCACGAAGATGCAGAAACCATCGAACATATTATAACACCAGACCTGGAACAGAAGCTGATGGAAGAACTGAACTACCCGCAACTGGACCCGCACAGCGCAAAAATTCCATAAGGAGCCATGACAAGGCTAGCGTCTTAAACTTAACGGCTAAAACAAACATGAATGCATTCTGGATCATACTCACAGGTTCACTAGTAGCTACTTGCTGTAGCTTATTGGGCTGTTATTTAATACTTCGGAAAATGGCCATGGTAGGCGATGCTATTTCACATGCAGTCTTGCCTGGGATTGTCATCGCCTTTCTTGTAACAGGATCGCGTGAGTCGGTGCCAATGCTGATTGGTGCGGGTACGCTTGGGCTACTCACAACATTCCTGATCGAATTTTTCCACCGCTACGCCCGCGTTCAATCCGATGCGGCCATCGGGGTTACCTTTACCTGGCTTTTTGCCATCGGAATTATCTTACTGTCTGTTTTTGCAGGGCAGGTAGACCTCGACCAGGATTGCGTGCTGTATGGCGAAATAGCCTATGTACCGTTGGATATCTGGCTGACTGATAGTGGCTATAACTTCGGCCCACGTACCATTTGGACCCTGAGTGTAGTGGCGCTTCTGATTACTGCCTTCATCTTCGTAGGCTATAAAGAGCTTTTCCTGACCGCCTTTGACCCAGGTTATGCAGCCGCAATAGGGCTTTCCACCACTGCCTGGTACTATGCCCTAATGGGTGCGGTATCGCTGACGACGGTCGCCTCTTTTGAGTCAGTGGGCGCCATTCTGGTGGTAGCATTTTTGGTGGCTCCGCCTGCTACCGCCTACCTCCTTACTGATGATTTCAGGCAGATGCTTTTGCTATCAGTAGGATTGGGCATACTAGCTTCTGTGGCAGGATATTACCTTGCCGTTTGGCTAGACGGTTCTATTGCAGGTGCCATCGCTACTGTAACTGGCTTAGAGTTTATGCTAGCTCTTTTCTTCTCTCCTTCCCGTGGGCTGCTATTAAGAAGAAAACAGGTACAGCCCGTGCAGCTTTAGCAGTTTTAAAGTTCTTGTGGTAATTCAAACTTGAACGCTAGCAAAAGTTTTGTATTTGGTATATGCTTAAAGATTTAAAACACTACAGAGGCCTTTTGTAGATGCAGAAATTTATGAGAGACAATTACGCGAGTAATTATTTTGTATCAAGGAAACAACCCTCAAACTATAGGAATCTATACTTGTTGCTACATGTTCTGGTACACATGCAGTACAATTATCAAAAAACTATACATACATCTGCACTCAATTCGTTTAGAGTTTAAGCTTTCTTATTCATGAAAAACAGATTTCTTCTACCCTTTTTAGCAATTTTCTTCGGCATCAGTAGCTTTACACTATTGCACATCACTCCTGAACCGAGCAACAATAAAGCTGTAAGACCAACTGCAAAACCTGCTGAAAGCATAAAATGGCTGACCATAGAAGAAGCTGCCGCCAAGCAAAAGCAGTCTCCACGCAAAATGATTATTGATGTTTATACAGACTGGTGTGGTTGGTGTAAGAAGATGGATAAATCTACTTTCTCTGATCCCGCTGTGGCTGCCTATGTGAATATGAATTACTATGCTGTTAAACTTGATGCCGAAGGTCAGAAACCGATTACGCTAAACGGCCATACCTACAAGTATAACCCTGAGTACAAAGCCCACGAGTTGGCAGTAGCTCTGCTCAACGGCCAAATGAGCTTCCCGACAACTGTGTATTTAGACGAGGAGATGAAAATGCTAACACCCGTACCAGGCTATCTCGATGCAAAAATGTTTTCAAAAATCCTCTCCTATTTCGGCGAAAACCACCACAAGAATATGACGTGGCAGGAGTTTGAGAAACGGAAATAGGCCTCTCCTAAGAACATGAGTGGGAACTAAACTACCTGTACTTTACTTACTCCCGCAAGTTTTAAACTTGTGGTGGAAATGAAGCAAGTTTTCAACTTGCGTAGGTCTACTGTACTTCATTACAGGCCATGAAAGCAGAAATGAAGACTTATTTTTATGTAGAAGTTTAGAGCTAGCGTAGTCTGCAGCTCTATCGTTAAATTTGCCTAAACGAAGGTAGCTGTTAAAAACTGCAGTTTGCACAACCTCCACTCCGCCCCTACCACTCCTCGCTTAAAACCACTACCTTTGCAGTACCAAAACAAGACTTCACTACCTTGCAAAATACTTATTTCAATACCGATACCATTGTAGCCGTAGCCACAGCGCCTGGCGTGGGTGCCATAGCCGTTATCAGGCTTTCAGGTCCAGAGGCTATCACTATTACCAACAGTGTTTTCAAAGGCAAAGACCTTACACAACAAGCCAGCCATACCCTGCATTTCGGCACCATCCGCGATAACGAAAAGGTGTTGGACGAGGTGCTGGTGTCGTTGTTTGTAGCGCCGCATTCTTACACGAAAGAAAATGTGGTAGAAATTTCCTGCCACGGCTCCGACTTCATTGTGCAGCAGATCATGCAGCTCTTGCTGAAAAAAGGAGCACGCCTGGCCAACGCAGGAGAATTTACGAAGCGTGCTTTCCTGAACGGACAGTTCGACCTAGCCCAAGCTGAAGCCGTGGCCGATCTTATCTCCTCCGACTCTGCCCTCTCGCATGAGGTGGCTATGAAGCAGATGCGTGGCGGCTTTTCGCAGGAGATTAAGCGCCTGCGGGCCGAACTGGTGCATTTTGCCTCCATGATAGAATTGGAACTGGACTTCGGCGAGGAAGACATAGAGTTTGCAGACCGTGACCAGCTTCGCCAGCTCATCTCCAACATTCAGCGCATCATCCGCGACCTGCTCAAGTCTTTCGAGCTGGGTAATGTCATCAAAAATGGTATACCGACAGTCATCGTGGGCAACCCGAATGCAGGTAAGTCTACGTTGCTGAACAAGCTACTGAACGAGGAGAAAGCCATTGTATCGGATGTGCCTGGCACCACCCGCGACTTTATCGAAGACGAAATCAACATCGAAGGCATCACCTTCCGCTTTATTGACACTGCCGGACTACGCGAAACAACAGACAAAGTAGAGGCCATCGGTGTAGAACGTACCATGCAGAAGCTCAGCCAGTCCTCGCTGATCATTTACCTATTCGACATCACAGAAGTAACTGCTGTGCAGGTACAAGCTGAACTGGATAGGCTGAACCCGAAGAAACTGCCCCTAATTGCCGTAGCCAACAAAATAGACCAGGCATCTCCCGAGAAACTACAGCGATTCGAAAGTATAGAAGGCTTAGTGCCTATTTCCGCTGCCGAAGGAGCCAACCTGGACGAGTTAAAGCAAGCATTGGTAGAGAAAGTAAACTTGGGCAAACTCAACACCCAAAACCAAACCATCGTCACGAACCTCCGCCACGTCGACAGCCTGAACAAAACCTACGCAGCTTTGGATGATGTGTTGAACGGACTAGACCTCGGCATCAGCAACGATCTCGTAGCCGCCGATATCCGCAGAGCGCTTTATAGTTTAGGTGAGATAACTGGAGAGATTACTACAGATGATCTGCTGGATAATATTTTTACTAAATTCTGCATCGGAAAATAGACGGTCACAACTAATACATATTAAATATATACTAAAAGCCCCTATAAATCAATTATAGGGGCTTTTTTAGTGCTTAAAGTGCATATTTGGTAATCCTAAATTAGGCATTCATTATAACTGTATTTGTACCTCACTCCATTTATTTGTACCTCAATTATTTTTTTTGGTGAAACTTTGCAACATATAGCAACATGTAGCTACATTTAGCAACATAAAGCAACAATCAGCAACATGAGTTCTAACATAAGAATAGAAAGAGTCTGCCAACACTGCGGTAGCGACTTTATTGCTAAAACAACAGTAACACAATACTGCAGCGACAACTGTGCAAAGCGAGCCTATAAAGCGAGGCAGAAAAAAACAAAGATTGAAGCAAGTAACGAACAAACTAAAGCTGTTAAACTGAAGCCTCTTGTAGAACTGGGGGCAAAAGAGTTTTTGAGTATATCAGAGGCTTGTCAACTATTAGGCCTTAGCCGGTGGACTATTTGGAGAGCTATAAGGGCAAATGAGCTGGTCGCTGTAAAAGTTGGCAAACGGACTATTTTAAAGCGAGCTAATCTTGATAAGCTTTTCGAGCAAAGCCAGCCTCTGGTAACAAATAAAATTAAGTCAGACAATGAACAAATCTCAATAGATGATTGCTATACCCTTTCAGAGGTACAAAGCATTTACAATATTTCAGCTAAAGCGCTTCATGAGCTGATTATACGAAATCAAGTTCCTAAGCAGAAGAAAGGGATTTACGCTTATGTACAAAAATCTAAGATTGACAGCATTCTAAAACCAACAGCAGCACTATCAAATGACAAAGGTTAAGTTAAGAGGTAAGCCAATATCGCAAGGCCGTCAAACGCTGTACTTAGATTATTACCCTCCTATACCGCATCCAGAAACAGGAAAACTTACACGCCGTGAGTTTCTAGGACTCTATATTTTAGATAAACCAAAGGCTTCGCTTGATAAAGAGCATAATAAGGAGACAAAAGCACTTGCAGAAAACATAAGAGCAAAACGCCAACTTGAAGTGCAGAATGGCCAGTATGGTTTTCTCCATAAAAAGAAACTAAGCACACAATTTATAGATTATTATAAAGGGGAGGCAAAAAAGCGAACAGGATCAAACAGCGACAATTGGAGTAGCTCAATCTACTATATCGAGGAGTTCTTTAACGAAGGGTTAAAAATATCAGAACTTAATAGTAACCTCTGTAATGAGTATCGGAACTTTCTGTTGACTGCTCCAAGTCAGCGTAGCAAAGAAAAGAAACCTTTATCAAGAAACTCTGCTGTTTCTTACTTCAACAAGTTCAAAGCAACCCTAAAGCAAGCTTATAAGGATGGATATTTGCAATCTGACTTAAATGTAAATGTACAAAGTATTAAACCAGAAGATACTCACCGAGAGTATCTTACTTTAGAAGAGTTGCAAAAGCTTTATAACACAGAGTGTGAATTGCCAATCATGAAACGAGCTGCAATATTTTCAGCTTTAACTGGCTTAAGATTCTCTGATATTCAAAAGCTATTATGGTCTGAACTACAGCAAAGTAATGCGGAGGGATATTATATCCAGTTTAGGCAGCAAAAGACAAAGGGAGTAGAGGTGTTACCCATTCCTGAAAATGCTATGAAATTAACAGGTGAGCGAGGCGAACCAACAGATCTTGTGTTCAAAGGTTTAGAGTATTCTGCATCTAACAATAAGATTCTGAAGGACTGGATAAAGAAGGCTTCAATAAACAAGAACATCACATTCCATTGCTTTAGGCACACTTATGCAACCTTACAATTATCATTAGGTACTGACATTTACATTGTTTCGAAGCTTTTAGGCCATCGAGAACTAAAAACTACACAAATATATGCCAAAGTAGTAGATAAGGCTAAAAGAGAGGCAGCTGACAGAATAAAGCTTGAACTATAAACTTTTTATATGTCCATAACATCAAACCCGTTCGAAACTCTACTTCCAAGGGCAAAACCACTACCAGCAGCAATTCATAAAAGGGTGACACGTGCCTATGGAGAATTAATATTTCATGGTAAGCGTATTGAAGATGGTAAGCTAATACGAATATTAAATGAGGCTTATGATGAGCATAGGAACAGAACTGGTAGTCATATAATACCTTTCTTTACTAAATATTCGGAAGGTGTCTTGGAAGGTATGAGACATGATTTCATACCCTTTATAGACACACCTGATAACAGAAAAGAGCTTATCATAAATGAGGTTACACAAGAAATATACTTATTTCCTAACGTTAAATCGGATGATAAAGAGGAAGAACAGGCTTACCTATCAGAATATATGTATCACTATGGCAAACAAGTTGGTAAATTGTACAAAGCCTGGTGTATAGTTGTTCAAAATCCTGACTTCTTCCTTCCTGATTTTATCGCACTTGACCAGCAAAGTAACTCAGAAAATGAAGCACTTAAAGGTCCTAATATCTTTACAAAGTTTGAAGATTTATTTTATGACAGCAGATACATTGAAGCAAGTTTAAACATCTTACGGAAAATAGAGCCCGCGGCTGTAGATGAAAACAACTTCTATATCGGCAAATTAAAAGGTGTTATTTCTGTATGGCAAGAGGAACTTGAAAAAGCTAAAATTATTAAACCAATACACAATGCGTATCTTCTTGCGCAATTTTTAAATAAAAAATTCCCTGGACTTAATATTGCGAGAAGCACACTTTATTCTATAAGTGGTCGTGCGAATCAATACAGAATGGAGCTGAGAGGAATGGTTTTGGAAATGAAAACAAATTTACGCTGACAACTCTGACAACTATAGACTAGTCAGAGTTCATGGAGTTTTCGCTGATTTTTGATACAGTTTTGCATCATCCAATAACTAAAAAAGAAAAATGCAACACAACTTATCAAACATTGCTTTAACCCTTCTAACTGTTCCTGACATTAGGAACATTTTCAGAGAAGAACTTAGTGCCTACTTTGGCAGTAACTACGTACCCTATATACAATCTGAAACCGATCAACTATTAAACGTTGACGAAGCCGCTGCTTTTCTCGGTTTAAAAAAGGAAACCCTATACGGCAAAGTCCGACGCAGAGAAATACCTGTAAACAAGCAGGGTAACAGGCTTTACTTCTCAAAAACAGAATTGACTGAATGGGTTAAAGGTGGCCGAAAACTGACCACTCAAGAACTTGATGTTAAAGCAAGTACTTTCCGCAGATATAAGAAGTAAGTTTTATGAAAAAGTTACTAACTGAACTTCTTGTGCTGGATAAAATCGCACAGTTCGCCTACGCACACGTAACAGAAGACACCTGGGTAATCCTATCTGTTATCTACCAACATGCAACACAATGGCCAAGTTGGGTAATCATGTTCAAGTTTCACCTGATATGCTGCTAGAACATGGAACCAACACAAGCACAGCCAATCCATACATACGGGTTATCCAAAGAGCCTCGATCAAATAAGTTGTTCATCAGCAAAAAACTAGAAGAGACAGTAAAACAGCAACCCCTACAGGAAGAACCTAAAGATGTAATCTTTTGGGAGATAACCTCTAAAGCTCCACATATCAAGTTAAAGCAGGCCTTGTTCATCAATTTTTTGGAGATGAATGGTTTTCATAAGCTCTACCAGGATAAGCTAAAGCTGTTTGTCAGGGTAGAAAATAATATTATTAAAGCTGTCACCATAGATCATATTAAGGACTTTGTGCGAAAGTTTATTGAAAGCCTGCCAATGTATCTGGATGAAGAGAACGGGGTAACACGCTATGATTTACTGGAGAAGGTATATAAAGCTGCGTCAACTTATTTAAGTGAGGCTAACTTGTCTTTCATAAAAGAACTTAAGCCGAAATACCTGCGAGACACCAAGGATGAAGGCTTTATCTTTTATCAAAACTGCTTTGTTAAAGTTACTAAAGATGCAGTTACCTGTGCTGATTATAGTAACCTTCAAGGGCACATTTGGGAGAATCAGCAAAAGGCGAGAAACTTTGTTTTTAATGAGGCAAACTCTACTGGAGACTTTGGCCAGTTAGCCTTCAACATCTCTAACAAAGACCAAAAGCGTTTTGAAAGCTTGCGCAGTGCCATAGGCTACTTGCTCCACTCCTACAAGGATCAAGCTTTGACAAAAGCTATCATCTTCGTGGATGAGCAGATTTCTCAGAAAGACGAAGCGAATGGAGGCACCTGTAAAAGCTTGGTGGCGAAAGGCATCGAAAAAATGAAGCACAGTTGGTATAGAGGCAAGGGCTACAAAATTGATAAGTCCTTTGCTTACCAGGGTATAAATTTAGACACGCAGATATGCCTACTGGATGATGTGCAGGAAAACTTCAGTTTAGAACACATTTTTACCAACATAACAAACTCTTTAACGGTGGAAGGCAAAGGACAAGCAGCGTTTACCATTCCTTTTGAAGACTCTCCAAAATGGTTAATTACAACAAACTATGTGATAGGTGGCTATGGTAACAGCTATGACCGCAGAAGACACATTGTTGAATTCTCTGACTATTACCTCAACAACCCCAAGCCCAAAGAAGAGTTTGGCAAGCCGTTATTTGAGTGGGATGAAGAGGAGTGGAACCGCTTTGACAACTTCATGTTAGGCTGCCTTCAATTCTATCTACAAAAAGGTCTACAGGAAATTCGTGTGAATTATGAAGAGAGGGCCTTATTACAAAGTACCTCCGAGGAATTTGTAGCGTTTATGGAGACACTTGAATACAACGTGGAGTATGAAATAAGCGCTTTGAAAGAAAGGTTCTTATCCCAGAATCCTGACTTCTATAAAGACCAAAACTTTAACAATAGAATATTCCAAGGGTGGATAAGAGCTTATGTTAAGCACAAAAAGATCCTGTGCCAAGGAGATGCTACTGCTCCAGGAAAAAGCACTGGTGATAAAAACGCTCCTTTTGAGTTACGTAATGGATTCTCATACATTAAAATGCTGTTTTAACACCCCTCAATTTTATTGATACTTTCTTGTCACTTGGTCACTGGACCGGCCCCTCTACACTTATAAGTAGTGACGAAGTGACGGAAAAAATGAAATTTAAGTCTCCCCTACACTTAAACACATTCATGACATTAGAGTTTGTTAAACCTGTACAACGCTACAGGGTGGCACCACTATGCCCGTGCGGTCGTGGCAATCACGACGGCAAATTCGCTCCGTTTCTGATCAATGGGCAAGTTCAAGACAAAAAAGGCCATTGCTTTAGCTGTGGCAATACCTTTCACCCAGACAAAATCACTAGTGACTTTTGTGAAGCAGATTGGTCTAAAATCCACATTAAGCCTCAGCCAGAGCTAAAATTTATTGATCCCACAGAAGTAGCAGGTACGCTGAAAGGATATAATCAAAACAACTTCGCCTTATGGTTGAAATCAAAGTTCCCAGAGCAGGTAAATAAGCTTTTAAACTACTTCTCCATTGGAACCTGTCGGCAAGGTAGTACTCTGTTTTGGTATAAAGATGCATCCGACAATTACAGAAAACTTAAAAGGATGTTCTATAAACCAGATGGCCATCGTGTAAAGTTGGAAGAAGACAAGTACAAAGGCCTCTGCTCTCCCCTGCACTATAAGAATGCGGAAGGGTACTTATACTGTCTATTTGGAGAATTTCAATTATCTCTTTATCAAAAGGACGCTCCTGTATTCTTAGTTGAAAGTGAGAAGACAGCTGTTATTTGCTATACTATGTTTCCGCAATATGTTTGGTTAGCCACTGGCGGAGCAAATAAGCTTACCAGAGAACAAGCAAAAGTGCTAAAGCATAAACTGGTTTATATTATTCCAGACATGCACCAACAAGGAAGAGCGGGTGCACTAAAAACAAAGCAAGTATTGACTGATGTTAGCTGTAAAGCTACAATTTATGATATAGACCCGACCATAGAAACAGGCGAAGACATTGCAGACTATCTGTAGCCTTTATCCAGAAAATATTAATGCTATGAAAGCCTTGCAGAATTATAAATCTGCAAGGCTTCCTGTTTTATAGGACATTCGAATATTTCTATATCACCTCCTCTACTTTTAGCTGTAATTTTGTTACCTTACCCCTACGTTTAAACACCAAACAGTTTACATGCCGAAGAACACTACCCTCTCTGCCAAAGCAAAGGCGGACATTGATTTTGAAAACGAACTCTGGAACGCCGCCAACGAATTGCGCGGCGCTGTAGCCGAGAACCAGTACAAAGACTACGTGCTTTCGCTACTGTTCCTAAAGCATCTATCCGAGCGCTACGAGATACGAAAGCAAGAGATAGAACAGTCTTTTGCAGACCCTAAAAGCGACTACTATAACATAGAACAGCACCAGCAAACGGAGGTCTTAGAAGACGAGCTGGAGTACCAGGTAAAGAACGTGTACCGACTACCCAAAGAAGCCACCTGGGAATACCTGCGCGAGAACGCTGAGCAGGATGACATCAAGGTGAAGGTGGATCAGGCTTTTGTGCTGATAGACGAGATCCTGAGCAAGCGCAACCCCGACTACAAAGGCGTGCTGGAGCCAATCTTCGTGAAGAGCCCGCTCTCCCCTACGCAGGTAGCAGGGCTCATCAACCTGTTCTCAAAAGAGAAGTTCTCCGAGATAAACAATCCGGAATCTGACATCTACGGCCGCGTGTATGAGTACTACATCGGCAAGTTTGCCATGGCCGAAGGCTCCGGTGCGGGGCAATTCTTCACGCCAGGCTCAGTGGTGCGTTTGCTCGTGGAGATGCTGGAGCCGCTCAAGGGCCGCATCATGGACCTGGCCTGCGGTTCGGGTGGTATGTTTGTGCAGAGCCTCAAGTTTCTGCAGGCGCACGGCGGCGACAAAAACGATATTTCCATTTACGGGCAGGAGCGCTACGAAGGCACGCTGCGCCTCTGTAAAATGAACCTGCTGCTGCGCAACCTCTCCTCCGACGTGAAGCTGGGCGACTCGCTGCTGCAAGACCGCTTCCCCGACCTGAAGGCCGACTACGCACTCATGAACCCGCCATTCAACATTATCAAACCTGGAGCAAGTATAAGAATGAGAACTTTGCCGAGAAATTCTGCCACTACTCAGGTGAAACTTCGAACGGTGAAACCAGCTTCAAGAAACCTGTTTTAGCCAAAAACTGGAAAAAAAGCGTAGGTGCTTAATAAATATACCAACTCTTAAGCTTGATAAGCTTTGAGATAAAGACATTAATTTGAATTTGTCAATAAGGGCAAGCCTGACCAATATGGCTTGCCCTTATTTAATATGCACATATGCTTTATAGTGTTCCGGTATCCAGTGTATCTTTAGTTCCACACCTGGTCCAGGTGCGCTGAAACAAGCGGATACGTGTTTGAAAAGGTTTGATTTTAGAGGGATACCTGTTTGAAATTGTTTATTACGGGTTGTAAACAGTGGTACGGATGTATTAAGCTGTTTGCTTCTTCGCATAACTGCCATAAATACACATATCCAAGGACTTCTCTTCTTAAAACATAGCTTTACCGCAACGGCTTTTAGATTCAAGCATGTAGCAAACCAGACCTATAGCAAACCGTTTCAAACATCATTTTAAAACCCTAGCAAACCATTTGTGCACTTACTGCCTTTGCACAGCCTATCTTCATCCCGTATCATTTACTCCTCTCGGATATGATAGTTTTCTTTTGATTTTAGAGATGGCAAAACGGGAATATGCTGAAGTCAGAAACTCAACGTATCGGGCACTTTAGGGAATTGCCAACAGCTACGGATTCTGTCCCATTTAATGGAGGTATTCCAGACCGCCAAAAACCAGTTGATCTTGGTTGGAAATGTTTGGTTTCGGTTGCAAAGGGTTTGGAAAAGGTTGCTCAAACTGGTTGCTCTTGGTTTGGAATGGGTTGATTTCGATTTGGTTTGCCTCCAGCTTAGAGCAACGCCAGTTAGCAGGCAAAGGCAACATCGAGCAACAAGTTCTGTAGCGTTAAAACGGCCGTTTTACGGAATTAGATTAGAAAACAGAGGTAGATTTTATTATTAGTTTAACTATAGTATCTACAGGAGTAGTTTGCTATTGTTTCTCTCTTCAATTAGATCGATGATGTAAGAAAAATTATAGATAAAGGGATGGAGGACTATAACTTCTTCAGGCCTCCTAATAGCCTGCGGGGGCTTAGCCCAATTCAGGACGCCCCGCAGGCTAAAGGTGAGGTGTTAACAGAGGATAGCTCTACCGAGTTAACCACTATTAGTATCCATAGTAATTGTAGCAGTAACTAATTTTAGTTGATTGGAAAACACAATTCTCTTTACTGCAGAGCAATTCTAAAAAGGGAAACTGATAGGAAAGATCGGAAAGCTGCGGGAGCGGGTGCTGGTTATGGTGACTCATCCTGTAAAAAGTTGACAATTTAAATTGTTAATCCTACATCAAGACAAGGCTCACGACGATAATCTACCGATCTTCACACATAATTCCCGCTCAGTATCCTTCTCTTAATTTGGTGCAAAAGCTGTCAATGTGATTTCATAGAAATTACTGTTGCGGATTTTGCTATCTCGATATCTTTAGCCACTTCTGGCCTCAGATTTACCCAGTGAAAACGCAACTGATCTATCTCCTCCTTTGTGTTACCTCTCTGCTCACTGTAATGCACTAGCGGCATTTCGTTATAGATAGGTTCTGTAATGGCAATTACTTCGTCCCAATACTTCAGTGAGTTTTCAAGATGTTTCACCGCATTCTGCTTGTTTTCCTCTCCGCCTCTCATACGATAAATCTGAAGCGCCACCGCCCCTTTCAGCTTTTCTGAAAAATACATTCCCAGGTTGGCCCAAGCCTTCACATCTGCTACTTCATACATCAAGGAGTTATCATCAGCTACTTTTATACCTTTTACTAACTTCAAAGCTTTTTTACAGTCCTGCTCCAACATACCCGCCAGCACAGGAGGTGTAACCTTGCCTGCTTCAAAAGTGCCTCCTGCTATTTGTGTAGTTACATAATCCAGTACAGACATATAATTGGGGTCTGTGGGTGGTTGGTTAATTTGCCTGTCTACCGAAATATACTCTACTCTTTTGATTTTGTTGTCAAGAGCCATAAACCCTTCGCTGTAGAGCGTAAAATCCCAGGTAAAGTCATAAGAAGAGGCTAAACGCAAAGGAGTGGTACTTGCCAGCGCATAGGCCTCTAATAAAGGGCTGGCTTTTTTACCATACCTCCTCACAAACTCTTGCCTAAAAAAGGCATCTGGTGTTTCAGGGTTGTACAGCAATCTGCCCCATAGCTTATAGAATAACCACTGTCGCTCAAAAGCATACTTCCAATCTACGGGTCCGTCTATTTTGGTGAAGTAATCTTTGGCAGGTATATAAGTTTCGGACCCTATAAAATACCCACCCACATATGATTGGTTGTTTGTGGCAATATGCGCCCTTACAAAATCAGGCACTCCCCAGCGCAAGCAAAAGAAATCCTCGTTGCGTGCTGTCCAGGTAACTTTATAAGTTTGAGGTTCAGGTTTAAAATAGGTGTCATAGAGTTTTCCACCATGCACCTTTACCAGCTTTGGAGTAGAGTGAGCATGCGACCAGTTATACTTCAGATCTGCCCACACGGGTCCCTCTAGGAAATCGAGTTTACCTTCTTCCTCTATTGATTTGCGTGTAAGTTGCTCGGTTTCAACACTGGTGATACCCAAGGATCCTGTTGTGCTCGAAAAAGGGATCCTATGCACAAGCTTAGACTTGCGGTTAGCCATGCGCATTCCTTCAATAATGGTTTCTTTCATCCATTCTTCCCGTTGCTGCGGAGTCATGCCTCCCATTCCCTCACCTAAGGTAAGGCCAAAGCCTGTTAGGTCAGGATACTCCTGCAGCACCTGCATTACACTCTCACGCGTGTACTGCTTTATAATCTCAGAGGTATCACCTTCTACAAAAAAATGATGTTCAAGATTATCCATTGCCACATTGTGTGCTTTCGCAAATTCAGGACTAACAAAGATGTTGAAAGGAATTAGGTACGTATCGATGCCGCGCTCCTTTGCCATTTTGAATATAGCATGGTGCAGGTCCTGCCACTCTTTCAGCTCGTCATCATTGAAGGGTGTTGCCTCTGGATAGTTTTTCGCTTTAATCATATACGTGTAGGGGTGCAGGTTCCAAAGCGTAAGTGCATTAAAGCGGTTGGCTACCATCATGTCTAGGAACTCTCTCCAATAGTTAATGTCGCGGCAAGTTTCTATATGCTGATCAAGCGAATAGCTATGGCGGTAGGTATCCCAAGGTAAGTCGAACTTTATGGCACGAAAAGGGTAATTAGGGATTTCGTTGCTTGCCTTAATTTTGGCCAGAGGAACACCGTTTCGCACCTCCTCCACAAGCGAGAGGCTTCCATAGATTAAACCTGTTTCATCCCCCCCTGTAATCGTTATGCTTTTGCCTACTGGAGCGATATTATAAGCCTCACTCGCAAATTTTAAGGAGTCTACGACAAGCTTTAGCTTGTATTCTGCCTTATCTTCCTTTAAGGTATATCCTTTTTCTAAAAGAGACTCTTCTATTTGTTGAGCTGCATATTTTGCCTGAGGCAAACTTCGATCGTACTGTATACCCACACTCTGGGAGTGACATAGCTGGCCCAAACCAACAAATAATACGACAAGGCAATAAATTTTTTTTTTCATAAGAATATGATTTGAGAAGTTATTAACCAGCAGCTGTTACTTCCAAAATTGCTTATTGTACAGCTACTTTGAAGCTATTTAGTATATTCAGAAGAAAACAAGTTTTTCCCTATACTTAAATGTAGTAGAGGAAGGAAAGGATTAAATACGCTGGCTGGTTGTACGGATGACGTGTTCTATCATGAAAGCTGCGGGTTGCTTTAGCCAACTTTATGAATCCTGTGTCCATGCTGCTGGCAATAAATTTATTGCCAGCAGCATGGACACAGGATGTTAGATCAATCGTATCCTGGGTTTTGTGGAAAAATAGAACGGTCATTAATTAAATTTACTTGGCTTTGCGGAATTGGGAAAAGTGTCATGTAAGGCTGCATACCATACTGAGCCATTACGTCATAAGCCTGGCCTGTTCTCACTAGGTCAAACCACCTGTGCCCCTCAAAAGACAGCTCTAGTCTTCGCTCTAGGTATATCATGTCCCTTGCCTCTGACTGTGATAAACTCTCATACCCTGCCAATCCAGCTCTTTCACGCACCCGATTTAAATACTCTAGGGCCTCCTGGGTTTTGCCATTTTCATTTAAAGCCTCAGCATACATTAGCAGAACATCAGCATAACGGATTACTTTCCAGTTTGCACGGCTGTCTTCACCAGTACTTACTGATGTCATGTATTTTCTTGTGAATGAAGATCTACCGCTGTGCAAGGGTATAAAGTTTCCATTCTGGTCCGTTACGCCTCTTGCTGCCGTTACATCCTGCCGCAAGTCTCCTGGCTCAAATACAGAAAAGAGCTCTTCTGTAGGAAAATTCATATCGTTGACAGTGCCAGTGATGCCATAAAATCTGGTGACTTCTGGAATAAGAGGAGAAAAACGGTTAGTAAACACACTTCCTTCTCCGCCTAATCCTTCTTCATATTCGATATCGAATATATACTCGCTGTGGTGCTCATCTTTAGTATAGTCAAACAGGTCGTTGTAATTTTCCAGAAGGGAATACCCCATGGTAGTAACCTCCTGTAGCTTAGCCTCAGCGTTCGGAAAGTCCCCTCGTGTTAGGTATACTTTACCTAAAAGCGCCTTTGCAGCTCCTTTTGTTGCCCTGCCCAAATTTGTGCCTGCATAGTTATTAGGCAAATTAGCTTCTGCCTCCATCAAATCTTGTATGATAACCTCTTCATATACTTTATCAACGCTTTCCCTTCCAAATTTATATGCTTCTGAAATTGAGAGAGGCCTTGTAACAATTGGAACATCCCCAAATATTCTTACCAAGTCAAAATAAGCAAGTGCCCTAAGAAACTTTGCCTCTCCTGTGTATAAATCTTTGTTTACGACAACATCAGGATCTGCTTCATTTATCTGTACTAAAATAGAATTTGCACGGTTAATAGCTTGGTAGTAATTGCTCCAGGCGCTTACCAGCACCCCCTCGTTGTTATCTAAGGTAAAGTTGTCTACCCTCACCTGCGTCTGCTGCTGTGCTACTTCCTGCCACGAGTCATCACCCCGCAAATCACCGAAATGCCAGAAGTTCTGGTACTGCGCCTGAAGAGAGTTGTAAACGCCAATAGTGGCATCATTAAAGTCCTTGTCAGTCTTATACAGAACATCCACACTCACTGTAGACACAGGATTCTTTTCTATAAATTCCTTTTCGCACGATACCATTAAAAGAGATGCTAATGCTATAGTTATTTGTATCTTTTTCATGCTGTTGTTTTAATTAACGCCCTATACTTTAGAAAGAAACATTAAGGCCTATAATCAGGCTCTTAGGTAAAGGATAATCATTAAGATCAACTCCTGGCGTTAAAGAGCTAGAGCTGTTGCTGACATCTGGATTGAAGCCTGTGTTTTTTGTGAATAGGAATGGATTAGTGGCATTTACGTACACCCGAAGGTTGCTCAGCATGAGTTTTTGAGAAATCTGCTCAGGGAACAAGTAACCTAAAGAGATGTTGTTGATGCGAAGGTATGAACCAGGCGTAAGGAAGTGTTGGCTCCATTGGCCGCGGTTATTTCCAGTAGCGGCATCGTTTGGTCTTGGCGTTTTACCATCACCAGGTTCTTCTTCAGATTTCCAGTAGTCAAACATGTCAGCTAACTGCCTGAAGCGACCTCTTCCGTTTGCGATAGTTCTTCTTGACAGACTAAGTACTTCATTGCCTTGCGTGCCCTGAAGGCCAATGCTCAGGCTGATGTTTTTGTAGGTAAAGCGATTGGTCATGCCGTAGTAAAAATCAGGATAAGGAGACCCCATGATAGTTTTATCAAAACTGTCGATGATTCCATCAGGCACACCATCAGGACCACTTATATCTACAAATTTGATATCTCCTGGACGGGAGCGGTCGGAGCCATTTGGATTATAAACTGGACCTCTATCCACATCAGCTTGATTGAGGAAAACGCCATCTGTCAGCCATCCATAAAACATCCCAATGGGCTGGCCGATCATGGTAATATGGCTTCCGCCACCTCCCTGTCCAGCATATATAGGATCGCCTTCAGGTCCTAATTTCACTACTTCATTTCGGTAAGTAGAAAGGTTGAAATCCGTTGTCCACCCAAAACCTTTGTCGATATTTACTGTGTTCAATACAAATTCCCATCCTGTATTTTTAACTTCGCCGATGTTTTGTAGCGAATTACTGTAACCTGTAATGCTCGGAACATTAACATTTAATAACAGGTCAGTATTCCTAGATTGGAAATGGTCCACTATTAAGCTAAGCCTACTGTTAAAGAATGAAAGGTCAACACCAGCGTTCAGCTGTTTTTGCTTTTCCCATGTCAATCCAGGGTTAGCGAGCCTTTGCTGCCCAAACCCACCTACCGCCACTCCTCCAAGCGGATACTTTATATAATTTATAGTGGCAAAGTGTTCATAGTTGCCGATGTTGTTGTTACCTGTCTCGCCATAGCTCGTTCTGAGTTTCAGTTCACTCAGGAAGCCAACATCTTTCAGGAATTCCTCATCAGACACGCGCCAAGCCAATGCCATAGAAGGAAACAAACCCCATTTATTCTCCGAACCGAAACGGGATGAGCCATCGGTACGAATTGCAGCTGTTACATAATATTTGCTTTTGTAGTTATAGTTTACCCGCCCTAAGTACGAAAGCAACGACCATTCTTCTCTTACGGAAGAGCCGTCGGTAATAAGACCGCTAGCGGCGCTTAAAGTAGGCACCAGGTTGTTAGGATACCTGTTGCTGAACAAAAAGTTAGACTCGTACAGGTCTCTTTGAGAAGTAAACCCAGCCACTCCAGATAAGTTGTGGTTGCCAAAGCTTTTATTATAATTTAATGTATATTCTGCAAGCCAGTTAGTATTCAAAGAAGCTTCATCGCGCCCCGAAGCAAGCCCGTTGAAAAAGACAGGGAGCTGCGGCTTGAACCGCATTGACTTGGTGTTCATAATACTCGCCCCGAGTAAAATATTAAGCTTTAACGCTGGCAGTATCTCGTACTCTGTGTTTATGTTTCCTAGGAACCTGGTTCTCTTCTCATTTGAGGTTATTTCGCGTGCAATTGCAAGAGGGTTCTGGATGTTTGCTACCGCAGCATAGCCGTTAAAAACAAAGTACTCTCCGTTTTCATTTAACAGCGGGAAGTAGTTCGGCGCAGTCAGCGCTGTACCGATAATACTTTCGTCTGTAGGGTCAGAGGCATGGCCACTTGCGCTCACCATGTTTCGGTCTGTGAAAGATGGGTTAAGACTTACTCTAACATTCAATTTCTTTGAAAGTTTCGCGTCGACATTGGCTCTGAAGGAGTATCGTTCAAAATCGCTGTTTATCACGATACCTTCCTGATTAAAGTATTCCCCACTCAAGGCGTATTTCATATTCTCAGTACCCCCAGTGGCTGATACTTGATACTGCTGTTGAGGTGCTACGCGCAGCACCTCATCAAGCGCATCTACATCGTACGTGTTGCGCCCTTCCAGAACATCCAACACAATATCGGGCACTGGCTGGTACCATGTTCTCGGATCTCCAGACACATCTCTTCCCTGGTCCATCATCTTGTTGCGAACCCCATCGTAAAAGTACTGCGCCATCTGCCTAGAATTCATCATTTCAGGCACCTTCGACACCTGCTGCCAACCAGTATAGGTATCGAAGGTAATGTTAGTTTTACCCTCACTTCCTCTTTTTGTTTTGATAATGATAACCCCGTTAGCCCCACGAGAACCATAAATAGCGGTAGCAGAGGCGTCTTTAAGTATGTCGAGGCTCTCAATGTCATTTGGACTCAGGGTTTCTATATTGTCTGTAGGAAAGCCATCCACGATGTACAGAGGGCCTGATCCTGCTGAAATACTCCCAATACCCCTGATCCTGATCTGAGGAGAAGCGCCAGGTGCTCCTGACACAGGTGAAACTTGCACGCCAGCAGCCTTTCCAATAAGCGCCTGATCGACGCGGGCTACCGCCATTTCCTGTATTTCTTCGCTGCCAACAGATGAAATAGAACCTGTTAAGTCTTCTCTATTCACAGCGCCATAACCAATAACGACTACCTCTTTCAGCGCCTTTGCATCAGTTGTAAGTGTTGCATTGATGAAAGCGCGATTATTGATGGGCACCTCCTGCGGCTGATAACCAATGTAAGAAATAACCAATATACCGTTACCATCAGATACGTTCAATGTAAAATTGCCTTCATAATCTGCTGTTGTGCCGTTTGTTGTTCCTTTTTCCACTACAGTTACTCCAGGCAGTCCCTCTCCTTTTTCATCAACCACTCTGCCTGAAACCGCTACGGCAACCTGTGGTTTTGCAGCGGGCACAATGCCTGCCCCTGGGCTGGAAATTTTCCTAACCCTGACATGTATATTTTTGTTCGTTTGTTTAAATTCGAGGAGTGTGTTAGCTGCAATCCGCACGAGCACCTTTTCTATTGCCTCGTTCTCCGCTTTTATGGTAATGAGAACTTTTTGCTGGAGCACTTCCTGCTCGTCAAAAGTGAACTTGAAAGGGGTTGTGGCTTCTACCCGTTTTATGAATTCCCCAAGAGAGGCATTTGTAAGATTGAGCGTGATTTTCGTATCTTTAACACTTTGACCACTACTCCCGTCATCTGCAGCTAAAGCTACGGAAAGTATGGATAGTTGAAGCAGAAGGCCGAACAAAGCTCTCCTGGCTACCCATGAGAATAGGTATTTTAAATTAATTTCCATAAATTTGGGGGTTTTTAAATTTTGAGACAAAATTTGACAACAAAGCCTCATCAACGGCAGCATGCGCCAACATTGGTCGTTGATGTGACAGGTGCAGTTAGGCTTCCCTCCCGAAGCTTAACTGCTTATTAAGTAAAGGGTACTTTTATTTCATACAGTAACTTTATTTTTAATTAAACATTATGTACACTTTATCACCTTCTTTCTTATAGGAGAAGTACTTCACAAAGCCAATTCCATCCAATACACTTTCCAGATTCTGATTATCGTAGGCACCTGTATAAAACCATTCGTCTTCGTCCGTCGGCACTTTTCCCGTCACCTCTATATCAACACCATACCAGTTCTCCAATTTGTATATTATCTGTTCTATATTGGCTTTTTTAAAGTATAAAATACCTTTACGCCAGCTCAGTACTTCCTGCGGTTCATAAGCACATACAGTAAAATTCTTATTTGCTATATTATACCCTAATTGTTGGCCAGGCAGCAGCTTTACAAGCTGCGCGGTATTTTGCCCCTCCTGCTTCTCCACCTTAACAACTCCTGTTGCTAATGCAACAGAGATATTTTTATCCTCTTGCCTGTACCTTATGTTAAAGGAGGTGCCCAGAGCCTGCGTTAACAGCACACCCGACTTCACGATAAAAGGCCGTAAGCTGTCTTTTGCTACTTCGAAGAAAGCTTCACCTTGAAGTACAATTTCTCTTTTATGGTTGGGAAAATGCTGCAAGTAAGAAACTGAGCTTCCTGCATGTAGAAATATTGTTGACCCGTCTTCCAGAAGTATCTTTTTGTGTGTTCCCGGCTCGGCCTCTACGGTAACAAGTTCAGGAGCAACACTCTCTTTATTAACGAAGTGGCTGGTGAGCAGCCACACGAAAATTGCTGGCAAAACTAAGGCAGCAGCGGCCTTTAGCATCCAGTTACAATGGTTTAGCATCTTTACTTTTCCGCCCTCCTTCTCTTCCTCATCAAGATCTCTCTCCTGATTTTCTATAGTCCGCATGATGCTAGCAAATAGAAAGGGTGCATCCTTTGATAAGGCTCTATCTTCCTTCTCTTGGTCTGCCTCCTGCCAAAACCAGTACAGGTCCTGTTCCTGCTCAGGTTCCAGTTCCTTGCTCTTAAACCAATCGAGCACCTCCTGTACCTCCTCTAGTGAGCATTCTCCAGCGTAATATTTTTTTATCAGCTTGCTATCCATAACCTTTTAAAGGTTCTTTTATATCATTACACTTAACTTAAGCGGCGCACCACTCTTAATTATATTATTTTTATCTTTCATACGCTGATGTTATTACTCAAACAAAACCTGGAACGAGTTCCTCTCTATAATTTGCTAATAAGCCTGCTCTGTCTCTGAAGCGAAGACTATTCGCTTCTTTAAAGAATAATAAAGGAAACAGTAATTTCTGCATCTACTCAACTTCTTACAGCCAGTACTTTAAGTAAGTAAAACACAGGAAGCATCAACAAAAGAAAGATGTAGGAGCCTTTTCAAGCAACTACATTATAAGTAATTACTCACAAATGCTTTTAGAAACAAATTTCCTTTTACTTTCAGCAGCGAAGTACATTATATCTCAAGTTGGTTTAAAAAGTACTAACGCCAAATTAGTTTATATTAGTTTTCTCCAATGTATTTCTGTAAAGTTCTTGCCTGAAGGGAATCTATGTACTTGCTATAAGTATAACACAACTTGAACAGTATTCTGCTCTAATTCAAGCAAATCCTGAACTCATATAGCAGAAAAGCCCTCAGAGTTTTTTAAAACTTTCAAACATTACGGCCATATCTTTCGAATAATTTGACCATTCACCAAAGCGTTGCTACATCTGCTATCCTTCTACAGGCTAACAAGTAAAAGGACACAGACATTTATAGCATCAGTAGTAAAGTTCCTACCTGTTTTTTCTCTTTCAGAATAGAGCTTTTCCTTTAGTACACCTTGGGTTAATTTAATTGAGGTAATAAAATATTTAATATGTTTGTGAGTACTCAAATATTTAATTATATTTCATTATATCAATTACTGTATTCAAAGCATTCAATGCTTACCCTTTAAAGGAGGTATCAATATGGAACATGTAAATTTAATAGCAACCATTGAAGCCCTCAAAGATGGAAACAAAGCTGCTTTTGAAAGTATCTACTATAGATTCTACTCTAAACTAACTGCATTTGTAAAAAAGCTTGTTAAAGACAAAGAGGATGTAGACGAAGTGGTGCAGGAGGCTTTTGTAAAGCTCTGGGAGAAAAGACATTGCCTGGACCCGCAGCAAAACTTAGACGGATATATCTTCAGAATAGCAAGAAATATAGTATATAATAAAGCAAGGCATCAGGTGCATGAACATGCCTATGCGCAATATCTAGCTGAAAAGAATGCTATGACAGAAAACTTAACGGATCATTACATAGACTATCAGGAGTTAAACGGACTTCTCAAAGATGTATGTTCTGCTTTACCTCCTGTAAGAAAGCAAGTATTTGAAATGAGTAGAATTGAGGGGCTAAGTAACGGTGAAATTGCCGAGATTATGCAGACAAGCACAAGCAACATCGAAAACCACATCAGCAAAGCTCTTCGCGACATCAGGAAGAAATTTGAAGCCTACAAAATCATCTACCTGATTCTAATACCTATCCTGATTTTATGTTGAAACTTTACAGCCATAAGGAGTTACTTCTGTTTATTCCTGCTTTCCAATCATTGGCTTAGGTTTAATCTGTAGCTACACCTGCAAAGGCATGGCCCTTATCTAAAAAAAGCCATTGTGACATATTAGAAGGTATTACATAGCCCTGTAGCGACAGGTAAAAGTACAAAGCTGTTTATTTGCATTTTTTTATAGCTACTTTAATGTAGTATCTGCACTGATACAAGACAAGCAGGCAAATGCATGGTTTACCTCCCCTCCCCAACCGTCATAGCAGCCTTTGCTTCTTTTGCAAGTATGATATCGTGCTCCACCTGTGGCAGGTACTTAGCCCATGAAAACCGCTCGGCATCCTTATAAGCATTACCTCTTGATATGTACCCATGGATGTAAGGCACCTCCTGATAATGCTTTGCGGTGATGGCACTTAGCTTTCGCCAATGTGCTAAGCAGCGCGTAAGTAACTTAACAGCCTTCGCCTGCTGCGCCTTGTTCTGTGAGAGCTGGTACGTCTGCAACGCCACTCCTGCCCTGAGCTTATCAGCGAAATAACTACTTAAATAAGCCCATGTCTCCAGATCATCCAACTCGCAAGACAGTGTGGGCGATGCATTAAACCGCAGCTGACGCACTAGCTGTTGTACATTCTTACTATCAGCCTCGAGCGAGTCTGCAAGCGCTAAAGGACTAAGCCTATTGGAAGGTATACTTTCTTTTGCTACAGTTGCCTGTACATAGTCTGCAATGGAAATATAAGCAGGATCTAAGGTAGGATGATCTATCAGCTCCTCAATCGAAATAAAAGAAGAAACATCATCGTAATAGCCGCCGTTAGCGGGGAACGGCGCCAGAAACCCTTCTGAATACAACGTATAGTCCCAGGTTGCATTATAGAAAGAAGCTAATCGGAGTGGCATCTGGCTGGCAGCAGCATAAGCCTGCAACAGCGGTTGGCCCACTTCATTGGCATACCTGTTATTGAAAGCAGCCTCAAATACCGCGTCCGGTGTAGCAGGGTCATATAGCAGTCGGCCCCAAAGCTGGTAAAACAACCACTGCTTTTCAAAAGCGTAGTCCCAGGTACGGTGCTTGTTTTCTGCATGCGAGAAATCCTTGGCTGGAATATATCCTTCTGACCCCACAAAGTAGCCGTTTACATAAGGCGCCACGTTTTGGGCAATGTGCTTCCTGATAAAATCCGGCTGGCCCCATCTCAGTATAAAAAAGTCTTCATTGCGCACCATCCACTGAATGCGGTAATTGTCTGGTATGGGATTCCAGTAGCCATCGTCGCGCTGGCCTGAGTGCGAGTCATGCGTCAAAGCAAGCGTCGGGGTAGAGTGACCATGAGACCAGTTAAACTTTATCTCTACAAGCGTTGTATCAGGCAAATTGGCATTGTTTATGACACGCCGCATTTCCTTCGGGTCGGCTGAAAGCACTGAGCGGTGCAGCAGCTTAACAGGTCTGCTGGCGGCTTTGATGCCTGCTATTACTGTTTCTTCTACCCAATCCTCACGGTCTTTCGGCGTCATATCAGGCAGTGCCGCGCCTTCTGATTTAAAATTGCTCATCCAGTCTGCTAGCGTGATACCTATACCAGCCAGATCTGGATACTCATTTATAACCTGTGTTACCACCTCACGGGTATAGCGCTTCACTATCTCGGAGGTGTCATTCCGTTCCAACACGCCATAAGCCTGCGCAAACTCAGGAGACACTGCAATGTTCCAATTCACGATGTATGGCTCCACGCCGCGTTCTTTGGCCATGCGGAACAAGGTGGTCCAGAACTGCTTCCACTCTTCCATCTCCTTGAGAGAAAAGTTGTTCGCTTCAGGGAAGTTCGTAGGCTTCACCATAAAAGAGAACGGATGAATGTTCCATAGCGAGAGCACGTTAAACCTGTTTTCAGCCATTTGGTCCAGAAAGGTTTGCCAGAAAGCAAGATCTCTGGTTACTTCCTGGTGCACTTCCATGGCTGGTCCCTGTCGGTAGGAAGACCAGGGTAAATTAAACTTCAGGGCTCGCACCGTTAAGTGCGGGTTTACTTTTTCTCTGGATACCGCTTGCCATGTTTTCCCCATTTGCAGCTGCTCTGCCACATGCAGCGCTCCATACATCGCCCCAACCGGGTCTAAGGCCGTAACAACTAAAGTTTTGCCTTCATAGGCAACGCTAAAACCTTCTTTCTGAAGCGCAACCTTAGCACCATCCGGAATTACTTCTATAACAATATTAGCCTTGCTGCGGCTAGCCGTGAGATTGCTTTTATTAATTTTCTGTCCAGACTTCTGAAGCGCCTCCTCTATTTTACCCACTCCGAACGCTATAGGCTTTTCAGCCGCATCGAAGGCAACAGAAACTTGCGCAAGAACAGTTCCAGGCAGAAAACCCAAAACACACAACAACGCTATTCGCACGTGAACACAGGAAAGAAGATACATATCTTAAAATTATGTTTGACTTGTAAAGGGCATGAGCAGCATATCAGCCAACTCATGATTTCATCTGTATGATGCAAGGGCTATATATTATAGGGCTTCCAGGGCAGAGCAAGTTGTTGAAGATTGCAGACACATCAGGTATTCATCTGAATATGGACAGCACAAAAGTCTTCTAACTTACTCAGCTGTAAATCAAGCTCCCTTCCTTTTGTTTTCACTTTGCAGTTTCCTTGCGAACGCAGCACTTTATAGTTGCCAACTGACTTACCATCCAGCCTTAATTTAACTTGAATGTCATGAACAGGAATGAGGCGGCGAATAGGCCTTGTGGGCCCTGAAGTTGTGTTGACGAATGACAGGATGTACTGTCCTGGCTTTCCCAAAGACTTTGTGAGGCCTATATGCACACTCTCGGGAGCATTGCTTTCAATGGCCAGGGTGTTTCCAGCCAGATGCCTGATACTGCGTGACAACAGGTTACGAATATCAGGATGCCCCATCTCATGGCTGATCACGTCTGGCTGATTAGAGAAGTAAATAACCTTGCCCTTGCCATAGTTTTTCTGAACAACGGTAGGAAACTCTACAGACCATTTCTCAACCCAGGCTTTCTCAGGCGGCTGATTATGTACTGTCGGCACCAGGGTACAGATCACGTTTGCGTCTCCTGCAGGCTTGTTCAGTAACGTGTACCCCGCATTCAGGAACAGCTCTGTGTGCGGGCTATCTTCCACCACCACTGGATGCTTTTTGTCGAGTATAAACTGATAGTTATCTTTGGCCGTGTTCACTTTCTTGCCAGTGTAATGCACTCCAAACAGCTCCGCCATACCGTAATCCTGCTGCTCTACGCCATGGATATTATAGAGGCTGGTAGCATAGGTAGCCACCAAACTTCCTCCTTCCGCTACGTACTCCTTCAGAACCTGTATCTCTTTCTCGCCCATGCACCTGACATTGGGAAGAATTACCACCTTGTACTTTTGCAGCCTTTCTTTACTAATTATAGGGTTGTCTGGTATAAAATCATAGGGTATATGGCTTTCCGTCAGAACTGTTTCCATCCCTTTGATTGCTGCATCAAAGGATTCTCCCTCCTCCGTCTTTTCCCGGTAAAACAAACGGGTGGGGCGCGAGTAGTAAATACCGATATTGGCTACAGGTGCATGCTGCTCCAGGAGCTTTTCATGCGTTTTCACAAAGCTATAGGCGTCTTGGTGGTTGTAAGCGTTTCGCCTGTCATAAGTTTCAGCCGGGTATGGGCCGGTAAAATAGCAGTTCCAAAATCTGCCACCGGCCGCAAGAATCTCCCACAACCATATCTTCAGGTCGATGGATGGGTCTATTACCAGCCTGTGTGCCGTACCGTTACCACCATAAAGGATAACGGCTTCTTTTCCAGGCGCCATCGATTTAAGGAACTTAATGCTGGTGTTTGCATAGTTGAGGTCTTCATAATGAATATGCGTTGCATTTTCTGTTAGAAAAGCAACGCTTACCAGAAAATCAAAGTGGTCGCGTGCATTGTAAAGATCAATACCCGCATGAATCTGCCCGCCAACATCAAAAATGCCCCAAACTTCTGCACTGTAAATTTTATCCTCCCCGAAAGACTTTACGGCCCTTTTCATGCGCTCCATGTACTGGTCTGCTACCTGCGTTTTCCAGTCCATATACTGCTCCAGGTCTGATTCAGATGCAGATGCCATTATAGGAATCGCCTTGCCAGAAGCGGCATTGAAAGACTCTTGGCACCGTTGGCAATGGCAAATACCACCTACAGCAATACTGTTGTGCCAGATACCGTCCAGGGCGTAGTTCCCCATGATGTAATGGATAAATTCCTCGGCATACTCATTCCGGTGCTGCCCTGTATAGCAGGATGCATAGAGCCGGGGCCGCGTGTAATCCAGTTGTATGGGCTTCTGATCCGCATCCACACTAAACCAATCCGGGAACTGCTTATACACGCGCTCTTCCGCCCCTCTGAAATCAATGCGCCCGATAACCCTGATACCCTCAGTATGACAGGCTTCAGTTATTTCTTTTAAAATATCCCTGTTGCCCATGTAAGGATTGATATTAGCAGCTGGCAACGGGTTCTGGAAAAAGTCTACGATACCTCCCGCATTGATAACAAGCGTATTGCATCCAGTCTTTTTCATGTACTGGACCACGGCCTTCGCGTCATAGTTCTTCGCGTCAGGCTCCCGCAGTACTGTTTGGAGAATAAGCAAAGGCTTTTGGTACCAGAAACTGGTATCCTCAGCTCCAGAAAACCCAATCGTTTCCCCATGGCTGAGGAGCGGCAGCAACGTCATGCCTCCAGCAAGAACGGCACCGGTTTGAAGGAAATTTCGACGGTTAAACTTTCGCTGAAATGCTTGATTGTTCTCCTGTAGTGTGGGCATAACTTCTAAGCTAAGATGATACGGGGCTTTTATCTAATACAACCAAGCGAACGTATGCACCACTTCTTCCTTCAATTTATTTTCTATAGCAGATTTGAATGCACATATATAGCAGACAAAAGTAAAAATGGGCTCACGCCCCTCTTCTAAACCTATATGAAAAGTGAAATGCATCTATAAATATTAACAGTCGATTTAGAATTTAGAAAACAGTATGTTAGCCCCTTGGCTGGCTGAAGGAGAAGTATGCCCCCCTTTCCTCAGCTGCAGTAAAAGAGGGCATAACAAAAAAGTCCAGGTACTCCAACTTATACTGGACCCGTACTTGCTGGTGAACAGCTCCAAGGCACTTGTACCAGTAAAGTCCTAAATGCCTTCTATAGAGCATCTGCCATTTGTTCAATCCTGCAAAAGTTTCTGTTGCCGACCTGAGTATTTTTCCTGAGAGGGCCTATTAAGAGCCATCAGGCAGATATGCAGGTTGTCTTTTACCGTAACATGAGTTATGTGTAATAGAGGTTTCAATATTACCTTAGAAGGGTAAATTCATTATTTAATTCTAGGATAAGTCATATTATAATCATAAGTTGGTGGTGGCAGAATATCAGTTAAAAAATGGTTCCTTTTATTTATTTACATAAACATCTACCTTTTTTGACTATAAACACACTTTTAAAGGCTTAAACAGTCGTATATAAACCCAGCAAGTTCGGCTCTGGGTACTAATATAAAACCTTGATACCAATTTTTCTCTACTTACACACCCCCCTGCACTAAAAACTAAAATAGCAACCACCTTTGTTTCTTATTTGTACCTCAATAAGGTATTTAATCTTTAACTAACTATATATCAAATATTTGTGCATTAATAGCAAATTCTGCATTGGGAAGTAGATTGCCTTCATTTTGATAGGTATTAGCGTTTTCTGGATCAGACCTTAGCGGATCAGGATCAGTCATTTTTATAGATCCGCTGTTTAGAGAGCAGGAATTCTGCTGAGTAGATAGGTTGTCGTACGGACAGGTCGCGACCTGTCCGTACGACGTGTGTATTTTAATTTTTTGTGATGTTGGCTGAGAGGAAGAGGAACAGGATGCTCGGGTATGATTACAGCAGGGAGGGGCTGTATTTTATAACTTCCTGTGTAAAGGATTGTGCCTGCATTTTTGGAGAGGTAACAGATGCTGAAATGCAGTTGAACCAATACGGGCAAATTGCTGCAGATCAGTGGCGCTGGCTGGAGCGGCAGTATCCTTATCTTGCTATACATGCTTTTGTCGTAATGCCGAATCATGTGCATGGCATTCTGGAGATCGACTATGAGGGGAAAGCATCAGGCGCTAAAATCAAATCTGTTTCAGAGCTGATAAGTGCCTACAAAACCACTACTTCTAAACAGATACGGCAGGCAGGCTTAACAGATTTTGCCTGGCACCGCTCTTTTCATGATCATATCATCCGCCACGAAAAAGCTTATCACAACATCCTGCAATACATCCAAGATAACCCCGCCCGCTGGCAATCCGACACCTTTTTCTATAGCCCCCTCCGTTAGCAAGCCCCCTCATACGGACAGGTCGCGACCTGTCCCTTCAAAGGCTGATCTATAAAACTATAGCCCTCTCTCTTCAACAGCCTACCTATATCGCAAAAGCCTCCATACGCTTCATAACTATTCCCCCTGCAATAGGCACAGAAAACATTTTCACAAAACTATATAAGTACAGGGACAGAATTACATTACTCTAAATTTTATATT
>NZ_JAJJWH010000020.1 GCF_020907245.1 Pontibacter harenae | reverse complement strand
ATTGAAATATGGAAATGACACAGTTTAAATTACACTCCCGACAGCAACGGTCATGTTGATTTCAAATCAAACCTGCAGCGCTTTATCAACCAGTTCGGTATGACCTCCGACGACGTGCGCAATATGAGTGTATCAGCCCTGCTTCTGAAAATGATGCAGAACAGTGCTGATGACGAAAGCACATTGAGCACCCTAAAGCAGTTGACCACTGCAGCCACTGCCATGGGCATTGCCGATAAGCCTTACATTTCATTAAATTAAACTCTCCCCAACCCTCTCCTGAAATCAGGAGAGGGTGCTTTAATGAAGTACTACAGAGAAAGGCCTTTCTGATTGGTAAATAAGGTTTGTCCCCTTGAGGAGACCACAGGGGTGTTTACATCAGCGAATATTTTAGAAAAGGTTGACATGAGTTTACGAAACAGTATTATCCCCTACAGAAGGGATTTAAGAGAGAAAGCCAGAGAACTACGAAAGAACAGTACCCTCTCAGAAGTTCTGTTGTGGCAGGAAATCAAAGAAAGAAAAATGCATGGTGTTCAATTTCACAGACAAGTACCGGTGCAGGATTTCATAGTTGATTTTTACTGCCACGAATTAAGATTAGCCATTGAAGTAGATGGTAAGAGCCATGAGTACAAAGTAAGCTATGATAACAAACGGCAACTTGAACTAGAGCAGTACGGGGTGAAATTTCTGCGCTTTGATGACCTGGAAGTGAAGAAAGACATAGGAAACGTAATCAGGACCATTAAGCATTGGATAGAGGAGAAACAAGAAAGCGATTCACAGATGTGAGATTCGTTAATGTAAAATTCCTATAATCCCCTCAAGGGGACAATCTTCTTGAAAGTTTAAAAAACAAACTTTAACCACATCAAATCCTCCAACACCATGGATGATAATTCTATAATTACTCCACAAGCAGCCGCCGAAGATGCGGTAAAGCTGGAGGGCGGAACCTACGAAATACTGCGCAACCGCCTGCAGAAAAGCGGGACAGATCTTCGTACTCAACTTGGGCAGCTGAACCAGGAGCGGAAGAAGGTGTTTGGAGCCATCGAGACAAAGCTGCTGGCTACCGACCACATCACAACCGAGAACAACTGTGTGCCCTGGGACATGGTGCCGATTGGGTATAACATGCTCTTTGGTTACAATGTGCACATAGGGCTAAAGTCAGAGGTGGAGTTGAGTGATGTGTTTGGTATTTATACCTATGCCGACCACAGCTTTCATCAGCAGTCACTGGAGCTCATCGGCAATCAGACTTTCAAAGACGATTTTCAGAAGTTATACAAGTACTACAAAAACACGCAGTTCGTTAAGTTTGCCCTCATAGGAACGCACCTATACATGGTATTTCGCATCGGAAAAAGCGCCAACGACATTAAAACTTTTAAGTGGGTGGTGCAGGGCGATAAACTGGTGTACCTTGACAACCGCAGCGACCATGAGTACGTGTTCCCGAACCAACACGACTTCACCTGGAGTCGCACGGTGCGGGAGGCCCAGCGCAAAGGCAAGCACCCGCATGTATCTATTCAAGACAAAGTTTTTGTTGAAACCGTAGGTGGCGATTTAACTATAAAAGTAGAAGACAACACTGATTCTGGTCATGGCATTTATTCAGAAGAAGTAGACGACAAGGATCAGTCGCTTGACGATTCTGAAATCTACTATGCTATACTTGGCAACATCATCCTGCTCAAGATAAGGCCATACCGCGAAAACAACTACCGCTACTTCGTTTTCAACTTTAAACTGAAAGAGGTGAAGCGGATAGATGCACTGGAGCAAAGTTGCGTGCTACTTCCAGATAATCAAGGCATCATCTATCCTTATGGATATTACCTGCAGACAGGTGAGTACAAGGAGTTCGATAACAACCTGCAGAACATGCTGTTCGAGAAGCGCATCGTATCGCCGAACGGGGAGGATTTTCTATATGTTTTCTACAATAAGGAGCAGGGTATTTATTTGCTGCTTTCCTATAATCTGATCAACCAAAAAATAGAGATCCCGATCATCTGCCACGGCTATGCAATTTTTGAGAATGGAGAGCTAAACTACTTCAAGGCAGATGCAGAGCCGCAGAAGCACCATGCGGTGCAGATCTGGCAAACGCCTTATATCGGGCCGAACTACAGCATCCCTGTTACGCACGATTCATACTTGTACAAGATCGGCAACAAAGAGATTGTACGTGCCATGGCCGAGTGTACCGAGTTACTGGCGTTGCTGCAGAAAGACGATTCCTACACCAATCTATACTTAGACCTGATCAAGCTTACCACCAATATACTGGACTCTTACCATTGGCTGAGCCGTGAGGAAACCTATAATCTGGCGGCACCTCTTTCGGGTGTTCGGCAAACGGCCACAGCAGCGGTAGAGGAGTATGAGAAGGTGCTGAGCATCCGAAAAAGCACAAAAGCTCAGGTCGAGAAAGTACTGGGGCAGGCGGATGAGCTAATAAGTAAACTGAAGCACCAAAAAGGGGAGCACATAAATGACTATGTGAAATACTTGGCGGAGCTTCGTTCGGTGCGCGGCGAGGTAGTGTCGTTGCGCGACCTCCGATATGCTGACCTGATGAAGGTAGAGGCCTACGAGGCGCAGCTGTTAGACTTTGCCCAAAATACGGCCAATGCTACCGTGGCTTTCCTGTTGAAGGATAATGCTTTGCTGCCGTACAAGCAGAAAGTACAAAGTGTAAATACTGCCATTGATGCCGTGGCAAAGGTGGTGGAAGCCGATGCTATTGATAAAGAGATTGCAGGTATCGCCACGGAACTGGAGATGCTGATTGATGTGGTGAGCAACCTGAAGATTGACGATGCGACCCAAACCACAAACATCATTGATACCATTTCAAGCATTTACAGCACGTTCAATCAGGTAAAGTCTACCCTGAAGCGCAAACGAAAAGAGCTGCAAAGCCAGGAGGGGAAGGCCGAGTTCAACTCACAGCTAAAGCTTATCAGCCAAAGCGTGATCAACTACATGGATGTGTGCGACACGCCGCAGAAATGCGAGGAGTACCTGGCTAAGCTGATGGTGCAGCTGGAGGAGCTGGAAGGTAAGTTTCCTGATTTTGATGAATTTATTGAGCAGCTTACGGTAAAGCGCGAAGAGGTCTATTCTGCTTTTGAATCGAAGAAGGTGGCTTTGCAGGAAGCCCGAAGCAAACGCGCCAACAACCTGCAACAGGCTTCAGAGCGAATTCTAAAAGCCGTACAAAGTCGTATCAGCAAGCTCGAAAGTATAACCGAAATAAACGGCTACTTTGCATCAGACCTGATGGTGGAGAAGGTGCGAAATACAGTGGAGGAGCTGCTGAGTATGGGCGATACCGTAAAAGCGGACAACATCCAAAGCCGCCTGAAAACGGTAAAGGAAGATGCCATTCGCCAACTGAAAGACAAGCAAGAGCTCTTTATAGTTGGGGAGAATGTGCTGAAATTCGGTACGCACCACTTTACTGTAAACACACAGCCTTTTGAGTTCAGCGTGGTGCACCGTGAGGGGGCAATGTTCTTTCACCTAACAGGCACTAATTTTTTCGAGAAGATTTCTGATGAAGCTTTCATCAGCTTTGAACCTGTGTGGGAGCAGACGCTGGTATCAGAGAATCACGAGGTTTACCGTGCAGAATACTTAGCCTACCAGGTGCTGCAAGCCGCGCAGGACAAAAGTTTAACAGGTGTAACGGGCGAAGGTCTGAAGCGCCTGACAGTAGACGAACTTTACAAGCTGACAGAGACGGAGCTAAAAGAGTATGTAGCAAAGTTCATGGCAGCGCGCTTCAACGAAGGCTATACCAAAGGCGTGCACGACCACGATGCTGCGCTGATACTTGGAGCCATGGTACGACTGACGAAAACGGCTGACTTGCTACGCTATACTTCTGAAGCTCGGGCCTGTGCGCAACTGTACTGGAATGTGTTTGCTTCTGAAAAGCGGAAGGCTACGCTGCACCACCAGCTGAAAGGCATAGGCGCCATCCTGCAGGTATTCCCAGACACGTACCAGTTTGATAATGTGATGGAGGAACTACAGCAGGAAATGCAGACATTTCAGCAGGAGACAACACTTTTCTTAAACACCAATGCAGCGGAGGCGGGAGAGTACCTGTTTCATGAGCTAACCCGCGGCAATCATTTTATAGTTGATAAGCTTGCAGCTAATTTATATGATGGTTTCAAACATCATCTTGCTGAGAAGAAAGCAGTATCCACGTTTGATGCCTCAGTTAAGGCACTGGAGAAAAACCATGTAGAGCAGTTTGAATTGGTGCAGCATTGGTTAAAGGCTTATGTACTGCAGTCTAACCAACAGGATAAGCTAGTTTATACTTCGGAAGCAGCTGTGTTGCTGCTCAGGAATGGCTATAACGGGCAGCACGTCATCAATACAGTGTTGCAGGAAACGCTGGCAAAGCTGCAGGGGGTGCACCAGGTGGTGGCAGAGCAGCAGTATCGGTTGCAGTACCATACTTTCCTTAGCAAGCTGCGCCGTTATACTTCAACCACTGCTACGCAATATGTAGCTTTTACAGAGCTAAAAAAACAGCTGACGCATACTTTTGAGGAGCAGTTGCGCCTGCAGGAGTTCAAGCCGAGGGTGCTGTCATCTTTCGTGCGCAACAAGTTGATAGATCAGGTATACTTGCCGCTGATCGGAGCGAATCTGGCCAAGCAGATGGGTACGGCAGGGGAGGCCAAACGTACAGATTTAATGGGCATGTTGCTGCTGCTGTCGCCTCCAGGCTATGGTAAAACTACTTTGATGGAGTACATAGCCAACCGCCTGGGCATTATCTTTATGAAGATAAACGGCCCTGCCATCGGGCACCAGGTAACAGCCATTGACCCTGCGGAGGCACCCAACGCCGCCGCACGAGAAGAGTTGAGCAAGCTGAACCTGGCCTTCGAGATGGGTGATAACGTAATGATCTACCTAGACGATATCCAGCATTGCAACCCTGAGCTACTTCAGAAATTTATCTCCCTTTGCGATGCGCAGCGTAAGATAGAGGGCGTGTACAAAGGCAAGAGCAAAACCTATGATTTCAGGGGCAAGAAAGTATGCGTGGTAATGGCGGGTAACCCTTACACTGAAACAGGTGAGAAGTTCCGCATTCCAGATATGCTAGCCAACCGTGCCGATATCTATAACCTAGGCGATATTATAGGAGATACGGAAGATGTGTTCAGGCTGAGTTATATCGAAAACTCCCTTACCTCTAACATAGTGTTAGCGAAACTGGCGGCAAAGAGCCACAAAGATGTTTACACCTTACTAAAACTGGCAGAAACAGGGAACAGCGAAGGTCTGGAATTTGAAGGTAATCACTCAGTTGAAGAAACAAACGAGTATATGCAGGTGCTGAAAAAGCTGCTTAAAATACAGGATGTGATTCTGAGGGTGAACTTGGAGTATATCCGTTCGGCGGCACAGGCTGATGAGTATAGAACCGAGCCAGCCTTTAAGCTACAAGGCTCTTATCGTAATATGAACAAGCTGGCAGAAAAGGTTATGCCAATCATGAACGACCAGGAACTGCAAACGCTCATCCTGACGCATTATGAGTCTGAGTCGCAGACCCTGACAACAGGTGCCGAAGCTAATATGCTGAAGTTTAAGGAGCTTTTGGGGTTGCAGACAGAGGCAGAAGCGCAGCGTTGGCAGGACATAAAGGCTACTTTTGTGCGCAACAACAAGCTTAAAAGCTTTGGCGATGGTAACCAAGTAGGGCAGGTGCTAGCGCAGATGGAGAATATTTCTGGCGGCCTGGCTGGTATACAAGAGGTACTGCGGAGGCTGAAGGAGTAGAGTTATCTAATATAGCAGAGTTGGATTCTCTAGGGTATATAGAATGGTAGTGTTTTTAGTAGATTCAATACTATGACTTATGGTAATGTTGCTTATTGAATTGGCTTTTGAAATTCTCAGCTTTTGGGGCGAGAGAGCTGCTGCATCTGAACGTAAAAGAAAAGCACCAGAAAAGCAGGTATAAAATCTTCAGTTTAATTAAAAAAGAAACGCCTATGCATACACTGCATAGGCGTTTCTTTTTGTAAGCATTAATTTGATACTTTAGTCGATTGTATTAAACAACCTGTTCCATCGAATGGAGCTGAGAAAGCTTCCGTAAGGGTTTGACGACATCCAGATCATGACAGCTTTACCAACAATATGATCTGCTGGTACATAACCCCAGTAGCGGGAGTCGAGAGAGTTATGGCGGTTATCGCCCATCATAAAGTAATAGTCCTGCTTAAAGGTATACTGATTTACTTCTTGGCCTTCTATAAACAACTTACCGTCTCTAACTTCTGCGTTTTCGTTGCCCTCATACACTAAAATTGCCTTTTCGTAGAAAGGTAGCGTTTCTGGTGTAATGGCTACAGTGGCTCCCTCTTTAGGTATATAGATTGGGCCAAAGTTATCTGCGTTCCACTCATACACGCTAGGTTTGTGCGGGAAGATCTCAGGATCAGCCTTGCCAGTCTCAGCTCTAACTAGAATAGCTTCTTTTATTATGCTGTTAGCTGCAAGTTCTTCAGCTTGTGCTGGAGTCGCATCCACAAAGTAACCTCCTTGCCACTCCACCACATCGTCTATCCTGATGTTGCGATCAAGAAAGAACTTAGCATTTAGCTGCGTATCTGTTGACAAGAAATACTTGAACTGCATTTCTTCAGGACTTTTAGCTGGTTTACCATTAATATAAACCTGCATGTCCCGAATCTCAAGAGAGTCACCAGCTACACCGATACAACGTTTGATGTAGTTTGTTTTTAAATCGGTAGGATGGAAATCTTCTGGCGGATAGTTAAACACCACCACATCATTATTACTTACTTCAGAGAAACCAGGCAAACGGTATGATTTCAGCTGAATAGCTTCGGAGTAAGAAGGAATATTAGTACCCCAGATGGTTTGATGCGTGAGCGGAACCTGCAACGGAGTAATTGGCGTACGCGGACCGTAGTGCAATTTGCTTACAAACAAGAAGTCACCGACCAGCAAAGACTTTTCCATGGAAGGAGTGGGGATGGTATAGGCCTCAAAAGTTGCCCAACGAATTAAGCTGGCTGCTACAACGGCAAACAGAATAGCATCGCCCCACTCACGGGCAAAGCTTTTTTTCTTTTTAGGTTCTTTGGTAACAGGCTTCTTCTCCCAGAACTTTACTTTCATGTATTTCTGCTCTTATTACAGGTTTAGCATATCTTTCATGCCATAAACGCCTTTTCGGTTTGCCACCCATTCGGCTGCCATTACGGCACCTTCAGCAAAACCAGCACGGCTATGCGCTATATGACTTAGCTCAATCTTATCTATTTCTGAAGCATAAGTGACAATGTGTGTGCCTACAACATCTGGTTCACGCTCAGAAATTATGTTCAATTTATCCTTTTTCGTCGGATTATCAGCAACCCAACCGCTTAAGCCTGAATAATGAGGCAAAATACCTTCTGCTGCGGTAATGCCCGTGCCACTCGGTTTGTCTACTTTTTGCAGATGGTGAATTTCTCTGATGCCAACTTGGTACTCTTTGTAGGCCTGCATTTTGCTGGCGATGTACTCGTTGAAATGAAAAAACAGGTTAACACCAACACTAAAGTTAGAGGCATAAAAAAAGGCTGTGTCATGCTCTTTGCAAATAGCTACAGCATCTTCAAACTGGTTCAGCCAGCCAGTAGAGCCAGAAACAACGGGTATACCATTTTTCAGGCAAGAGGTTATATTCTGAAAAGCTGCTTCAGGATGCGTAAATTCTATGGCTACATCAACTTGTTCCGTTGTATAATCTGCCAATGTATCACGATTGTCTTGGTCTACAATTCCTGCAATTTCATGACCTTTATTTTTAGCCATTTGCTCAATGGTTTTGCCCATTTTGCCATAGCCAACTAACAGAATTTTCATTTAGTTTTAGTGTATAAAGTAAGTGTTAAACTGGGTGTAAGAGTAGTAGTAGCTGGTATGTGGTACAAGCTTGGTTGTACCTGCAATGTAAGATTTTCGCCCACATCAAAGTCCTTCATGTGCGCGTGTACATACGCCTCTGCAACATTTAGTCCCCAGGCAGCTATCGATATGAGAATAGTCAGGTCGCGGTTGCGGCGATAAAAGTCTCTGCCATTACGGATATTGGTTGCACCATTGGGGTTGGCTGTTCCATAGCTAGGATGGTCTGCGTAGCGGTCTACTGTTGACGCATTGTTGTCATTTCTGATCAGGAGGGCCTGCCTGAAATCCTGGTACTTATTGTTGTTGTCTACCAAAAAGTAACCAAGTACAGCGCCAGTGGCGTAAATGATGGGAATTTTCCAGTAGGCTTTGTTGTAAGCTTGGCCTAAACCAGGTAATACCGCCGAGTACAAGGCGGCTTTTCCTGGCTTACTTAGGTTTCTTAAGTTAGCCAGGAAAAACCTGTTTTGCTCTGTTGTATCTGGTATAGCTGTTGTTGTTACTAAAGTTGAATCCTGTCCTTCGGTTATAACTTGGGCAAGAGCCTTAGTAGGAGCCAACTGCAATGCCAGCCCGAGAAGCAGTACAACTATAAATCCTGCAAACCTCATGCAGTTTTAGTAATTAAGAAGGTCTAAAATGCGGTTCAGTTCATCCACCGACACAAAAGGAATCTTGATTTCACCTTTGCCATCGTTATTTGCTTTCACCAAGATTTTGGTGCCGAACTGTGAAGAAAGTTTACTTTCTACAGACTTCAATTCCTCATCATACTTATTGAAAGAAAGCTTCTGCTGAGGATCAGGCTTTTTATTAGCGTTCTGAAGGTTACGTACAAGTTCTTCTACTTTACGAACAGACAACTCCTTAGCCACCACTTCTTTAAATACGTCTAGTTGCTTCTCAACGGTATCTATATTGATGAGGGCTCGGGCGTGTCCCATCGAAATAACATTGTCACGTAGAGCAATCTGGATATCTGGTGGTAGCTTTAGCAGGCGCAGATAATTGGTAACTGTAGTGCGTTTTTTGCCTACACGATCACCTAATTCTTCTTGCTTTAAGCTACATTCCGTTAAAAGCCTTTGGTACGAAAGCGCAATTTCTATGGCGTTCAGGCTTTCGCGCTGAATGTTTTCGATCAAAGCCATTTCCAGCATCTGCTGGTCATCGGCCTTGCGTATGTAGGCAGGTATAACTGTTAAACCTGCCATTTTAGAAGCCTGGTAACGGCGCTCACCAGAAATCAGCTGATAGGTGTTCTGGTCTAATTGGCGAACCGTGATAGGCTGTATAATACCTTGTATTTTGATAGACTCAGCCAATTCTTCCAGCGCAGCCTGATCGAAGTGCGTACGTGGCTGGTAAGGGTTTGTCTGGATCTGATCTATAGCTATATCTGCGATGGTATTGACTTCGTTAAGGGTTGAATTTTCACTTTTACCAGTGTATTTGTTGCCCTCTAATAAAGAGGTAAGGCCTCTGCCGAGGCCGCCTTTACGTTTTGCTGCTGAATTTTTGTTATCGGACATGTAAGGAAACTAGGCTATTATTTCGCCAGCTCAACGCTGTTCTTCTCTGCAATCTCGCGGGCCAGGTTCAGGTAACTTAAAGCACCTTTGCTCTCTGCATCATGCAACAAAGCAGGTATACCAAAGCTCGGCGACTCACTCAACTTCACGTTTCTCGGAATAATTGTTTCGAAAACCATTTGCTGGAAGTGTGTTTTCACTTCTTCCACCACCTGGTTTGACAGACGCAAACGCACATCATACATAGTGAGCAGAATGCCTTCTATGGCAAGCTCTGGGTTTAAGCGAGATTGTATGATTTTGATCGTGTTCAGGAGTTTACCTAAACCTTCTAAGGCAAAATATTCACACTGCACTGGTATTACTACCGAGTCTGCTGCTGTTAACGAGTTAACAGTAATAAGGCCGAGAGAAGGAGAGCAGTCGATAATAATGTAATCATAGTTATCGCTCAGGTCTTTCAGGGCAACACGCATTTTCTCCTCCCTGTCAGGCAAGTTTATCATCTCCACCTCAGCACCTACCAAGTCGATGTGAGAAGGGATCAGGTCAAGAAAATCGATAGAAGGCGACTTCAAAATAATATCTTCTGCCTTTACATCTTCTACCATGCATTCGTAAATACTGGCTGTTATGGTAGCAGGGTCAAAGCCAAGGCCAGAAGTGGCATTAGCCTGAGGGTCTGCATCTACCAGTAAGGTTTTATATTCTAAGGCTGCCAAACTTGCTGCCAAGTTAATGGCTGTGGTGGTTTTACCAACACCACCTTTCTGGTTTGCAACCGCAATGATTTTTCCCATTCTATCCTTATAGGTTTATAGACTGACCTATCTCCATCAATATTAGTTCCTTGTTTGCCATCTTAGCTACTTCCTTCACCTCTTCTTGGTCTATCTTGATATATGGAAAGGTGTCATAATGCATCGCTATGAATTTGTCTACCTGTACAAAATCAGATGCAATCAGGGCATCGTGAATGTCCATTGTGAAGTTGTCTCCGATTGGCATGAGTGCAAAATCCAGGTCGAATTGCTCTGGAATAAGTTTCATGTCGTATGTTAAAGCTGTATCTCCTGCAAAGTAGAAAGTTCCCTCTTCTGTCTCAACTACAAAGCCAGCTGCTACGCCTCCGTTAGAACCGTCTGGTAATGAGCTTGAGTGCACAGCCGTTACCATTTTTACTGTACCAAAAGGCAAAGTTACTTTACCGCCGATGTTCATCGGGTGTGTTTTCTCAACGCCTTTGTTTCCGAACCAGGTAGCTATTTCATGTATAGCTATAATGGTAGCGTTATTATTTTTTGCAATTTGCTCAGCATCATGCACATGGTCCTGATGGCCGTGAGAAAGCAGGATAAAATCAGCCTTTATGCTATCAACATCAATATCTGCTGCAAGCTCATTTGGTGAAATAAACGGGTCGAAAAGAACACGATGATCACCTATTTTAAATAAGAAGCAAGACTGTCCGTAATACGTTATTTCCATAATGTTGCTAGTATAGTGATTTAAATGCAGCACAAGTTACATTAAACTTACACAAAGATACAGTTTTTTAGCCACAAACATGGCTGGATTCCGGAACATGAAACATATTTTTATTCACTGTTCCACGGCCAGAATGTTTATAAACAGCATCACTTTATGAACGCATGAAAAGGAGCTTAGGTATAGCGAATTGTCTTTTTTAAGAGGAGGTTTATAAGGAAGCGCTTCGCTTTTGCCGCCTTAGCTATGCAGGCTACCTATAAAATGTCAAAAGATTTACTCGAAAATGATCGTCTTGTTTCTGTATACAAACACTTGCTCATTTAGCACCAGCTTCAGCGATTTAGCCAGCACAATTTTCTCCACGTCTCTGCCAGCCTGGGCCATTTCGCGGGCACTATGGGTATGAGCAACAGGAATAACGTTTTGCGCAATAATTGGTCCTTCGTCTAGCTGCTCGTTAACAAAATGCGCCGTGGCCCCAATTATCTTCACGCCTCGCTCATAAGCCTGGGCATAAGGGTTGGCTCCCACAAAGGCAGGCAAAAAGGAGTGGTGTATATTGATGATGCGGTTCGAATAATGAGACACAAACTCTTTAGAAAGGATGCGCATATACTTTGCCAGTACCACAAACTCAGGTTGGTAGCTTTTGATGGTGGCTAGCATTTTTTCTTCATGTGCCTCTCTGCTGATGCCTTCGTGGCTGATGTGGTGGAAAGGAACATTAAACTTGGATGTTAGCTCTTCCAGCACGTTATAATTGCTGATTACGGCCAACACATTGGCATTTAATTCATCAAAGGCAAATCGAATAAGCAAATCGCTAAGGCAGTGGTGTTCTTTTGTTACAAGTATGACGATATCCTTTTTCCGTTGGTCCGTGAGTTTGATTTCAACGTCTTCAGGTAACACCTGGTGTAAGTCTTTTAGCAGCTGCTCCCGATCAAATTTACCAGAAAACTCGGTGCGCATAAAGAAGTGGTTGAAGTTGCGCTCCACGAACTCTCCGTTGCTGATGATGTTTAAAGCGTACTTGTTGTAAAGCAATTGAGTAACTTCATACACGAGGCCGCTTCGGTCGGGGCAGTTGATCAGGAGTGTGTGCGTCATAGCTTCTAAAGGTTATAGCGTTTTAGCAGGAGGAGCGAATTTGCGACGGTTTAATCAGTAGCGATGGAAAGTAACTTCATTTATGTATAGAATATGCCTATAACAAAGGCTGTCGTTTCGGGCAAAGTGAGAAAGCTGGGGTGTGTTGTATGCAATATCCAGTGCTCACCTTGCTCAAAATGACACTTGGACTAATTGATCATTTCAGCGCTGCATACAGTACTTCAATCGGGTGCAGAGCTTTACGTTTTGTCCCATCATGAATTTGGTGGCGGCAGCTAGTACCTGGTGCGGCAATTATTACCTCCTCAGGTTGTTGCCGCACGGTTGGGAACAAGACCAGCTCGCCCACCTGCATCGATACTTCGTAGTGCTCTTCTTCGTAACCGAAAGAACCTGCCATGCCACAGCAGCCTGATGGTATGACCTCAACTTTGTAGTTTGGTGGCAGTGTAAGCATCTGCTGACTGTAAAGTACTGAGGAAAGTGCCTTCTGGTGGCAGTGGCCGTGCAGTTTTATAAGCCTTTGCTCTTCCTTGAAAATATCCTTCGATATATTTTTGTTAAGGATTTCCCGCGCTATAAACTCTTCAAACATCAGGCTGTGCACAGAAAGTGACTTGGCATCGGCCTCCTGGTCCTGATCCACCAAATCGATGTATTCATCCCGAAAAGACAGAATGCAGGAAGGTTCAATGCCTATAAGTGGTGTTTCGGCTGAGATGATGTCCTTAAGCATGGCAACGTTTTTCTGTGCCAGCTTCTTTGCCTCTCGCACTAAACCTTTCGACAGATAGGTACGGCCGCTTTCCTCGTGCTTCGGAATCTCTACTTCATAACCAAGTCGCTCCAGCAACAGCACAGCTTTTATGCCGATGTCAGTGTCGTTGTAGTTAGTAAATTCGTCGCAGAAAAGGTACACCTTCTTTTTTGCCTGTTCATTTGCTTTTTGCCTCTCTTTTTGATGCTTTTTGAACCAGCTGCGTAAGGTAGTTTTATGTATGAGCGGAATTGAACGCTGTGGTGCAAACCCCATCATTTTCTTAGCTATGGCTGCTGTAGCATTGTTTTTAAACATGAAGTTATAGACACCTGGGGCTAAAGATGCTAGTTGATTGGCTTTCGTAAAATTACCTACCATGCGGGTGCGGAAAGGAACTCCGTTGGCATCGTAGTAGTGCTGCAGGAACTCTGCCTTCAGTTTAGCAACATCAACGTTGGACGGGCATTCTGATTTACAACCTTTGCAGGATAAGCACAACTCCATAGAGTCCATAATTTCCTGGTGGTCGAAACGATTTTCTTTGGTGGAACGGGTAAGAAACTCACGCATCATGTTGGCTCGGCCACGGGTGGTATCTTTCTCGTTGCGCGTAACCATATAGCTTGGGCACATGGTGCCGCCAGTCAGGTGCGTTTTGCGGCAGTCACCAGAGCCGTTACATAATTCTGCTGCACGCAAGACACCTTCCGCTTGTTTAAATTTAAAAACTGTATCAAATTCAGGCGTTTCCTGGCCAGGTTCATAGCGCAGAAAAGTGTTCATAGAGGGCGTGTTCACAATCTTGCCTGGGTTGAATATGTCATAGGGGTCCCACACACGCTTCACTTCCTCTACCAGTTTATAGTTTTCTTCTCCAATCATGAAAGGAATAAACTCGCCTCGTAAGCGCCCGTCGCCATGCTCACCACTCAAAGAACCGCGGTATTTCTTTACAAGTCTGGCAATTTCTTCAGCTATGCTTCTGAATAGCCTGTTACCTTCTTCTGTTTTCAGGTTGATGATAGGGCGGAGGTGCAGTTCGCCAGAGCCTGCGTGCGCGTAATGCACACAATAAAGGTTGTACTGTTCCAGTGTATGGTTAAACTCCCGAATAAAGTCTGGCAAGTCTTGTACATCCACAGCAGTATCTTCAATAACAGCTACAGGTTTTGCGTCGCCAGGTATGTTAGAGAGTAAACCTAGGCCAGCTTTGCGCAGAGTCCACACTTTTTTTGTATCGGGTCCAAACACAAGCGGGTAGTGGTATCCTAAGCCAGCGGCTTGTAGCTCCTGCACAAGTGCTTGCGCCCGCTCTTCTATTGCTTCTCTTGTTTCGCTGGATAGTTCCACCACCAGAATTGCCCCAGGATCACCCTGCACAAAGAAACGGTTCTGGCTTTGCTCTATGTTTGTTTTCGTACATTCCAGCACGTAGTGGTCCATCAGTTCACTGGCACTAGGGTTATACTTCAGGGCAACCAGGTTTGCCCTAAGCGATTCGTCTACGCTATGGCAGTGAATGCAGAGCAGACCAGTCTCTTTAGGTGGGAGGGGGTTTACGTGTAATTTTATCTCTGTAAGGAAAGCCAAGGTGCCTTCTGAGCCAGCAATTAATTTGCAGAAGTTGAAAGGTTCTGCTTCAAGCGTAAAAGGCTCCGACTCCAATAGCAAGTCTATGGCATAACCCGTATTGCGGCGCTGAACGCTTGGCTTCGGGAATTCTGCACGAATATTGGCTTTGGTAGGCGCATGAGAAAGCATGGCTTTGGTAGCCTGATACAATCTTGTTTCCAGATCACCAGAAGTGTTTTCTCCGCGGCATTTCGCTTCAAATTCAGCTAAGGTAAGGGCGTTAAACTCTGTTTCGGTACCATCGCTAAGTATGGCCTTTACCGATAACAGGTGCTCTCTGGTGCTGCCGTACACAACAGAGTTAGAGCCACAGGAGTTATTGCCTACCATCCCACCAATCATAGCTCGGTTGGCTGTAGAGGTTTCTGGACCAAAGTACAGGCCGTGTGGCTTCAGGAAATAGTTCAGTTCATCGCGGATAACGCCAGGCTGCACGCGTACCCAACCTTCTTCCGCATTTACCTCTAAAATTTTGGTAAAAGTGCGCGATACATCTACTACAATACCGTTTCCTACAACCTGCCCAGCCAGCGAGGTGCCTGCCGTACGCGGTATTAGGGATGTTCCTTCACTTTTAGCAAAGTGGATCAGGGTCTTTATATCTGCAACAGATTTAGGGAAAGCAACGGCTAGCGGTACCTCCCGATAAGCTGAAGCATCGGTAGCGTACAGTGTACGCATAGTATTATCAAAGTAAAACTCTCCCTCCAGTTGGGTGGCTAGTTGTTTTAGTTTATCTGAGTTCATATGTCAGGAGTGGCCACTGCTTCAGTTTTTTATCTAAGCAGTAGACATTAAAAAAAGAAAAACCTATACAATCAGAAGCATCGTCTAGTGTCTGATTTGTTTATGAGTTCTTATCCCGAAGTTAGGGTGCGACGGCATAATGTCAAAGAAGGAGAGAAAATAAACTGGTAAGAGGCGTCATTGTTATTCGTTTTCAACTTTAGTGCAATAGCTTTATTCTTGGTTCTTACTCTATAGAAACGCTTTTTCAAGGAAGAATAATGTAGTTGTGGCAGGGCATAAAAATAAAAAAAGGCAGCTAAAACTTAGCTGCCTTTTCAATCAATTTATCTTTAAACTTATCGTCTGTTCGGGTTTTGTGGACCTCTCAGGTCGTCATCTTTACGAAGTTTATCTACTTCTACATCCGTCTTGCGCTCAGTTTCTTCAATACGCTCGTTACGGATTCGTGATTCTTTACCTACTTTTACTTCTTCTACCACACGGGCTTCTTTGTTTACCATTGGTATCTCAGAGTGTGCTGTTACGGTAGTTTCACCTTCTTTAAAAGTGCTTAAGTCCCTATCGGTTGCTGGACGGTTTACAGGATTTCTTTCTACATTAACCCTTTCCTCGCGCAGTCTAAGGTTTTCATGAACTGGGCGCTCGATAATACGGCTTTTTAGCCTTACGCCACCAGATTCAACCTCACGCTTTCCAATGTTTGTTTTTTCTTCAATAATTGGCACAGCGCCTGGCGAAGTTGTTTGCTGACCAGTACTTGGTGCTGCTCCTGTAACGCCTGTAGTTGAACGTAACTGACGTGAACGATCTTCAACGTCTACTGCGCCACATGAGTCTAAGATTTCAGAAGCACGCTCTGCTTCTTGCTTAGAGGTAGCATGCACTGTTACAACCCATCCTCTGCGGGCTACTTCAGAATATTTGTTAGCATCATCTTTATCCTCGAACAAAGAGTTAAAGAAGTTGCTTGTATGGTCATTGTCAGTTCTTGTAGCTGTAGCGGAAGTTGTAGCAGAAGCTGTTGTCTGACCTTCTGGGCCTGCTGCAGCTGGTTTTACCACATCCACTTTATCCTGTGCAAAGTTTGTACTTTCTAACTTTTGTGCCGCCATTTGGGCATCTATTCCTTTTTCAAAAATTCCTATTACTGTCTGTTGTTCCATAGTTTGTTTTCTTTTGTAGTTGGTTAAATTGTTCTATTTGTTATTCAAAAAATCAGCCTCTAAAACTAAAACTGCTAAAGGCCGCCATTAGCTGTATTCCCATCAGCTCTACTTATGTTAACTTCTTCTTTACGAAGCTTCACTTGTTGCGAAGTATGTGTTTCCACTTTACGTTTCGTTACATGTAGTTCTTCTACAAGCATCAGTTTCTTTACTACCACCGATACCTCTTTCAGAACAGGTATTATTATCTTATCACCTTCATAGCGAACAGGAGCAGGCGCCGAGTCAACAAATTCGTTGATGGCTACTCTTTCAACATCTATTTCTTCGTTTATGATAGGGAGGTTAACTGTCACCTCTTCTTCATGCACGTTTTTTCTGATGTTAACACTGCCAGATTCAACCACTCTTGTGTCAACCCTTATTTGTTCCTCAATAATCGGAATCACTTCAGGCTCTTGAACAGGCTGATTTTCTCTGTATTTTTTTTCAAACTCGTTTTTCAGGTTTGAACCTTCATCTATATTGTGCTCCATTGCTTTACTTTATTAGCAGAAGTTAATTTTTTGAAGCCTTTTTAATAAAGCTTACAATATTTTTTACGGGCTAAATTCACTTCTGTTATAGCTTGTGGTAAGGTATTACCACTGCAAAGAGGGATAAAAAGGCCTAAAACTTTGGTCGCAGGCCATATTTAGTAAGGCTACACCAGTTATAGCTTGGTGAATAGGTATTTAGAATTATTTTAAATTTGCACTATTTTAGATAAATGTTTAGCTGTTTTTTTGGCTTGTTAGTTTACGGGAGGCATTAAAATATGCTTCAAATTTTTGAATATAGCTATTTTTTAAACTATTGGCTGAAGCCTTACATTTATGGGAATAGAATTTAAATTGTACTTTTTAGAATGGCTTTGGAGCTGTAAATACCGCTTACTTTTACTTTTCAGCTTCTTTAAACTGGCCGTTCTCAAAAACATAAGCTTTAGGCTCACAGTTGTGGCAGTTGCTGTAGTTAACTGTAGAGTCGGGCGGGTTTAAGATAAACAGCCGACTATTGGGACTGAATTTGGCGCCAGCACTGCTCTGGATTTTATCAAGCACTTTACCGCTTTTGCTATCGATTATATAGTGATTTTGACATGCGTTTCCACAGCCAACTGTTACGACAGTATAATTTCCAGCAAAATTAACACCTTTTGCTAAGCCCTTTGTTAAAGCCGAACGGTAGGTGCGGGCATCTTCATGGCTCTCTTCGTCGAGTTTGCCAAGGCTTCCACCATACATGTTTCTTACATCGTAGTTTCGGCTGTTCGTGTACTGGTCCATCGTAATTCGGTACCTATTGTATAGATTGGAAGTATCACCAGGAGTAACAGGGGTGGACACAGAATCGTTGTTAAGTTCTTCTTCTAGTTTTGGGTGTGTGCTGGCAATTGTCTTTTCATCCTGAGAGTTTGACTGGCAGCTAAAAGTACCAAAGCTTAACAGGAGGAGAGAGAGTTTTATATTTCGTTTTAAGTACATCATAGTTTATAGTTGTAGTGCTATATACGAGGCTAGCGGGTGAAAAGTAAACAAAAAAGCCTTTCCTGTAGGGGAAAGGCTTTCTGTTAGCTATCAAGAATATTACTTTTTAGCTCTTAGGTTACGCTTTTGCTGCTCTTTTTCCTGAGCTGCTCGCATGGCTTCCTGCATTCGCTCTGTAAAAGACGGACCGCCAGTTTTCTTCTTGTCCTTCTTCTTCTCTTTGTTTTGCTCCAGCTTGGCTCTAACCTTGCCTTCGTTCACAAATTTACGGATGATAGCCTGCTGACCGAATGTTACCATGTTTGAAACAAAGTAATAGAAAGATAAACCAGCAGGGAACGAGTTCAGCACAAACATGAAGATGATAGGCATCAGGTAACTATAAAACTTCATAGGTCCCTGCATGGTGTTCATCTGATTATTTGACCAAGTATAAAGTATGGTCGAAGCCGTCATCAGCAAGGTGAACATACTTACGTGGTCACCATAAAACGGAATAGTGAACGGCAGACGGGCAAACACATCATAAGTAGAAAGGTCGTTTGCCCATAAGAACGATTCCTGGCGTAGCTCAATAGAGTTCGGGAAGAAGTTGAACATCGCAAACAGGATCGGCATCTGCAGTAGCATTGGTAAGCAGCCGCTCATCGGGTTCACGCCCATCTCTGAGTACAGCTTCATGGTTTCCATCTGCGTCTTCTGCATATCACCATCGTTACGCTCTTTTATAGCATCAATTTCAGGCTTCAACACCTTCATTTTTGCCATAGAGAGGTAAGACTTATAAGTAAGCGGGAACAGGAGCGTTTTAATATACAGCACCAACAGCATGATAATGATACCGTAGTTTCCGATGTAGTTCTCCAGAAAATCAAAGGCTGGTATAATCAGCCACTGGTTTACCCAAGAGAAGATACCCCAACCTAGGTCCAGATTCTTATCAAAGTCATTTCCTACTTCTTTTAGAATATTATAATCGTTCGGACCGAAGTAGAACATGAATTCGCCAGCACCAGACATTACATCCTGCGTAGGAATAGAGATCTGTGAAGCAAGTGTTTTAACAACTGAAGTATCTGCAGGGTCTACAGTAGCCTCTAATCTTGCACCAGAGAAAGTTTTGATGGCTATAATACCAGCCGTAAAGAAGTTTTGCTTGTTAGCAACCCACTTAACAGGTTCTTCTAACGTTTCTTCCTCTTTGTCTTCTGAAATAGAAAGTTTATCGTGACCGTCTTCTACAGTATAGTAGTTAATGGTGGATTTTGCTCTGTTCTGCTTTAGGTCACGCTCTAACTGCTTTAAGCGGTCGCTCCAGGTAAAGGTTATGTTGTTGCCGCTAACCTGTCCTTCTAAACCTCTAAAATCTAGTTTATAGCCAACTTGGAAGCTTTGGTTATACAAAGTATAAGTTTGCTCAACATACTGGTTTGCGCCTAACTCTGCTCTAAAAGATATTCTTTTCGCTTCGCCTGCGTCAGTCGTTATTGTGCTTACATCAGATGGTGTAAAATACAAATCAGACAAACGTACGGTGTTACCATTGTTTGTAGCGAACTGCACATCGGTGTTGCTGCTTTCTTTGTCAAACAGCACAAGCGGACCGCCTTGGTAAGACTTATAGTTTTTTAGTACTACTTCCTCTACCTGGCCACCTTTTGTGTTGAAGGTAATCTGCAGGTTTTCGTTGTCGAGAGTAGTTGTAGTGGCTTCTCCTGTGGCTGCAGCACCAAACGTACCCATTGCAGCTGCTCTTCGAGCCTGCGCTACTGAATCTTCCGCTATTGTTGATGTGGCAGGGGCAACTTGCTCGACTCTGGCAACTTGTTCTGTGGCCTGCTGGGCTTGCTGGTTATTGTTCCCCGAAAAGAAGAAGGTATAAACCAGCAGCAGGACCGCCATCAGTCCAAAGCCAATCGCATTATTTCTATCCATTTACTAAATATTCAAATTGTGTTTTGTTTTTGCTTACTTTGATTTAGCGTAATTAATTGCCGCTTTTATAAATTTTACAAACAGCGGGTGAGGGTTCAGCACGGTGCTTTTTAACTCAGGATGATATTGTGCAGCCACAAACCATGGGTGATTTTGTAACTCGATCACCTCTACCAGCCCCGTCTCAGGGTTGATGCCTGATGCTAGCATACCAGCTTTTTCAAAATCTTCTAAGTACTTGTTGTTGAACTCATAACGGTGGCGATGACGCTCTGTTATCTTCTGCTTTCCATAAATAGAATAAGCCTTAGAACCTTTTTTTAGTTCACAAGTATAGGCACCTAATCGCATAGTACCGCCTTTTTGTGTAATTTCTTTCTGATCAGCCATCATATCAATGATAGGATGTGGCGTATCAGGGTACATTTCTGTAGAGGCAGCTCCCTCTAAACCAAGTACATTGCGTGCAAATTCAACTGCAGCACATTGCATACCTAAACAGATGCCCAGGAACGGGATTTTGTTTTCGCGAACGAACTTAATAGATTCTAACTTACCCTGAAAACCTCTCTCTCCAAAGCCTGGTGCTACCAGCACAGCATCCATGCTGCCCAGCAACGTAGCCACATTATCAGGATTTATGTTTTCAGATTGGAAAGTTTTCAGTTTTACCTTACACTCGTTTGCTGCGCCAGCATGCACAAAAGATTCTATAATAGACTTATAAGCATCTGGCAACTCTACATATTTACCTACTAAGGCAATATTTACCTCGGCTGTAGGGTTTTTAAGGCGACCAAGGAATTCTTTCCAAGTGTCTAACTCAGGCTCCGATCTCTGCGGTAGTTTCAGTTTGCTGATCACACGCTCATCCAGCTTCTCTTTTCGCATCAGCAGCGGCACATCGTAAATGGTCTCTGCATCCAACGATTCGATTACTGCATTCTGCTTCACGTTACAGAACAAAGCTATTTTTTTGCGCAAATCAGACGGAACTGGATGCTCTGAGCGGCAAACTAAGATATCTGGCTGTACACCTGCTTCCGACAAATCCCGTACGGAGTGTTGGGTTGGTTTTGTCTTCAACTCACCAGCTGCCTTAAGGTAGGGCAGGAGCGTCAGGTGAATTACACAGGTTTCGTTTGAACCTAGTTCCCAGCGCAACTGGCGCACCGCCTCAATAAACGGAAGGGATTCTATGTCGCCCACACAGCCGCCAATTTCAGTAATTACTATATCATACTCGCCCGTCTGGCCTAACAGCAGCATACGGCGCTTTATCTCATCGGTAATATGCGGAATAACCTGAACTGTTTTACCCAAATAAGCGCCTTCTCGCTCCTGCATAATTACGTGGTTGTAAATGCGACCTGTCGTAACATTGTTTGCCTGAGAGGTTGGTGCATTCAAGTATCGCTCGTAGTGTCCCAGGTCGAGGTCGGTTTCTGCACCGTCTTCTGTTACAAAACATTCGCCATGCTCGTACGGGTTCAGTGTGCCTGGGTCTATGTTAATGTAAGGGTCGAATTTTTGAATGGTTACGGAGAAACCTCTTGCCTGCAGCAACTTAGCAAGAGAAGCAGAGATGATACCTTTACCTAAAGAGGAGGTAACGCCCCCTGTAACAAATATATATTTAGCAGCCATAAGTTTGTATTAACTATATGGGCTACAAAGTTAAATCATTTATTTCATTATCCTGTAGTATAAAGCCATTCTTATAGGTTTTGCATAAGAGAACTTAATTAATATTCAAGTCGGAACGTGTGGTTTTCGGAAATGGTGTGGTTAAACAAAAGAACAAAAACATATCCTCACAAGACAAATAATTATGAATGGCTTATTTACCATTACAAAAAGCAAACTAAACCAGGACCTTTCAATTAAAGATTTAAACCCAATTGTTTGCCTGATTTTGTACAGAAGTGACTGTAATTGTAAGGTTTCATGGTTCGGCCAGCCATATACTTTTGCTTGCTGATGCGAAAGAGTTTGGAAATAGTGTCGGCAAATAGGCCTTCTCCGCGCATCCGTGTACCGAAGCGGCTGTCGCTGAGCTTGCCGCCGTGGCAGTCTGCAATTTGTTTGAGTACTTTTTGTGCCCGATCGGGAAAGGCTTCGTTTATCCAATCTTCAAAAATAGGACCAATACTGCCGTTCAGCCGAACAATGGTATAAGCTGCGTTACTCGCACCTGCATCGGCTGCTTGTTTTATAATTTGTGGTATTTCAGAATCATTTAAACCAGGTATGATAGGGGCCACCATCACATTAACAGGAATTTCTGCAGCACTTAATTGGCGTACAACTTCCAGTCGTTTGGCAGCCGATGCCGTGCGTGGTTCCAGCTTCTGTCTTAGCTTTTCATCCAGGGAGGTAATGCTCGTATTCACATGCACCAGGTCCAGTTTGTTCAGCTCTTGCAGCAGGTCGAGGTCGCGGAGGATGAGAGCATTTTTGGTGATGATACTAACGGGGTGACGGTACTGCAGGAGAACTTCTAAAATGCGGCGGGTGATCTTCTTTTTAGCTTCTATGGGTTGGTAGCAATCAGTGTTACCTGCTAACATAATGGGCATTACTTGCCAGCTTTTGCTTTCTAGCTGCTGTGCCAGTACTTCTGGAGCATTTTCTTTTACAATGATTTTGCGCTCGAAGTCCAATCCTGCACCATATCCCCAATACTGGTGCGTGTTGCGGGCATAACAGTAAACACAGCCATGCTCGCATCCCTGGTAAGGGTTTAGGGAATAACCCAAACCCAGATCTGGACTATCTATCTTGTTTACGATTTTTTTCGGGTGCTCTGCAAAGAATTCTGTTTTACTGTTGTTCAGCATCGGTTCATCTAAACCTTCTATATGCTCCGCTACATACTCGTGCTTCAGGTAAGGATTAGCAGGATTATACTGTGCTCCGCGACCTTTTATAAACTCTTCTGCTTTCATAACTATTTATACAAGTGCTAATATAAATAGTTTAACTAAAATAATTAGCTTTAAAAGCAAGATATAATTTATACATCAGCCCTGCTTTCTAAAAAGTAACGCTGAGGGTAAATATAAATTAGTAAGGAGCAGGCTTGCTAAAACATAAAGTAGAGACAGCATAGCTGTGACAAGTACTTTTCTCTTAGTAGTTGTACATCAGAGTAGGTTTAGACAGTTTTTATACTCAAACAATGTACTTATCAAAGCTACCTCTTTTATCTTCTACTTTTCCTTTTCGGAAAGCAAGCGGTATGATAATGATGCCAGCTGCCAGGCTATTCCACATAGCCATATCCTGATTGGCACCTAAAATAAAGGGAGCAGCAACTAGCCAAAGTCCTAGCAGAATGTGCAGGTAACGGAGTGGACGTGCTACCTCAGACATAGCAATAATTGCAAACGTAACAACAATGGCACCTGCCAGGTGGTTGCTATTGGCAATGGTACCACTATAACCTAACACCCCTGGAGCAGCCATTACCCACATACCCACCAGCATAATGATGATCAGGTTCCATGGCCTGAGAAACAGATCGTGTGTAACTTCTTTTAAAGTAAGGTCCAGGAGCGTTTCAGGGTTCTTTGTTTCTTCTATATGTCCGCCTTTCATAGTGCCGCCAAACCAAAGCGTTTTCCAGTAAGATGTTTTTCTCGCTTTCTTCTCATGGCGCATCAGCTGAATTGTTGCCAGCACTTCATCAATCGCAAAAGGAATCATGATAAGAGAAACCATTGCGCTTGAGAGGCACAACGTACACCAGTAGCCTACCGAAACGGGTTGGAGAATAACTAAGGTGATGCTAACTACACCAAGCGGAAAAATTAAGATGCCGAAGATAATGACGATCCAGGGCATAGTGCGCCAGCGATGGGTGCCACCTGCCAAGCCAAACAAAACATCAATAAGATAAGAAAATGCACCAAGAATGGCATCAGGAACAGGAAACGATTTTGAAACAGCCGAAGTAAGTACTTTTCGGGTTCCATCGCCAAAAAATGGATCCCAAACAGACTGTATGTACTCTAATTGAAAAGCACCCATATAGCGGCCAATAAAAAAACCTAACCAAGCGAAGAAAACTACAGGAACCCGCTGATTCCAGGAAGAAGGATTGTAGCTCCAGCCAGTGGGAACATTAGGTCCTGGCTGCTCAAATAATTTTATGCCTGGTTGCTTTGGAATAACAATCCCAAAGATTACGACCAAAGTTCCGATAAGATAGCCATTCAGTAACCCAGATCCTTCCTTAGGCCAAAAAACCATGGGAGCAACAAAAAGCCATATGCCTATAAAAACAACCACCCATTGCGCCCACAGTTTGTAGGGTTTCAAAGCAAAATAACTCATCACGATCAAAAAGAGACCTGATAGAATATCGCTCCAAACCATTGCAGGAACTTTGTAACCAAAAGTGGGAGGATTGGCAATAAGCCAGAGCCCCAAGGTAATGATGCAGTAGTAAACCCAACTTACTTTTTTATGATGCTCTTCATGAGTTTTCTGCTTTTCTTCCGAGAACATCTCCTTCTTTACAAAGAAGAGATTGCTAAAAGTAAGATCCATATACCTAAGTTGTTTTTTCCGATACAGACAAGACAGGTTGTACTAATGCAAGTAGGAGGGACGTTATCCCTCCAGAGCTCTTTTAAAGCATGCTTTAATATCAGTAAACACTGCAGCAGCAGCTACTAAGGGCTTGGTAAAGTAACGCAAGAAGGCTCTTTTTGTTCACGCTAAAGCAATGCAGCGGCAGTTGGGAAAGGGCACAGGAGGAAGTTGAAAGAGTACTGGAGCAATGCTCTGCATTTGAACACTTTTAAAAGAATCTCTGCAGGCTTGTTTAAAAGTGTGTTCTACCCGAGTGGCAAAGACAATTTCTGTAAAAGCTCCTGCTTAAAGTTACTCGAAAGAGGGATGCTAGTACCTGACACGGTTAATTGATGCCGCTCGATCTTTTCTATTTTGGGAAGCGCAACTATAAATGATTTATGTACACGCAGGAAAGGTTTACCTACCAGTTTAGCCGTTGCCTCTGTAAGTGTCATGCGGGTAACGGTGCGCTGCCCAACTTCATAAAAGGTAAGGTAATTATCATCTGCCTCAATGTATAGCAACTCGTCAAGGTTAATGCGCACCATATTATAACCGTCTTTTACAAAAAGGAAATTATCGAGTTGAGCTTTGCTAGCGCTAAATTGCTCCTGCACACGGGTGCAGGCTTGCAGAAAACGGGCAAAACTGATAGGCTTCAGCAGGTAATCGGTAGCGGCTAGTTCAAACCCTTGCACGGCATATTCGGCGTAAGCGGTTGTGAAGATAATTTTCGCATCAGTGCCTGCTATTCTGGCAAACTCTATCCCAGATAAATCGGGCATGTTGATGTCGAGGAAAATCAGGTCTACCTTTTGCTGCCGCACATAGGTTAAGGCTTCTGTGGCGCTTGCAAAGGTTGCTTCTAAATTCAGGAACGGTACTTTCTCAGCATGCGCTCGAATAATATTCAATGCAATAGGTTCGTCGTCTATGGCAATGCAGCGAAGTTGGGTGTTCATAATAAATTATCTAAGCAGTTGTTCAATCTGGTTGTATAACTTTTCTCCAGCTGACGGACGCTCAGCCTGTAAGTTCACTACTTCACCATTTTTGTCGATGAGTAAGTAAGATGGATAGGACAAAGTACCTTTTGATGCGTACAAGTTGCGAAAGTATTCCTCTAGCTCTTTACTACCCAAAATATGTCTGCCTTCGAGCATGTAAAAGGTTATCATATCTTTCCATGTCTTCTCTGGTTCAGAACTATGTTCAAAAGCAATATAGACAAAATCAACTGGTTTACCCTTAAATTTTTCCTTCAAAGCTGCCGTATACTTAAATTCTTCCCTACAAGGACCGCACCAGCTTCCCCACATGTCAATGTACACAGCTTTGCCTTTATGCTGAGCTAGTATTTCCTCCAGCAACTTGAAATTTGAAGAGTTTTCTTCCAGTATTATTTCAGTAGTTACTGTAGCTGTTTTGCTTTGCAGCAGGGGCTTCATAGCCTCGGTTAAGTGTGCTTTATGGCTGCTATTCGGGAATTTTTTTAAAAAATCTTCATATGCCTCGGGTAAGTAAGCTATTTCTCCACTTTCAAGGCCGTTCGTAATAAGGGAGGCTAGGGCATTTTCCAGCGCATGCCCTTCTAAGCCATAGTTCAATGCTTTGTACTGCCAATAGTTTTCTCCTTTTGCACGCACTTCTTTGTTTATCTCGGCAAAAGGTTTTCCGAAAATCTCTTCGCATAGCTTCATAAACTCTTCTTTGCTTTGGCAACTCATCTCCAGGAAGCGAGGGTAATAAGCTATAGTTTGCCCGTAATGGAAGCTGCCTATGGCGGACACGTTTGAGAGAGGCTGATTGGAATATGCCGTTTTGAGTGCCTCTAGCCACTCCTGCCTTGAATGCTTAGAAACATGCCCTACAGACCAAACATCGTTTTTATAGATCAGGTCGAACAATTTGCTGGAGGCAAAATAAGAAATGTCGGCAGCCGTGATACGTAAAAAATTTTTGTTCCTGAGCTTGGCATTTTTTAAAGTTTGCAAAGCAGTGGCTTGGCTTGCTTTTATCGATGCTAGAATTTCGGAAGGATAGGTGAGGGTATCATTCCAGTTCTGCGGGTAGAGCTTCTGCATTGTTAAGCCTGTCTTGTACCAGAATGCATTTTCTGGCGCTAACTTTCCTTTAAATTTTAGGGAGTTTATGAAATCCTTCGCATCAGCCTGAATAGTTAAAGTTTTGCTTGGCTCAGCATATAGGTATAATCTTGTGCCATCAAAGTCCAGAAATATAGTTTGCGGCTTTTTTACAGGCAACACTACTGTAAACTCCCCTTTGGTGTTCAAAGCTACTTCCTGTGAGTTTTGTTTATGGTACCACACATCATAAGGTACATTCACGTTTACCTTTTGCCCTGGCTTAGCGTGATTAATTTTCCCCTTCAGAAGCATCTGCGCCTGTAAGGCATGGGTTAACAAAAGACAAAGTATAAAGATTAGTTTTTTCATAAGTTATGAATGTTTATGGGTTAGGAATGGAGTTGTAGGTGCAGGTCAACTATAAAATTTTCTGTCTGATGTGTTTCTAGCTTATGTCGGTTGGGGTAGAGCAACTGTAGACGCTTTTTGGTGTTTTCTATACCTGTGCCTTGTCCTTTGGGGGGCATGTTTTCTCTCAAAATTTTATTCTGTACTATTAGGTGTAGCTGTTGCTCCTTAACCTTTAGCTGTATATGCACCCAACAAGTATAGTCCATGCTGATGCCATACTTAAAGGCATTTTCAATGAAGGGAATGAGTAGCATGGGCGCAATGATGCAGGGCTTGCCGTCGTAGCTTATCTCTGTTTTCACCTCAATGTTCTCTCTGGCAGGCAGCCGCAGGCTTTGAAGGTGCAGGTAATCTTCAATGAATTTTATTTCGTTAAGGATAGAAGTGAAGTCCTGTTGCGCCTCATTCATGGTATAGCGCATGATGCCAGCGAGTTGGTCTATACTTTCAGCGGTGCTTGGAGCCTCTTCTTCCAGGGCCGTGCCATAGAGGCTGTTGAGGGTGTTGAAGAAGAAGTGTGGGTTTACTTGTGCTTTTAGAGCATTCAGTTCTGCCTGAGATTTTTCTGAACGGCTTTCAGCAACATGAATTCTTTTGTAGATATAATCTCGTACCAGTGCGTAAAGAAAAACCAGTAATGCTATCACAATCGTAGCAGGTAGAGTACTCTCCATACTTCCCAAACCATACCGCAGTTCATCTGCTACAAAAAAGTACATGGCACCAGCCACACCACATGCAATGGATGTAAGTATAAAAAGCTTTGTTCCTTTTCGCCTGAATATGTAATGATAGTTTGCTTCTGCTAACAAAGCAATAAAGGATATAAATAGCCACACTAGTTGCTCTGCGTTGTGATTAAAAAACCTTTGCCACACAGTTACAGGTGTGCCATCTTCATTTATAATATAGTTTCCCCAGGTTTCGAGCCTGTAAAGGTAGAGGAGTATATCGTATAGGTTTAACAGAAACCACGAACCAAATGCTAGCAGCAACCATTGCTGCCAGAATCGGAGTTTATGTAGATGCAGTTTTTTGAAATCCATTGCCTTTTCTTTTCTTCAAAAGAACTACATCAACAGCAGAGAGAAAAATAAATGGGGTGAAACAGGAAAAGGGTGTGGTGTAATGGCTATCTGTAAAATAAAGAACACAAAAAAGCCCCAACTGCAACAGTTGGGGCTTTCAAACTTTAGATCAGGCTTTACACTTAGCTCTTTGGATGAAGAATATTGTCGATTCTTACCAAAGCATCCTGTAGGTGATACTTTGTCATGCTATCATTAGTCTTAGGTAAAAATGCTTTTATCTGGCTTTGCAGCGCTGTCAGTTCACCTCTAACTAACGGACGGATATCAGATTGAGACACATTTACAGAAGAGCCACCAAAACGGCCTGAACTCTGTGGCTGGTCTTTCATCAGGTACTCCATGCGCTCCAGGTAGCCGCGCTGCAGGTTACGACGATACATATCTACTGTTTTACCAGTTGCAATTTCGTTCCAGATACCACTGCGCAAATCAGACATCATTTCCGTTAAGGTATAAGTGTTGTTACCTAATGTAGCCTGTGCTTGCAGCACACGCGCCATACGGCTTGGGTCAAGCACGTTGTTTAGCACCCTCACCTGTGTCTGGCTGATACGCTCTACTGTACCTGCACCTTCAAACTTGCGGATGATGTTTTCGTCCAGTAACCAAGTTGGCGTAGCAAAGCTTTGCTCGTTCAGGAATTGAACAGCACGCTTCTGCTTTTCTTTCGGAACATATGAGTAAACATTGCCTTTCTGACCAGCGGCTTTGTAATTCTCATAGATACCACCGATGTTAGCCGTAACGTGGCCCATGTAACGGTTCCACTGTCCAATCACCTGTCCGTACATTTCTTCCAGATCAGAATAATTCTGATCATTCTGAGTTGTCCAGGTCATTAGGTTTGGCATTATGCGCTTCAAATTTTTGATGCCGTATGTGCTAGCCAGCATAGCATCATCTCCTAAGTCCTCTGTCTGTGAAGAAGGGTCAATAGGGTTGCCCTGCTGACGACCGAAACGGTACATCGGGTCATTTTCGTGCTCACGAATCCATGCATTCAGTTTCGTCAGGTTGTCTGCACCATTTGTTTCAGGGAAATAAGTATAACCCCATTTAACAGCGTGTTTGTCATAAACACCGATGCCTGGCATTAGAGCTACACCCTTGTCTTCTGGCTGTGCCACATAGTTAAAGCGGGCATAGTCCATTATAGAAGGAGCCGTTCCCATTGTTTTTGTAAACTCTGGGTCACGCAGTTTTTCTACAGGGTAAGCAGGGCTGGAGCCCATGTTGTGAGGCAAACCAAGCGTGTGGCCAACTTCGTGCGCTGCCACAAAACGGATCAGCTCACCCATTACCTCATCCTTAAACTGAACACCACGAGCGTCTGGGTTAACAGCAGCAGTCTGGATGAAATACCAGTTGCGCACCAGGTTCATTACGTTGTGGTACCAGCCGATGTGGCTTTCCAGGATTTCGCCAGAACGTGGATCGTGTACGTTAGGGCCGTAAGCATTTTGTGTTTCAGAAGAGAAGTAACGGATAACTGAATAACGCGCATCTTCTGTGCTGAACTCTGGATCTTCTTCTGGAGAAGGCGGGTCTTTAGCAATAATAGCATTTTTGAAACCAGCTGCCTCAAAAGCTTTGTTCCAGTCCTCTACACCTTTTTTCAGGTATGGACGCCATTTCATTGGCGTAGCAGGGTCTATATAATATACAATTGGTTTTACGGGCTCTACCAGTTCACCACGCGCATACGCCTCTTTGTCTTTTGGCTCTAGTTTCCAACGTACAATATAACGACGTCTGGCTGCACGCTGCTCATCCGTACCGTAATCGGTTTGGTTGATGGTGAAATAACCGACACGCTCATCAAACTTACGGGAAGCCATCGGTTTTTTAGGAAGCAACACCATCGAGTGGTTCAGCTCCAGAGAGATAGTTCCTGTGTTTGAGTTTGCTGGTGCATCAGTTGCCTCGTAAGTCATCAGCGAGCGAGCCTCAACGTTCATTGGGAAGCTCTTTACGCTTTCAATAAAAGAGCGCTTATCATCCAGGCGCCTTACCTTGTACTGATCACGTCTTCTTTTGTCTAGTCCAATAGCTGGTACATCCTTCGAGAAGAAATCCGTTACTTCAATAACTTGAGTGCCATTGTTGTAAGCCTTAATATCGAAGGCCTGAATGATAGGGGCAAAGTTGGAGTTCAAAACAGAGTTGTAGATCTCCAATGTATCGGCGGCTACGTTTTGAGTTGAAATCGTGCGCAGTAATATTCTGTCGCCTTTTTTTTCCCAGCGCAGCATCTGCGTTTCAAGTTCTTCGCCACCGTAGCCAATGTTTGTAGCTGTTTTGGCAATACGGCTAACCATAAGCATGTCACGGTTCAGCAAAGTATCTGGTATTTCGTAGAAATACTTTTCATCGATGCGGTGCACTTTAAACATACCGTCATCGGTCAGTGCTTTCGACGTGATTACCTCATTGTAAGGCTTTGGCTTACCATCGTCTCTTTTTTGAGGAGTAGGGGCTGCAGCAGTAGTTTCCTGCTTTGCATTTTTCTTCTTTTTGCTTTTTTGTGCAAAAGCAGGTGGTGCCAGCATGGCACCAGCTAGAAGCAAGGTGGCCAGTTGGGCACTGCGTACTTTTTTGCTCATGGTTTAAAGTTTAGATTAGGTAAGATTTGATTTAGGTAGTAGATGTTGTAACTATGAAAGTAGTAAAATTTCAAATACCAGCAATAGTTTTTATTTTATTCTCAGACTAACGGCAGGTTAAATGGTTTAATTATAATGCAGCTTCTGTTACAAAAAAAATATTTTAGCTGTTCTAACACGTGCTAATCCTATGATATCAAGGATGATAAAAATCTACACATACAGAAAAAAAGAACAGAAAATATGTTTTATAGTTCATTTCCCCGATCTAAGAAGACTGCCTAAAAGCAGCTGGTGTAATGTTGTAGCCCAAGATTTTGGTCAGAAATGATAGAATAAATTGGCTGGTGATCTTCGGAATTGAAGCCTTTCTAGCGAAAGGTAGAAGATGTACTGGGGCTAAAATGGTGAGGCCTTTAGCTTCAATTAGGGCTAAAACTCAAATGTAAGCTGGTAACCTTCCTGTTTATCGTGTTGGTAGATTAAGTTAGAGGCTGCAATACCTAAAAGACGCACAGGGAATTGAGGTAACTGTGGTGTGTGCAGCAATTCTCGTGCTATCGTAAAAATGGCTTCGGGAGAACTAAACTCGCTTAAGTAGGTTTTACTGCGCGTATTCTGATTAAAGTCGAAGTACTTGATTTTTACGGTTATTGTTTTGGCAGAAGCTTTCAGTCGTGCCATGTCCTGTGCCACTTCCTTTGCCAAGTAATCCAACTGTGCCAGCATGTCTTCCTCCTCCGTCAGGTCTACCTCAAAAGTGCGTTCCGAACCAATCGATTTGCGTATGCGATGAGGCTGAACTTCTCGGCTATCCTGAGCTCTTGCAATATGGTAGTAATAGCGGCCTACTTTTCCGAAATTACGCACCAATTCTTCTTCCGAACGCTCCCGAAGGTGAGCACCTGTTATAATGCCCATGCTTTGCATTTTGCCAGCCGTAACCTTACCTATACCATGAAATTTCTCTATGGCTAAGCCTGCTACTAGTTCTTCGGCTTTATCAGGTGTTATAAGCGTGAAACCATCAGGCTTGTTCATGTCTGAGGCTATCTTGGCTAAGAACTTATTATAGGATACACCTGCAGAGGCCGTTAGCTTTGTTTCCTCCAGTATACGGGCTTTGATCTCTTTGGCAATGATGCTGGCGGATGGCATTCCTACTTTGTTTTCTGTCACATCAAGGTAGGCTTCATCTAAAGAAAGGGGCTCCACCAGGTCGGTGTACTGATGGAAGATTTCCCGTATCTGTCTCGAAACGGCACTGTATACCTCAAAGCGAGGCTTAACAAAAACAAGTTGCGGGCATCTCTGTGCCGCAATTTTAGATGCTAGTGCAGAGTGAACACCATACTTACGCGCTTCGTAACTAGCCGCGGCCACTACACCTCTTGCTTTAGAGCCACCCACAGCCACAGGCTTTCCTCGCAGTTCGGGGTTATCTCGCTGCTCTACAGATGAGAAAAAAGCATCCATATCAATATGTATTATTTTGCGGATTGGCTGTCTCAACAGTTGCGGAATCTTTGAGCAAAGATAATAAATTGAGCGGTAAGAACAGGTTAAACAAAGCTGGTAGGATTGTTAAGCGTGTGACTATACCTAAGGCTCTTCTTGCCGTATAGATTGCTTAGTTTTAAAACCAACTTAACAAAGCATGAAATTTACTATGAAAACATTACCTGGGTTAGCTATACTTTTTGCCGTTACTCTTTCCAGTTGTAGCGAGTCTCAGAGAGTAGCAGAAAGTGAAGGTGCCAGCGGGAACGGACAAAATGTAGATACGGTAAGCACTGCCGTAAATGAGAACCTGATTTTACCACCACCCGACACCACACACGACGCAGAAAAACGAAGCAACATTATCGGATGGGCTGATGGCGAAACGCCTGTAGCACCTGCTGGCTTTACCGTAACCAGGTTTGCTGATAACCTGAAACACCCGCGACGAATTTATGTAGCTCCTAACAACGACATATTTGTGGCCGAAAGTGATGACGAAGAAAAAAGTGCCAATCAAATTACGCTGATACGAGACACGAACAACGATGGAAAGCCTGAGCTGAAGAAAGTGTTTATGACCAGACTAAACCAGCCTTACGGCATGCTCGTGCTGAACAATTATTTTTATGTAGCCAATACTGACGGGGTGGTTCGGTACCCATACAAAGAAGGCCAAACCAGCATATCAGGAAAAGGAGAGAAAATTCTGGACTTACCAGCAGGCGGCTATAACCACCACTGGACCAGAAACCTTATAGCCAATACCGACGGATCTAAAATTTACATATCAGTGGGTTCTGCCAGCAATGTGGGGGAGTATGGCATGGATGAGGAGAAGCGCCGTGCAAACATTCTGGAAATTAATCCTGATGGCACAGGTGAACGCGTTTATGCCAGCGGCCTTCGCAACCCTGTAGGCATGGACTGGGCACCTAACACCAATACCCTTTGGACGGTAGTAAACGAAAGAGACAATCTAGGAGATGATCTGGTGCCAGATTACTTAACAAGTGTAAAACCAGGAGGCTTTTATGGCTGGCCCTATGCATACTTCGGCCAAAATGTAGATCCACGCCTGAAAGGAGGGCGGCCAGATCTGGTGCAAAAAACCTTGGTGCCCGATGTACAACTCAGATCACACACTTCATCTTTGGGTTTAGCCTTTTATGATGGAAGCACTTTTCCAGAAAGGTATAAAAACGGGGCATTTATAGCACAGCATGGCTCTTGGAACCGCTCTGAATTCTCTGGCTATAAAGTGCTTTTCGTGCCTTTTCAGAACGACCGCCCAACAGGTAAACCAGAAGATTTTCTTACGGGTTTTATCGCCAATGCAGGTAGTAGCGATGTGCATGGCCGACCTGTAAGTGTTGCTGTTTTGCCTAATGGAGCTTTGCTTGTTTCTGACGATGCCAGCAATATTATTTGGAGAGTTGCTGCAAATAAATAAACCTGCATTATTACTGGCTCCAGTTCTAGTGAAGTTGCCTCACACAATAAACAAATTCTTTCACGTTGAAAGCGATTTCTGCCAAGAGTATGTTATATCTTTTTATGGATTAACTAAGTATTTATTTAAAAGGCATCAAACTGAAGATGCCTGCAAAACCAAAAATTAAACTATGAAAGTATTATTCGTTTTAACATCACACTCCGAACTCGGTGACACAGGAAAGAAGACTGGGTTTTGGGTGGAAGAATTCGCAGCACCTTATTATGTACTCTCAGATGCGGGAGTTGAGGTTACGCTAGCTTCTCCGCAAGGAGGTGCACCGCCCGTAGACCCAAGCAGTGAAGCACCTGGTGCGCAAACCGAAGCCACTGACCGCTATAACGGCGATCAGGAGCTGCAAAACAAACTGATGAACACAGTAAAACTTGCTGAAGTAAAAGCTGATGATTATGATGCCGTTTTCTACCCAGGAGGCCATGGGCCACTCTGGGATTTAACCGAAAGCGAGTGGTCTATCAAACTAATAGAAGAGTTTGCAAAGCTGGAAAAACCCGTAGCAGCAGTTTGCCATGCCCCAGCAGTTTTTGCTAAAGTAAAAGGTCTAGACGGAGAGCCATTGGTTAAAGGTAAAAATGTTACTGGCTTTACCAACTCAGAGGAAGAGGCTGTAAACTTAACAGAGATTGTGCCTTTTCTGGTAGAAGATAAGTTGCAGGAGCTTGGAGGAAATTACTCGAAAGTAGAAGACTGGCAGCCGCACGTTGTACGGGACGGTTTGCTGATTACGGGCCAAAACCCAGCTTCATCGGAAGGAGTAGCCGAAGAACTGCTTAAGCTGCTAAAGCAATAAGTTTAGATAATTTTTCTGATACCCCACCTGGCTCATATTGGCAGGTGGGGTATTTGTTTCGCAAGGTTTTCTTGCTGCGCTTCCTTTCTGTAAAAAAAAATCTTTAGTGTAACTATAGGGAAAGGGGGTGTACTAATTTTAAGAGCCATTCAGAGTAGTTGGAAATAAGCCTTACCTTTGTACGATAAACCAGTATAGATACATTTATTCTGATATGGCATCCTTACTTGAATTTATTGGTAATACTCCGCTTGTGGAGTTAAGCAATATAAATACTAAACCTGGCGTAAAACTGCTGGCGAAACTGGAAGGTAATAACCCAGGTGGGAGTGTGAAAGACCGTGCTGCCTATGGGATGATTAAAGGAGCTCTGGACCGTGGAGAGCTTAAACTAGGTATGAAACTTATAGAGGCAACTAGCGGGAATACAGGTATAGCTCTGGCTATGATTGCTCGTTTGTTCGGGTTCGAGATTGAACTTGTGATGCCAGCCAATGCTACTCAAGAACGAGTTAAAACAATGGAGGCTTATGGCGCAAAGGTTATTCTTACGCCAGCCGAAGGCTCCATGGAAGCGGCTATAGACTATGTACAGGAGCAGGTTGGAAAAGGTGGATACCTGGTGCTGAATCAGTTCGCCAACCCTGATAACTACATGGCTCATTATGCTTCTACGGGTCCAGAAATCTGGAAGGATACGCAGGGAACTGTTACGCATTTTGTCTCATCAATGGGCACTACGGGTACTATTATGGGAGTGTCTCGTTACCTGAAAGAGCAAAATGATAATGTCCAGATTGTTGGCACTCAGCCTGTAGAAGGTTCTCAAATTCCTGGAATCAGACGTTGGCCACAAGAGTACCTTCCAAAGATTTTTGAGCGGGAGCGGGTAGATACTGTTATTGATGTATCGCAAGCCGAAGCTACTGCCATGACTCGCAGGTTAGCGCGTGAAGAGGGTGTGTTTGCTGGCATGAGCAGCGGGGGAGCCGTTTTTGCCGCCACTAAATTGATAGAATCTTTAGATGAGGGTGTTGTCGTATGTATTATATGCGACCGTGGCGACAGATACTTATCATCTGATCTTTTTTAGTAGATCCTCCCACATTCAGTTTTTGTATTCAAAGCCATTCTTATCAGATGCTTCTGGTAAGAATGGCTTTTTTATTAAAACAATATTTCTAGTGCTGTTGCTAAGTTCAAAGCTTAGAAAGTTGCTGTTCCTGGAGAGATTTTACCTCTTGTAACCAATCAGTTTTGATAGCGTTTGCTAATATTAATGTATATACATTATTTAGAGTTTACAACCTATAAATCTTTCTGCTGTGAGAAACATCAAAAAAATACATAAAGCCGCGTATGCACCTATGGATGATTTGGTTACCTATAGGGCTATGCCAACACACGAAGTAGAATATATAGATCCTTTTCTATTCCTGAATCATCACGGGCCTCAAACATACAAAGCGAATAACCGAGGGCTTCCATTTGGCCCGCACCCGCACCGCGGCTTCGAAACACTAACTTTTATTCTGGAGGGTGATATCATGCATCAGGATACTGGTGGAGGTCAGAGTGTGATAGAGGCAGGTGGTATACAGTGGATGACAGCTGGCAGTGGCCTTATTCATGCGGAGGTGTCATCTGGCAAATTTAAAAAAGAGGGAGGACCTTTAGAGGTGCTGCAGCTCTGGTTTAACCTGCCAGCGAAGCACAAAATGGTGAAGCCCAGCTACATTGGTTTGCAGAAAGAACAAATTCCTGTTATATCAGAAGATGAAGGCAAGGTAACAGTGAACCTGATTTCAGGAAGTTGGAAAGATCAGCAGGGGCCGATCCAATCCCTTAGCGACATACACATGACAAGTATAGAGCTTAAGGCTGGAGGTGCTTTTACCGCTACTGTTGCTGCAGAACGTAACATCTTCTTTTATGTGGTTCGCGGAAGAGTCAAAGTAAACGGAGAAAATGTTGAGAAACTGCACCTGGTGGAGTTCGGAAATGAAGGCGATGAAATAAAAGTAGAAGCTATAGAAGATGCCGTCATTCTTTTTGGACACGCTCTGCCTTACAACGAACCTGTTATTTCCCATGGTCCTTTTGTAATGAACACTGAAGAGGAAATAAGGGAAGCCTTTAGAGACTACCAATTAGGTAAAATGGGTGTTTGGGAAGGATGATTCATTTTTATTGCCTCGGCTTATAAGCTGAGGTGATTCATACTGTCTATTTTAAAACGCATACATCAATATTTTCTATCACCTAAATATAGCTAATGGAAGGATTAGAAAAGTTCTCTTTGAAGGAAAAAGTAATAGTAATAACAGGCGCTACTGGTGTTCTGGGTGCTGCATGGTCTTTGGCTGTTGCAAAAGCTGGCGCTAAAGTAGCTGTGTTGGGCAGAAATAAAGAACGTGCCGAAGAACGTGTGGCCGCTATAGAAGCAGCAGGAGGGGAGGCCATTGCTGTTTTGGCAGACGTGTTGAACGAGGCTGAAATGGAGGCTGCCAAAGAACAAGTGTTACGTGCCTGGGGTAGCATTGACGGAATAGTGAACGCCGCTGGCGGTAACCTGCCTGGTGCTACCATTCAACCTGACCAGGATATTTTTGACTTAAACATAGAGGACACTCGCAAAGCAGTTGATCTCAACTTGTTTGGTACAATTATACCTACTAAGGTATTTGGCAGAGAAATGGCGGAGAGAGGTAAAGGTGTCATTATCAATATTTCTTCCATTAGCGCTCAAAGGCCTCTGACCAGAGTTTTGGGCTACACAGTGGCTAAAACTGCGATAGAAGGATATACGAAATGGATGGCGGTTGAGCTAGGTTTGCGCTACGGAGGCAAAATAAGAGTAAATGCGCTGGCACCAGGTGTGTTTCTGACTGAGCAGAATCGTACGCTGCTTCTCAACCCCGATGGTAGCCCCACTGATAGAGCACAACGGTTCATCACGAATACGCCCTACCAGCGCTTAGGCGATCCAGAGGAATTGACAGGAACTTTGGTTTATCTGCTGAGCGATGCTTCTGCCTTTATGAATGGCGAGACAGTAATTGTGGATGGAGGCTTTAGCGCTTACAGTGGCGTATAGCTTGCAGAAATAGCCAGACATAGTAAACGTTGATGCACTTGCATAGCTTTTTATAAGCTGAAGGTGTCTCTAAACAAAAAGGGTAGCTGCATAATCATATTGCAGCTACCCTTTTTGCTTATCTGAATATAAAACTTAGCGCGTCTTTCTTGGTGTACCGCTTCTACCAGATGCCCCACGTGCAGGACCTTTAGTTGCTCCCCGATTCCCTTTGTTTGTTGGGTCGCCACTTCTAGAAGAGGTTCTCTTGCCAGTTGTTGCACTCGAAGATTGCCCTGGCTTTGCGGCTGCTCCCCTTGTTGGTCTTGAGGTATTGCTTCTGCCAGAGAAAGAAGGTTTGCCAGAGGTAGTGCCGTAAGCTGGTGCACGTGAAGCCACTTTAGAAGATAACACCTTTCTCAAATCAGCTACTTCTGGTTCTGTAAGCGTACGCCAATGGTTAATAGCAAGCTTGCCAAGCGAAATATTATGTACACGAGTACGCTTTAACTTCACAAGTTTATAGCCTAACGCCTCTACTAGCCTCTTAACGTGGTGGTTAGTCCCTGGCTCCAGCACAATTCGAAAGCGGGTAGGGGTTAACTTCGAAACTTGGTTTAACTTTTTCTCTTCTCCAAGTTCTGCTGTACCAGTGTCTCCTATCTTTTTCAGAAAGTCAGGCGTGATGATTTTATCAACAGTTACCACATATTCTTTTTCGTACTTATAGTCTCCCTTCGTCATGCGGTTTACTAGTTCACTGTCGTTGCTCAGGAAAATTAATCCTTCAGCATCTCTATCCATTAAACCGATTGGTTTTAAAGAAGCAGGGTGATTAAGTGCGGAGATAATATTGTTTCGGGCAGATGTGTCGGATGTTGTGGCAATACCAGCAGCTTTATTCATCACCAAAAATACTGGCGCTTCGTCCCTTGTGTTTAGCAGTTCGTCGTCGATGCGCACTTTATCTTTGGCCGTTACCATAGTGCCAGGCTGTGGAATTTTACCATTAACGGTTACCCTACCTTGCTCAAGCAACTCATCGGCTTCTCTACGAGAGCAAAAGCCTGCATCACTTATAAATTTATTTAATCTCTTTGGTTCCATGTTGTTTAGGCATTGAGCTAGTTGTACTACAGTGTACTGCTTTTTGCAATGCCAGTTTTTGAAAGGGCGAAATTACTGCAAAAGGTTTGGTTTACCTACTTCTTTTATAGATGCGAAACAAGGTGTGTTCTTTAATTTAAAAGTTAAGCTTTCTGATATGTGGGTATTGGTGAAATGGTTTACCATAAGTGCAAAAGCATCTTAAATGCTAGGCATAAATAAAAAAGGCGGTGAGAGCACCGCCTTTTAAATTATGATATTTCAATTTGTTTTGCTGGCTTCACTTTGGCCTCCTCTGTTTTAGGAACAGTAATATGAAGTATGCCATCGTGATACTTGGCAGAAATCTGCTCGCCCTGAACTAATCTCTCAGGCAAGGCAAATGAACGTGTGAAAGATTGGTAGCTGAACTCTTGGCGGGTATAGTTACCATGGCTATCCTGCTCTTTATGCTTATTCTCTTTTTCGGCGGAGATCACAAGCATGTTGTTGTCCAGCTCTACCTTAAAATCCTCTTTGCTCATGCCTGGAGCGGCAACTTCCAATTCAAAAGCATCACTTGTTTCTTTCACATTCACAGCAGGAACTGAACTTTGTTGTGTGTTATTTGTAAGAGGCCAACTAAACCAGTCCCTTAACATGCTATCGTCAAAGAATGAAGGAATGCTTGGAAACAAGCTTCGGTCATTTTTCATTAATGTACCCATTGTTGTACCCTCCCTTCGTTCTTTAAGTTAAACATTAAATGTTGTTCAGTTTTTACATTAACTTAAATCATCTAATAATCTATCAGCAAGCCTCTTGCCATTCTGGTTAGAAAGAAATTTTGACAGTTTTTAAACTTATTATGAGAAGCGTAACTGAAAAATTTTCAGTCTTAATCTGCCACAGCAGCTTCTTTTTTAGCTCTTTCTTTTTGATGTAAAATAGTAGACGGCAAAGCTAGCAGTGGCACCAACGGGTGCGTTGTTATCTTAGCTGTAATACTTAAATCGAGCAGCCTTGCAAAGAAGTTATGTTTTTGCGGGATCATTACCAGCAGGTCTGCCTGTTGTTCCTGCACAAAGTCTTGGATACCCGCGGCCACATCTTTGCGCAAGTCAAAAGAAAAGTCGTAATCTATGTCTTGGAAGTTTCTGTAGAAAACTTCTAAGGAGTTATGTGCATCAAACTGTTCTGCAGTTCGGTACAGATGCAGCACTTGTAGTTTTGCCTTGAAAATCTTTAAGAAATCTCGTAGCATGTGCAGATCCGCATTATCTGGTAATTTTGCAAGTCTGCAGCAAAAACCGCTGAACTGAAACTTCTGAATGGTACACCTTTCGGAACAGCTAAGATTGGAACCTGGCTTTCCTGCATAACAGAGATGGTGGTACTACCGAATAATGCCTGGCTCACGGCTTCACCTTCCTGCATTCCCATCACTACAAGGTCAGCTTTATACTTCTCTATCGCCTGTAAGATCAGTTCATAAATGCCTCCCATTTTGGCAACGCAGGTTATTTTTACATCACCTATATCAGCCTTAACAGCAAAGGCTTTTATGGCTTCATCGGCAAAGAGTTCCAGTTCTTTTTGTCTTCCTTCTTCAAGAGCCTGTATTACATTCATTACCTCATATGCCGCTGGGGGCGACATGATCGGGAAGAAGGCATGAAAAAGTTTGACATCCGCGCCAGCTATTTTAGCTATTTCGAGCGCGTAATGTAAAGCATTTTTAGAATTCTCGGAGTAGTCAACGGGTACTAAAATGGTTTTCATGGCTGCTAAATTTATGTAAGTGAAACATAGTAGTTTAGCAGGCTTATTCACCTCTGAACTACAGTATAAAAGTACAAGCCAACGCTTCAGAAAAATATGCGCTCCGTCAGTTAGAAAAATGATGTTTATAATTTTTTATGTGTAATAAAGAAGCTAGGCTCTAACATTAGATGACTTTCTTTATTCTTCTCATGAGCAGTGTAGCCACAGCTTACGAATCCACCTTGTCGAAGGAGGGAAGCTTCTCCTCTTAGGTGAAACAAAGTCTTATGGTAGTGCTTTTTATTGCAGAATGGGAGTATATGCACTCAGTTCTCTAAACAAGAATAGCCCCTGCCAAATCTTGTTTGGCAGGGGCTAAGCTGAACAGAAATTTTTTAGTGGTTTGACTTAATCATCAATCACAGCCTAAAACACTCCCGCTACCAATTGGAGAACCAGGAGGTAGATCTAGTGCTCGGGTAGGTTTGTATTCTTCAGGATTTTCTATTCTTTCCAACGCAAAACGGAGATGCGCGCGGTAGGCATTGTCTCGGGTGCGTTTGGCTTGGCTAGTGGCAAACTCTTTTATGTCTGCTATGGCGGCTTTGGAAATAGCACGGGCTTGGTAAGAAGCGCTCTCATTTTGCGCAAGGGCCAATAGGTGTGTTAGTACCACCTGTTCTGTTTGCAACTGTACCTGAGCTTCCAAGCCTTTTGCACGGCGGCTTTCCCAGGTTTTATCTATTAGCTGGCGCGTTACATCTTCCAAGCTAAGGCTGTTACTGCGTGCTCCAAGCTCAACTAAACGGGTTGCGCGCTGTGGATGTAGCAAGAAGGAAAGTGTAAAATCTGCTGATGCCTCGGCAGCTGCTAGTGGGTCGAAGGTAAGGCCAGTGCGTTTAGCAAAAAGCTCGCTACTGCGCACGTTTGGTGCTCGCGGTGGAATCAACTTGATGATGTTTTCAGGCAGAGTAAGTGTTTCTGGTGAAAGTGTTTGCAACAAAGCATCCAGTGCTTTTTGCTGTTCCCGCTTATCCAGCACTTCCGTTACGGTTTGGCCGTCTCCCCGAAGAGCATAAGTATAGTTAACTCCACCCACCAGCTTAGCAGCTGCCTCTGCCTGGTAACGATGAAAGTTGTAGATCGGCACTAACACATCTTCCAACGTGCTCATAGCAGCTCCTGGTTTTATATTGTTTTCAGAAAAATTCTTCAGGGCTTCTTTGCGTACTTTTAGTACACGTAGCAACTCGTCAGAAGCGTTTGTTCCATTGTCCCAAAGGTGGGCAACAGGATGTGCGCCACCTGGTGCACGGGCATCTTGGTCGGAGATAAAAAGCAGGTTGCGGCTTCTGCCGTTGGCTAATATGTCTTCTAGGGCTCTTTTCTCGTTAGTTCCCTGCGGGAAATCCTGGTAGCCATAAGTTACAGCTACTTTGTCCCATTCTCCAATGCCGCTGTCATAGGCTTTGCTCAAGTCTATCTTGCCAGCTCTATCTAACTTAACTTGTGGGTGTGGATAGTCCATTACAGAGGCATTGTTGTTAGCGGCATAGTTATGCATGATGCCTAAAGTATGCCCCAGTTCGTGTGCCGACAGTTGTCTGATCCGCGCCAGCGCCATGTCCATCATGGTTTTATTTGCAGGTTTACCCTCTTCGTAAGGTGCAAGCAAGCCTTCAGCAATCAGGTAGTCCTGGCGCACACGCAAAGATCCCAACGAGACGTGTCCTTTGATGATTTCTCCTGTACGAGGGTCGGTAACGGAAGCACCGTATGACCAGCCACGCGTGCTGCGGTGTACCCACTGAATAATGTTGTAGCGCACATCCATAGGGTCGGCGGTGTCGGGCAACACTTCTACACGAAAAGCATCTTTATAGCCAGCAGCTTCAAAAGCCTGGTTCCACCAACGCGCGCCGTCAAGCAAAGCAGAACGAATAGGTTCGGGAGCACCGTTATCTACATAGTACACGATAGGCTTTACGGCCTCAGAAACTTTTGCACCTGGGTTTTTCTTCTGTATGCGGTGGCGGGCTATGTAACGTTTCTCAATATTTTCGTCAACTGGGGTAGCATAATCATAGTAGGAGATACCGAAGAAGCCAGCCCGTGGATCGGCCTCTCGTGGTTTGTAGTTGTTATCGGGCAGCTCGATGAAAGAGTGGTGCTGGCGTAAAGTCAGGGCTCCTGCATCTGGTGCTACTTGTCTTACATAACGGCCTGCATCGTCGCCGCCAGTAAAGGTAAGGGTGCTTTCAAACTCTGTGTTTTTAGGGAAGTTTTTAGTGCGTGGCAAGTATACTGCCGAACGGCTGTTATCAAGACGGTAGCTGCCCTGGCGTGCTCTACGAATGCTACCCACCACATCATGGGCATCTCTTAACAAAAATTCAGAGGCATCTACAAGTACGCGACCACCTTCTTCAGCTTCTGCTTTAAAGCCCCAGATAATAGACTTCGCAAAAGACTCTTCAACAGCTCTTTTTTCATTCGGGTTATCGGTAATGGCGCGGTAGGAGAGGTTCGGCTGTACCAACATTACTTTTGGCCCGATCTTTTCAAAATACACGACACGCTCACCGCCTAATTTCCCGCGGTCCAGGCCGATATCGTTAGAGCCAAGGCCTGCTGGCAATGAGTTTACATACAGGAACTCCTGGTTCAGTTTGTCTACCTCCAGCCATATTTTGCCAGAAGCCTCATCATAGTAAAAAGGAAAATAGCCGCCGTAGCGCTTCATGTTTTCAGTTTTAGAAGAGATGCTTGGTAGCTTCTGGGCCAGAATAGTAGTGAGGGGAAAGAGGAGGAGTAAGAGGTTGATTAGTGTGGTTTTCTTCATGACATAAGGTGCTGCTAGATTAGTTATAGGTTAGTTTGAAATAGAAATATAAGCATTTATATGTTTAAGGCAATGTTAGCTATGTGTGGCTAGAGTCCTTTGTTACATTCTCATTCTTCCTGCTGCAAAACGTAGCGTAAATACTTTCTCCAGAAATCAAAACTAAAAAGCCGCAACGGTTACCCGCTGCGGCTTTCTGTACTTGCTGAACATTTATAATTACTTAAAGTGTATACTTTCTGCCTTTGTTTTGCTCTTTCAAGTACTCCATCAGCGGTTGGAAGTAGGCTACCATGGCACGGGCACTTAACTCTTCACCCGTTTTGTCTTTCAGCATCTGGCGCCAATCTGCGGAAGCACCTGGGTACATGATATCGCGTAGGAAGTTTCCTACCTCTTTGCTACCGTAATAATTGGTGGCGTGCGGGTCCTGCTTTAAGATGTTTTTAGCGATGTGGTCGTGTAGCTGGAATAATATGACATAAGACAGCGCGTAGTCGTAATATTGAGCAGCATCGTCATTAATGTGCGTTTTGGTAGTCGCATCTGTGTATTCCTCCCCACGCTCCGTTGGTGGCACCATTCCCTGGTACTTTTTGGCTAGCTCCCACCAGCGCTTGTTCAGCTGGTTGGCAGATAAGTTCTGAGCATAGAAATCATGTTCCCACTCGCTCATCACACCTGCTGCAAAAGGTATAAAAGTCACATAGCTTAGCGCTTCCTTCAGTAGTGTCTGCACCTCATCTGTCTGTGTGTTTTTGTCGATCAGATTTAGTTCAGCCAAAAATGGTTTCTGCATAGCCGCCAAGCCCATCAAGCTACCCATTGCTTCGTGGTAAGCTCTGTTCGCACCACCACGCAGCAGCACAGGTACGTCAGGGTTTGTATAGGTCATGTAGTAATAAATGTGGCCCAATTCGTGGTGCGTTATTTCATACCACTCGGCGTTTGGCTCCACACTCATCAGGCTGCGCACGTCTTTATCTAGATCCATGTGCCAGGCAGAGGCGTGGTTGTTCTTTTTATAGTTGGCATTGGCTGGCAAAGGGTATAAGCTCGATTTTTCGTAAAACGACTGTGGCAACTCCTGAAATCCGAGGCTTACATAAAATTGTTCGGCTTGTTTTACCAGCCATTCTTCGCCTTTAGGTTTTAATGCAGCATCTAAGTCTATACCTTCTACATTTACCATCGCACTCCAATCCTGGCCCCAACGGTTCGGTAGCCAGTGGGCAGGCAAGTAATCGGGTACCTGTACGCCATAAGTTTTGGCCAGTTCGTAGCGGGCATATGTGTGTAGTTCTCGGTACAGCGGACGAAGTTCCTCATTCAATTTCTCCATCAGTGCCATCATTTCCTCACGGGTCATGCCGTAATCGGAAGCCTGATAAGAGAAGTAATCGTCGTATCCGAGGCTTTGTACTGTTTGGTTGCGGAGGTCGCGTAAGTTCAGAATACCCTCGCGAAGGTTTTTACTCACTTCTTTGCTGGCTCTCCAAGCTTCCAGGCGCTTCTTCAGGTCTTTCTCATTTTTCAAGATGTTGTCGATGTCGTTTGTCGCAACTTCCTGTTGAAAGACTTTATAGTTAAAGCCGTAAAGCTTTTCTGTTTGTTCCGTTTCTGCTTTTATTCTCGCTTTTACTACATCAGGAATAACCTGAGGATTGTTGGCACCAGCGTAAAGAATGGCTTCAAACTGCTTTACCTGTAGGGGCGTCAGCTGGTCTTTTTTCTCCAGCATCGCCTTGGCATTTTCAATATTTTCAACGCTACCAGTAAAGGCGGCAAAAGCTTCGTTAGCCCTGCGAGTTGCAGCTGCATTGGTGGTATCGCCCTCTACAATTTTTGTATTAGATGCCCATTCGGCCTCAGCTGAAGCTGTGTACAGCTGCTGATATTTGTTTGAGTATTCATCTAAGAAAGCTTGTGCTTCTTGCTGCACAGAAGTCATTTCTACTGTTGCTTCAGTACCTGCTGTTTCTGTTTTCTGGCTAGAACAGGACGAAAGGAGTATGGCTGCTGTTAAGCCTGTATAGATTAGTTTTTTCATGCGGTTAGATATATTTCGACCTACTAAGATAATGTTCTTTAGTAGGAGGCGCAAATGTTATGTCTAAGACTATAGTTGTCCGTACAAAACCTCAGTACCCCTCTATTATAGATCTCATATTCCTTTTTTGATCATCGCTTGGTGTTGCATTAATCTACAAAATGCGCGCGATCAGCGGAGACTAAGCTATCATATCTTCAACAATTCTAGATCCGTGCGACTGACAATTTCAGATCATAATGTACTAACAGCCACTCTTCTGTTAAAACTCTTCCTTATGCTCCTCTTTTACCTGTGCCTCCTGCAGTAGGTTGTCATCAATTGTCTTGCTTGTCTTAGCGCCAAGCTCTTTCAGAATCTCTACGCGGCGAACCAGGTTTCCTTTTCCCTCCGTAAGCTTGTTCATTGCTGCATTGTAGGAGCTTTGGCTGTTTTCTAAGTGTTTGCCAATTGTTTTTAGGTCATCTACAAAGCCCACAAATTTGTCGTAAAGTTTGCCACTTTCTTCAGCTATTCGGATTACGTTGCGCTTCTGGTCTTCCTGGCGCCAAACACCTGCCACTGTGCGAAGCGTTGCCAATAGGGTAGAGGTGGTAACTAGCACAATATTTTTATCAAAAGCATCTGTAAAAATATCATGGTCGTGCTGCAGTGCCAGGTTAAAAGCAGGCTCTATAGGTATATACATCATCACAAAATCTGGGGAATTGATTCCAGTCAGGCGATGGTAGTTTTTACGACCAAGGTCGGTGAAGTGGGTGCGGATGGAGTTGATGTGGCTGCGTAAGTATACTTCCAGCTGATTGTCATCTTCGCAACTGCAATAGGCTTCGTAAGCCACCAACGAAAGCTTAGAGTCAATGATGAGATGCTTGTTATCGGGCAGGCGAATGATAACGTCGGGACGGTATACCTTGCTTTCATCGTTTTGTCGCACTTCCTCACGCTCATAATGTACGCCTTTGCGCAAACCCGATTTCTCTAGGAGGCTTTCTAGCAGGTATTCTCCCCAGTTTCCCTGTGTTTTACTTTCTCCCTTCAAAGCTTTAGTAAGGTTGAGTGCATCCTGGCTCATCTGCTGATTTAGCGAGGCTAGCTGCGTAATCTGCTCTTTAAGAGAAATACTTTCCTTCAGCGACTTCTCATAAGTCTGGTCGACCTTTGTTTCAAACTCTTTGATACGTTCTTTTAGAGGAGATAGAATACGCTCCAAATTCTCAGAAGAAGCCTTGTTGAAGTGCTCCGCGTTTGTCATGAGCACCTGGTTCGAAATGCTCTGGAACTGCTGCAAGAATTTCTCTCTTAGTTGCTCCAGTTCCTTTGCCTGCTCTTGCATGCGTTGCCTCAGGTGGTCATAGTCTGTCTCTACTTTTGTAAGCGCATTCGTTAACTCGAGCGTCTCCGTTTGGGCCTCGCGTAATTGCGCCTTCAGTTGATCGGTTTCAGTTGTTTTCAACTTCACCTGTCCTTCTAACACCCCCTGCGTTACTTGTGCCTGGTTCAGGTTCTGTTGTAAAGCGCTTTGCTTTCCCCTCTGTGCCAGAAAGGCCAACACTAATCCTCCTAAAAAAGCAGCTATTCCGATTAAGATTTCCATAGTGTAAAGGTACAGTTTTTTAGCATTTGCTAATATGTTTAGTTTATAATAAAGCCTACAAGAGGGGGGAGCTTCCTTCAACTAATGCTACACCTATTGAAAAACATGATCTCTGTAAAGCTAAATGTTCTCAAACAATAAAGCGGCTGCCTTAACTAAGGCAGCCGCTTTATTGTTGGTACTGTTAACAAATATTTATGTCGAGCTTATCTATGCAGCTTGAACAATAAAATTAAGTCCTGTTTATCTGCTGACTAAAACACTGGTCCTGCGCTGCGTCTCATAGGCTTCTTTACCTAGCTTTCTGAGTACACGGTAATGAGAAACTATGGCCGACCAGAAACTTTCACTTTCCATGTAGGGCAGGTTAAACTCTTTGGCAGTTTGTTTCACTATTTTCGAAATTTCAGGATAGTGTATGTGGCATACCTTTGGGAAAAGGTGATGCTCAATCTGCCTGTTTAGACCACCTAGAAGAAAACTGGCAACTGCACTTTTTGGCGCAAAATTGGCCGTTGTTCGCATTTGGTGATTTGCCCATGCCTCCTCCACATTGCCTTGTTCATTTGGAATTGGGAAATCTGTGCCCTCTACAACGTGCGCTAACTGAAAAACCAAACCCATTACAATGCCTTCGGCCATGTGAAGCACAAAGAACCCGACTACTGCCTGCCACCACGTTATATCCAAAGCCAAAATAGGTACTCCGATAAAAATAAAGTAATGCAAAACTTTGTAAAAGAACAGATTGAAATACTCTGATTTAGGGTGCTTAAGATTATGGTCTCCAATTTGTTTTTGGAAGAACTTAACATAGTCTTTACGTAGTACCCAAGATAACGAGGCTAACCCGTATAACCCAAAAGCATATAAGTGCTGGAAACGTTGTATGCCGTTCACCTTTTCATTTTCATCTAACCTTATTAATCCTGGAGCTACTTCTATGTCCTCGTCATGACCAGGTATATTCGTAAAAGTATGATGCACAATATTGTGCGAAATATTCCATAAGTAAGGATTGGCACCGATTAAATAAAATAGATAGCTAAGGCCTTTGTTGACTTTGCTGTTCTTCGAAAATGACCCATGAATAGCGTCATGGCAAATATTAAATCCAATAAAGGCTGCAAATGCCCCTAGTACGGCAGTCATACCAAGCATTGCCCAGCCACTAAACCATCCTGACAATATTAGTAGGTAAAGCGAAAAAAAGCTAATGAGGTAGAAGACGGTTTTGGTCCACATTAAGCTGTTAGCGTTTTTTGAAATTCCTTGTTCTTTAAAATAAGTGTCTACTCTTTTTCGGGTTGTGGCGAAGAATACTGATTGGTCTGTGTTTATGAATTTTAATTTTTGTGACATGAAGGATTGCAAACTGTGGGGAAATTGATTGTGATGTACTTCTTGATTTGGTTATTCAGAGCCTTGTATACTGCAGAAAGACGAATCAGAAAGGGAAATAATACTCCTACACTTAGTGCTGTAAAGGAGTTTTGTTTGTAAAGGTAACTAAAATTTAACGCTGTTTTAATAGTGAGTATTGCCATAACCATGCCAGTTCACGATTGAAAATGGACTAACACTCAAAATGAAAACATTTGTAAGCAATAGCTTTTATATATACAGTATTTCTGCGAAAAAAGGTGTGATAAACTTGAATAAGAAGAAAATTTGATCGCTATTATAGTACTTTTTGCTTTGAAAATTTTGTGCTCGGCACCCTATTACAAATGCTTTTGGTGCAAAACAGTTAGAAGATTACTTCCTAAGAAATAGTTTCAGAAGCTATCTTCTATAAGCATAATTCGAGTATATAATTATGCTTATAGAAGATAATCTGTCTATTATATCCGAATTTATGGTATTGTAAATTTTTTATTGTACATTGTAACAAATAATGAACGTATATGCCTCAGATAATGTAGTAGGTGTATAATAAACAAAACAACATGAATAAAGGAACAGTAAAATTCTTTAATGACCTGAAAGGGTTCGGGTTCATCAAAGAAACAAATTCAGATCAGGAGTATTTCGTACACGTATCTGGCTTGGTAAATGAAATCAGAGAAAATGACGAAGTTACTTTTGACCTACAAGAAGGAAGAAAAGGACTAAACGCGGTTAACGTTAAGCGTGCTTAGTTTTAACATATAAGTCATTGATAAAAAAGCCTTACCCCCGTAAGGCTTTTTTATTTATCACAGGAAAGAAAATTAGCTGTCTTTAATAAAAAGCCTGAGCAGGTTAAAAAAAGTTGCTCCCTAATATTTAATATGAACAGAAAATATATAGTTGATATAACAACCCGTGAGTACTTATGTGTAGCATTGCAAAAGGGTAGGGAATGGTCTCCAACTAATCAAGACTCTTTGCAGCAGTTTATGAATTCTCGCACGAACAAAAACTCAAACGACGAAGAATTAGTGTCTGGAGAGTTCAATGATAACACCTTCTTTGAGAAGTGGATACGTAACGGGACTAATTTCCTGTTTAGGTATTAACAAGGGTGCAAAAAACTTCGTTGATAAGAATTCAAGTTTAAATTTTTAGAAATCAAATACACAATATGGGTAGATCACAGGAAACTTTCAGTAAAAAAGAAAAAGAAAAGAAAAGAAGAAAGAAAAAAGAAGATAAGGAGCAGAAGAAGGAAGATCGTAAAGCCAACTCAAACAAAGGGAAAGGCATTGACGAGATGATGGCTTATATAGATGATGATGGAAACATTACCACTACTCCTCCAGATCCGAAGCGTAAAAAGGCTGTGAAGCAAGAGGACATACAGATTAGTATTCCGAAGCAAGAAGATATAGATCCTGCTGATCTTATCAGAAAGGGAACTATTACCCACTTCAATACTAGTAAGGGGTATGGCTTTATCAAAGACCACGTTTCGCAGGAAAGCATTTTCGTCCATCAAAATAGCATTGATGGTGCAGTGAAAGAGAATGATAAAGTTACTTTCGAGGTTGAGAAAGGCCTCAAAGGTCTCAATGCTGTTAATGTAAAGCTTGCAGAGTAAGCTTTAAAGCCACTAAATTCTACCTACTAAATGGATAATTGTAGAAGATAGAAAATAAAGATAAATCTTCTGCCATCTCGGGTTGAGGAGAATTGTTGTAGGGCAAGGCTTGTAGACTTAAAGCATACATAACATAGTTGATTTGTTTGCTATTAGCTTGATTGAGCCTTCAAATGCAGTAACAAGGCCTTTCAGTTAGATCTGAAAGGCTTTCTAATATATGACAGGTAAAAGCAAACTATAAGCTAAAGTCGTTTCTATATGTAGAAAGGGGGAGTGTAATAGTTTTGTCTGTTCCATCACTTATAAAGCAAAAGGCCAACCGTTACTGAACGGTTGGCCTTTTGCTTTATAGACCATCTTAATCCTCTAATTTTCTTCTGGTAAAATCATAACATAAAGTTAATGTATAGAATCCTATGAAATTGCAAATTACCGTTATCAGGATTCTATGCCCATTATTAGTGTTAGGACTCATCTTCTGCTTGTGCTAATTAAAAAAATATAAAAAAATAAAAATTTTAGTTTAACTACATCTAATGCCACCTTGAAATTTGTAGTGGTACAGCTAAATGGAAACATATATTTATCTTATACTAGTTACAAAAGAAGTAGCATAACTAGCAATTTTAAGTTTGCAATCAGCTGATTAATAGTTATTTGAATTTACATCGTTTCTTGCAAGGCAGCCATTGTTTTTTAAATTTATGCTTATAAAGTTAGCGCTGGAATAGAACAAATCTAAAGGTGTATTTTACTAAGGATTTTAGGCGAGTTGGAGGTGTGTCTGAAAGGTTGATGTTCCGATGGATTTTTATGGCAAGGGTATTTTTTGTACTTTTGCAGTCCTGAGTATCCGAAAACATACTTAATTTATACCTATCATTAATTTAAAAGACATTAGAATGCACATCGATAACGTAGCTATCCTGGGAACAGGTAATCTTGGAAATGCCATTGCAGAAGGACTACTAAGCAATGGGAAGTATAATCCAGAAAACATATATGTAACCAGGAGAAACACGAAATCTTTACAACATTTAAAAGACAAAGGACTGCATGTAACGAGCGACAATAGCTTTGCCGTAAAAAATAGCCTCTATGTCATACTTTGTGTGCAGCCTGCTCACCTGGAACATGTTCTAAATGAAATCAAACCTATTCTAAATCCAGAGCAGCATGTGTTGTTAAGCGTTATTGCAGGCGTTACCATCGATCATATATTTAAAATAGTAGGCGACTTTCCAATTGTAAGGTGCATGCCGAATACAGCTATTGCCGTGCAAGCATCCATGACTAGCCTTGCCTTTAACAAGAAAGCGGAAAGTGTTGAGGACAAGGTGCAGGACATTTTTAACTGCCTTGGCGATACACTTGTAATAGAGGAGGAGCACATGGCAGCCGCGACTGTACTTTGTTCTAGTGGTATAGCCTTCTGCATGCGTTTTATCAGAGCCGTTACTCAAGGCGGTATTCAATTAGGTTTGGATGCCGAAGATGCTCAAAAAATTGCAGTACAAATAAGCAAAGGAGCCTCTACTTTACTCGCCATCAACAAGTCTCACCCTGAGCAGGAAATTGATAAAGTAACTACGCCAGAAGGATGTACCATTACCGGCTTAAATGAAATGGAGCACCAAGGGTTAAGTTCAGCTGTAATCAAGGGGCTTGTAGGTTCTCACCAAAGAATAATCGACCTAAAAGAGCAGCGCGAAAAAGAGTCGAATAAAATTTCTTTTAGCGCATTGCAGGAGCTTCTGCAATAAAGCTTTCAAGGGTAAGGCCTTACCTTACCCGAAGTAGGCAATTTACTCCTGCTTCATACCTTCTTTTGCTCTGGTTCTTTACTGTGCTCATTTCTACAGCACAGTATCAGGGCGTCAACAAACTATCTTACCCTCTACAGCTTAGGGAGATTATATTCTTTATAGAGAGGCAGCAAACTTCTGTTTGTTGCCCTCTATTCATTTTGTTAAAACAGAATTAATATACATGGATTATCAGCCACAGCGTGTTGTCGTAAAAATAGGTTCCAACGTTTTAACCAAAGACGACGGCTCACCAGACAAAGAGCGAATGGCTAAGCTTGTAAAGCAGCTGGTTTTCCTGAAAGAGCAAGGCCTGCAGGTGGTGCTTGTATCATCAGGAGCAGTAGCCTTTGCCAGGAACCACATTAACTTTGATGAAAAAACGGAATCTGTTGTAAGAAAACAAATTCTTGCTTCTGTTGGCCAGATCGATATCATTTATGCCTACAAAGATCTTTTTCAGGCAGAGGGGCATCGGGTGGCACAGATTGTGGTTACGCCGCAGGACTTTCTTTCTCGCAGACACTTTCTTAACATAAAGGGTTGCCTTACGGGTTTGCTCAACCACGACATTATACCTATCATAAACGAGAATGATGCGGTAGCCGTGACAGAACTTATGTTCACAGACAACGATGAGTTGGCCAGCACGACTGCAGCTATGATAGATGCCGACACCTTGATTTTGCTTACCAATGTAGATGGTATTTATAAAGGGCATCCAAGTGATCCTGATTCTAAACTCATCGAGCATGTTGGGCGCAAGAGCAAAGGTATTGGCCGTTACATCTCTACAACTAAATCAGCTTTTGGTAGGGGAGGAATGGAAAGCAAAATGAAAATGGCCAAAAAAGCGGCTTATCTAGGTATCCATGTTTACATTGCGAACGGTAACCGTGACAATGTGCTAAACGACTTTTACAATAAGAATCTTAAAGCAACTTATTTCGAACCAGAGTCGTCTAAACCAGGTCTAAAAAAATGGGTTGCTTATAGCGATAACTATACCAAGGGAGAAGTTATTGTGAATGAAGGAGCTAAAGAAGCACTTTTGTCTTCTGAAGCAAACAGTTTGTTGCCCGTTGGCCTCGTAGCTGTATCTGGAGATTTCTCGAAAGGAGATATCATTCGGATAAAGGATGAGAACGGTGAGAAGATTGGAATTGGAAAAGCGGAATATGGTTCTAAAAAGGCTAACGAATACGTTGGCATGAACAACAAAAAACCAATTGTCCATTACAATTATTTATATTTATTTGAATATCATAGCGTCTAGAAATATGAGTCTGAAACAGGTTTTTAGTAATGTAAAACAGGCAAGCAGAAAACTGAGTTTGCTGCCAGAGGAAAAAGTAGTAAAAGTACTTACAGATTTGGCTGCAAGTGCCGAACAAGCTACTGACACTATACTGGCTGCAAACCAAAAAGACCTAGATCGTATGGACGTCACTGATCCAAAATACGACAGGTTAAAATTATCTGGTGAGCGCATAGCTGCCATAGCCAGCGATTTGCTAAACGTTGCAAATTTACCTTCTCCACTAGGACGGGTGCTGACGGAGCGGACACTAGAGAATGGGCTTGAAATGAAGAAAATCTCTGTTCCTCTTGGTGTGATTGGTATTATTTATGAGGCCCGCCCAAACGTAACGTTTGATGTGTTTAGCCTGTGCTTGCGCTCTGGCAATGCCTTGCTGCTAAAAGGAGGCAGTGATGCAAAAGATTCAAACGCTGCCATTGTTAGTTTAATACATGAGGTGCTGGAGCAAAACAGCGTCGATAAAAATATTGTGCAGTTGCTGCCGCCAGATCGGGAGGCAACGCACCAGTTACTGCAAGCGGTAGAGTATGTCGATATTATTATACCACGCGGTAGCCAAGGCCTGATCAACTACGTGCGTGAGAATTCTAAAGTGCCTGTAATTGAAACAGGAGCTGGTATTGTACATACTTATTTTGATGAATATGCTGACCTGGAAAAGGGAAGAGGCATTGTGGTGAATGCTAAAACTCGTCGTGTAAGTGTTTGTAATGCACTTGATTGTTTGGTTATACATAAAGATAGACTTTCAGACCTTCCAAAGATTGCCGAAGGGCTTGCGGAAAAAGAGGTAGAGATATTTGCAGATGCTCCGTCCTTTGCGGCCCTACAGAAGAACTATCCAAGTGAAAGACTTCATGAGGCAACAGTAGAACATTTTGGCACAGAGTTTTTGTCTCTTAAAATGGCTGTTAAGACAGTAGATAGTTTTGAGGAGGCGATTGATCATATAAACAAATACACGTCTCAGCATAGCGAAGCTATTGTTTCAGAAAATGAGGAGCATATAGAACAGTTTATGCGTGCCGTGGATGCCGCAGCCGTGTATGCCAACACTTCTACCGCCTTCACTGATGGTGCTCAGTTTGGGTTAGGAGCAGAAATTGGAATCAGTACACAGAAGCTTCATGCTCGAGGACCTATGGCTCTTGAGGAACTTACCAGCTATAAGTGGATTGTGAAAAGTAATGGATTGATAAGAGCTTAGTATAAGACACAATAGTAAACGAAAAGGCGACTATACCTATGTATAGTCGCCTTTTCGTTTACTATTAATTTTGTCGGCTAGGCAGAAGTTAATGAATCTTTACCTTATTTACTTCTGCTCAACTTAGAAGCAGCAGCCTCATCAACAAACCAAATAACTTCCCCGTTCTGTGGCTGAATTAGCTGTGAAGGAAATTTTTCAGGATTTCGTTCACCTTCCAGCACCTCAAATAAGGCAGGAGCCTTGTTGCTCCCGAATGTGAGAAAACAAATTGTTTTGGCTCTGTTGATCAACGGCGCAGTAAGCGTAATCCGATACATAGACTGCGGCTCGAGATAATAAGCCTTTACCCAACTATCTTTTTCCTGCAGTACTTCTGTGCCAGGGAACAAGGACGCTGTATGGCCGTCATCACCCATGCCTAAAAGTATTAGATCGAATTGAGGGGCCTGCTGACCAAAATGTTGCTGCAGTGTTCCTTCATATTGCTGGGCAAATGCTTCTGGTTCTGTGTCTGCCCACATGGGGTAAATCTGTGCTTTTGGCACAGGGACTTTACTCAAAAGAGTGTCCATGGCCATTTTAGCGTTGCTTTTATCATCTGTGAGCGGTACCCAGCGCTCGTCTCCCCAAAAAATATGCGTCTGTTGCCAGGGCACCTGCTCTTTGTATGGTGACTCAGCCAGCAAGTTGTACAGCTGTACGGGCGAGGAGCCTCCTGTTAATGCTACAGTAAAGCGGCCATGCTGCTGCACTGCTTCTTGAGCAGTTTTTACAAAAAGTTCTGCGGCTACTTTACTTATTTGCGCTTTATCTTCGAATATCTGTAACATCTTTAAATTAATGAGGTCGTGTAACTGTCCAGGTATGGCCTTCTCGGGCAATCAGAGCTTCTGCATTTTCTGGTCCCCACATACCCGCTGCATAGTTAGGAAACTCCAACGATGGGCGCGATTCCCAAGTTTCCAGAATTGGTGTAATTACTTCCCAAGCTACTTCCACCTGGTCCGAACGCATAAACAAAGTAGCATCACCTTGCATGGCATCTAACAGCAGGGTTTCATAAGCTTCTGGCGACTGTGCACCCTCGGCGCAACGGTTGAAGTCAAATACCATTTCCGCTGGAGTCAGGGCCATGTCTAAGCCTGTCTTCTTCGCCATAAAGCGCAAACGGATGTCCATCTGCGGCTGAATGTTGATGATAAGACGGTTTGGCAGAATGCTTTCTGACATGGAAGTAGGGAACGTTAAGTGCGGCACAGGGCGGAACTGAACTGTGATGGAAGAACTTTTCTCCTGCATACGCTTTCCAGTGCGGAGGTAAAACGGAACACCCTTCCAACGCCAATTATCTAATGAGAATTTAATGGCGGCGTATGTTTCTGTTCCTGATTTAGGATCTACACCTTGTTCTTCGCGGTAGCCTGGCACCTGTTGCCCTTTAAGCCAACCTGACCCATATTGCCCACGCACAGCATTCTTGGTTACTTCTTCGCGCGTGAAGCGTTTAATGGCTTGCAGCACATCTACCTTTCTGTTCCTGATTTCTTCGGCCTCAAAAGTTACAGGAGGTTCCATAGCAACCATGCACAGCAACTGCAGGAGGTGGTTTTGAATCATGTCGCGTAAGGCACCAGAACCTTCGTAGTAGCCTCCACGATCTTCTACACCTACTTCTTCAGCCACTGTTATCTGCACATATTCAATATAATTTCTGTTCCAGAGCGGCTCGAAAAGGGCATTTGCAAAACGAAAGGCCAGAATGTTTTGTACGGTCTCTTTGCCAAGGTAGTGGTCGATGCGATAAATTTGAGACTCCTGAAAAGTACGGGTTAAAAGTTGGTTTAGTTCTCTCGCCGTCTCTAGGTCATGTCCAAATGGTTTCTCTACCACAATTCTATCACGTTCTACATCACTGGCTATACCTACATTATTTAAATGTATGGTTACAGGTTCTATAAAATTGGGAGCTATGGATAGGTAGAACAATCGATTGGCCCTTGTTCCCCAAGCTTCTTCCAGGGCATGAATTTTTTCTGCTAATTCCTGGTAGGAAGCAGGGTCGTTTATATTAGAGCGGAGGTAAGAAATAGACTGTTCAAAATTTCCCCAAGATTCATCCGTAGGTTTACCGCTTCGAGAAAATTCTTCCACTCCGTCTCGTAAATGTTTTCGGTATTTAACATCATCTGTATCTGATCGTCCTAAACCTATGAATGCAAAAGGTTCAGGTAACCAACCATCAAGGAAAAGGTTGTAGAATGCGGGTACAAGTTTTCTTTTTGCTAAGTCTCCCGTTCCTCCGAAAATAATAGCAATAGTTGGAGCTGCTTTACTAGCTGATTTCATATTCAATTTGATAAAATGAAAGATAAAGGTTTGTCTTCTCTGAAAATGGCTGTTTTACTTAGCGCTTAATTCCAGATGGTATGGAAGATTCCTTCTTTATCAGTACGCTCGTACGTATGCGCCCCGAAATAATCGCGTTGCGCCTGAATTATATTTGTAGGTAAGGTTTCGGTACGATAGGCATCAAAATAAGCAAGTGCAGACATAAAAGCAGGCACTGCTATACCTTTATCTATAGCCACTTTCACTATTATTCTAATATCATCCTGGCGATCTAACAAATCTCCGCCTATTTTAGAATCCAGCAGAAGGTTCGGTAACGATGGATTCTGCTCATATGCTGAACGTATGTCTGTTAAGCAAGCCGCTCTTATAATACAGCCGCCGCGCCAGATTTTGGCTACATCCTGCAGTTGCAGTTCGTATTTATAAGTCTCTGATGCCACCTTTAGCTGTGCCATGCCTTGCGCATAAGTCGATATCATGGCGAAATAAAAAGCATTTCGCATTTTAGCAATAAACTCCTGATGGTCTGTACTGATAGCCTCTTGTAACCTATTATTAGGTAACAGGTTAGCAGCTTCTACACGTTCTTCTTTAAATTTAGAGATGTCTCGCATTAGCACCGCCATATCTATAGTAGGCACGGGTACTTGCAAATCCATTGCGTTTTGCGACGTCCATTTGCCAGTACCTTTAGAGCGGGCTCTGTCTGAGATGACATGTACTAATCGCTGGCCAGTTTCTTCGTCTTGCTTTTGAAGTATTTCACCAGTTATTTCAATTAGATAAGACTGTAGTTCTGTATCATTCCACGCCTGGAAGGTGGCTTGTAATTCATCATCGCTTAAGCCTGCGCCTCGTCTGAGCACATCATACGTTTCGGCAATTAGTTGCATAATGCCATATTCAATACCATTATGCACCATCTTAACAAAGTTGCCTGCAGAGCCATTGCCTAAGAAGGTAACACAGGGCTCTCCGTTAACCTTGGCTGCCACAGCTTCAAATACAGGACGAAGTCTCTCATACGCCTCTCTGTTGCCGCCTGGCATCATACTTGGGCCAAAACGGGCTCCTTGCTCTCCGCCTGATATACCCATTCCAAAAAAGTGAATTTCTTTTTCTTCGAGTTCTAGTACACGGCGTTCTGTATCTGGGAAATATGAGTTGCCCCCATCAATAACGATATCACCTGGCTCTAGCAGTGGCAATAAGCTTTTAATAACAGCATCTACTGGCGGGCCAGCTGGCACCAAAAGCATGATGGCTCTTGGCTTACGAAGCGACTGTATAAACTCTTCGGTGGACGTGGTGCCACGGACAGGCTTCCCTGGTCCAGCTTCTATTTCTACGGCAGCAGCTTTTGCACCATCTAAGTCAAGGCCGATAACTGAAAAGTCATTGTCAGCGATGTTGAGCATTAAGTTTCGGCCCATAACACCTAAGCCAACCATTCCAAATTCGTACTGTAAATCGTTCATAATAAGATTTATATGTAGAGTTTTTATGCGAATTTTACTTTAGCTTTTGCTGTAGAACTGGAAGTTAAGCTTTTAAAGTTTATCAGTTCTGTATTAGCAGATAGCTTATAAAAAGTAAAACTACGGTTTGTAAAACATTTTCCTATTAATATATCATCATTTGATCATAAGTAGCAACAATTCTGGTGTTCATTAGCAGAAGCTTACTTTATAGTTCCTCTTAAAAGCGGCTAAAACTGGTGGCATACCTACATGATCATTTTTTGATTAACTAACTAATAGTGAAAGTTGTGCAGCCATTAATACGTTAGCTTGATCTATAACTGAGCTTGTTCATAATCCTTCATCAGATTTTGTATTAAGCTTTCACATTCGAAAACGACTGCTACTATACAACCTACTCCCTTAATAGCTGCAATGTTTTCAATAATAGTGCTTCAGCTATAAGAATGAATAGCGTGAATTCCCACTGTTTAGTATGAAAGCAGTTCTTTATTCTATTGTATACTAAGAAAGTCTTAGTTTCAGAATAAGAAAAGGTTTAGCTTTTCAAAGAGTAATACTAAAGCAATACATGGTGACAATTGCTCAGAAACAGCTGTCATTAATTTATATATAGTTGTCGCAAAAAGCAATCAATGTTTTCTTCTGCAGCTGTAACATCTCATATCCGAAGTTAATTGTTCTGTAGTTACTTTAGGATATATTATATTTTATCATGAAAATTATGGAATAAATATATAATTTATTCGTATACTTGTATTATATAAATAATAAATTAATTATATAGCTCCTTTATGAAGAATGGCTCCTGGAATAACGGCCTCATATCCCATTTACTAAACCATTCAGATGATGTAATATGTACCCTGAGTTCCAAAGGTAAATTCATCAAAGTAGGAGAGAGTTGCTCTAAACTTCTAGGATACCCGAAAGAAGAGTTAGAGGGACGACTGGCAGAAGAGTTTATTTATCAGGAAGACCGCGTCAAAACCACTCTGGCTTTTCAAGAAGCTTCCCCTCAAAAACCAAAGGTAAACGTAGAGAACCGCTTTGTGTGCAGCGACGGGAGACTCGTACGTCTCTCTTGGTCTTCCGTCTGGTCAGACGAGAATAATTATTTTTTATGTATAGGGCACAACGACGCCAAACAAGCGGAGACTGATGCAAATATTGAGGAAGAAAGAGAGGTGCACCGTCTGCTGAAAGAGTATGGTGCCGACTTGGTAGCACTTATTGATGAAAATGGCAACTGCATCTATGAGGCTGGTGCTTTTGTAAGTAAATCTGAAAGCAAGGCCAATCCTCTGAAAGGAAACAACATCTTCGACTTTATTTATCCTGAAGACACGGCTACAGTTAAAGAAGCCTTTTTCCAGGTAAAGCAGACAAATAAACCTGTTAAGGTTCCGTACTTCCGCTTCAAAAATGCACATGATCAGTGGCGTTGGATTGAGGCAAATGTTAGCAATCAACAAGAAAATCCTTTAGTGAAAGGAATCTTTATCTGTTGTAGAGATGTGACACAGAGTAGGCTTGAGAGGATACAGTTAGAGGAAAGTGAGCAGCGTTTTAAGAGCCTGTTCGAGAATAATCCTGATATGGTTCTTTGGCAGAATGAGTCAGGTGCCATACTAGATGCCAACAATGCTTTTCTATCTTTCATCAAAAAAGAGAAAGAGGAGGTTATAGATAATTTATTAGCAGATTATTTGCCCAAAGAGGTAGAATCCATTTTTAACCAAAAGCTGCGAGAGGCATTCTCTGGCAACAAGGTAAGCTTTGAAGTGGATGTGAATTTTGAAGAGCATGGGCAAAGAGTTCTTAGTGTAGTAAAAGTACCTTTAATTGCAGAAGGCAAAGTTGTCTCTGTTCATGCGGTCATTAAAGATGTTACCGAAACAGCAAATTCATATAGAATTGTTGAGCAGCAGGCAACCAAGCTGCACGCCATTTTAGAGAGCATAACAGACGCTTTTTATACCTTAGACAAAGACTGGAAATTTACATTTATCAATAGTGAATTTGAACGCTTGGTGCGAATCGATAAGCATGAGCTGTTAGGAAAAAGCATTTGGTCCGCCTTTCCAGAAAACGTAACACTCAAATTTAACAGCTTCTTTCATGAGGCTGTCGAGGCTGGGAAAACAATGAGTTTTGAGCTGTACGTAGACGAAATAAAGAAATGGCTAGAGGCAAGAGTTTACCCATCTGAGGAAGGCTTGTCGGTATACCTACACGATAAAACCGTGGAAGTATATATTAAAGAAGAATTAGAGAAACTTTCATTGATAGCTAGTAAAACAAGCAGTGGAGCCATGATAACAGACGCTGGTGGGCGCGTGGAATGGATAAATGAAGGCTTTACTAAAATTACAGGTTATACATTAGCTGAAACGGTAGGTAAAAAACCAGGTGCGTTGCTGCAAGGGGCAGAAACAGATCAAGAGGAAGTACAGAGAATAAGGGAAAAGCTGCGGGAAGGAGTTCCTTTTAATGCTTTACTATTAAATTATAAAAAAACAGGGGAGGCGTTCTGGGTTTCTATGGATATTAGCCCAGTTTATAATGCATCAGGAGTATTAACTCATTTTATTGCTATTCAGAAAGACATTACCCCACGCATAGATGCTGATGCAAAACTGGTGAAGATGAGCCAGGACCTATATCAGCACAATACCGACATGCAACAGTTTACTTATATCATTTCCCATAACCTCAGGGGAGCTGTGGCCAACGCGCTGGGGCTTTCCAGGCTTTTAAGCAATTTTGATAAAGCGTCTGCTCAATACGATGTTGCTTTGTCTTACTTAAACGATAGCATCGCAAGGCTTGATGACATGCTGCTTGATATCAATAGGGTGCTGTCTATACGCGATAAGCGAGACATGCTAGAGAAAGAGAGTGTGAGGTTGCTAGATGTGTATCAGCAGGCTATAGGAGATATGCAGGAGGCGCTGGACCAATGTAATGGGCAGGTGTTCGCAGCATTGGAAGAGGGGCTTCTGGTGGACGGCTATCGTGCCTATCTTCACAGTATCTTTTACAACTTGTTGTCTAATGCCATCAAGTACCGCTCCCAAGAACGAAACCTTATTGTGAAGGTAGAGGCCGCTATAGAGGAAGAGGGAAAGGTGGTTATTCGTTTTTCTGACAACGGCTCAGGTTTCGACATGGAAAAAGCTGGCCGTAATATCTTCAAGCTCTATAAGAGATTTCATTCTAATATCGAAGGTAAGGGAGTAGGCTTGTTTTTAATGAAGGCACATATAGAGGCGATGGGAGGAAGCATTGAAGTTGATAGCCGAGTAGGAGTGGGAACTAGCTTTACCATAAAGTTGAATGGTAAGAAAGCATAGCTACCTGTCTTAAACCTACCATATAAAGGTAGAGACACACTATTATTGTACTGAAAACTTCTAGGACGCCAGTTCGTTTTATTCTTTAGCCTTAATCAGCGCTGACTTCTAATGGAGAAAATCAGCAAACTGCGAAGGAAACTATTGTATTGATGGAAGGATAGGCTTATGTTTGAATATGCTTTAGCGAAAGTAAACTTTAAATTTATTATATGCTCTCGCTTTACTATTTGAATTATTCTTCACATATCTTATCACGCGCTACTGAATAAATTAATGAGCAACAACACACGACAATACGCCATAGGAGTAGATATTGGCGGTACCAATACAAAGTACGGCATAGTGAACCACCGCGGGGACATATCTTACAGCGGCAGATTATCCACTAGTGCTTATGCTACGGCAGAAGCTTTTATAGATGCTTTGTATGCTGTTTTAGAGCCTGTTATGAATCAGGTAGGAAAAGAAAATATAAAAGGAATAGGCGTTGGCGCCCCAAACGCTAATTACTTTACGGGCTCGATAGAGTACGCCCCTAACCTGAACTGGAAAGGCATTGTTCCTTTCGCCAGCTTGATCGGAACGAAGTTTAACCTACCTTGTTCTATCACCAATGATGCTAATGCGGCTGCAGTAGGTGAGATGATGTATGGTGCCGCCAAGGGCATGAAAGATTTTATTGTTATTACCTTGGGTACAGGAGTGGGGAGCGGTATAGTGACTGGTGGAGAATTAATTTACGGTCATGATGGTTTTGCAGGAGAATTAGGCCATACCATTATCCGTTATGGAGGTAGAGAACATTGGTCTACAGGCTTGAAAGGTTCTTTGGAGGCTTATGCCTCAGCTACTGGCATTGTGCTTACTGCAAAAGAAATGTTAGCGGCAACAGATCAGTCCAGCACGTTGCGCGATTACGCACCAGAGGACATCGATTCAAAGGCAGTTTATGAATGTGCTATGAAAGGCGATAAAGTAGCACAGGAAGTTTATCGTTTCACAGGGCAAGTATTGGGTGAAGCATTGGCCAATTTTGTGATGTTTTCTTCTCCGGAGGCCGTCATACTTTTTGGCGGTGTTACAAAAGCTGGTAGCTTGCTTATGGATCCTGTAAGGGAACACATGGAAAAGAACCTGCTGCACGTTTTCAAGAACAAAGTATCCTTAAATTTTAGTGAGCTGAAAGAGGCTGATGCTGCTATATTAGGGGCAAGCGCACTAGTGTGGGCAATGAAAAGGCCGATTTTATAACACCACCATTTTGTAGAAAAGCACAAGCCCACTTAAAATAAGTGGGCTTGTGCTTTTATGGCTATTTTATGGTTTTTTATCTCTTAGTTCAGTATCTCGGCTATTTCAACCAGATCAACTTGGTCTGTATAAGCGTCTAACAAAGCTTTGTTCTTAAAGCCACGCACAAGTACAATGTGGTTGTGTCTAGGTTCGTGCCATACCTCTGCAAAGAAGTCGCCTACGTGGTAGAGGGTGATTCTGCAGCCCCAGGCACTACGTGTAGTGAGGAAGGTGCCGTGCTTCCACACCGTCTGAGCCCTTTCATCCAGGTTGATTCCGTTGAAGTCGTACAAAGTCATGGGTAGTTATACGCATGTTATGCTTTGAAGGTGACTAACTTGGCTAAAGTAAATGAAGGAATATCAGAGAATTTAAGTAGAAACCCCCTCATTTCAACTGATTCGGTACTTTGAGGTAGAATTTTTAATTATCAAATATATAAGATTCCCCTTTCATAGTACATGATTCTTTTGAATGAAATTCGGTTTTACCGCGATGAGTAGGAGCTTTGTACTTTTTGCTAATTTACCTCATCAGTTAAAGAATTAAGAAACGCTATCACGGCTTTGGTTTCCTCCTCCGTCAAATTAAGAGGGTCAGGAGGTAGCGTCTGGTTCTCCAGGTGCAGGCCCATTCCCATAGCTCCACCTTTGTTATAAAAGTCCATTACTTCCTCCAGCGTTTCATAAGCACCATTATGCATATAAGGCGCTGTTTTAGCTATGTTTCGCAGCGTCGGGGTTTTAAATGCGAATCGTAATTCCTCCATTTTGCTGTGGGTGTAACGACCTTCGTCAATATCTAGAGTCGGAGTAGTTGCCCTTGGATCTTGTAGAACTCCCAATACTTCAGCTTCTGTGTTGTTGAAGGCGGGAGCTGCAGTTCCGTTGAAAACTGGTATAAAATGACAGGTGGCGCATTTGGCTTTGCCCGTAAACAAGTTAAAGCCTTTTATCTCTTCTTCTGTCAATAGCTCTTCGGTGCCGCGCATGTGTTTGTCAAAGCGTGAGTTGAAAGGGGTAAGCGAACGAACATAACTAGCCAGCGCAATCATGACGTGCTTAGGCTGCACCTGTGTATCCAATTCTGGAAAGGCTTCTTTAAAAGCCTGAAGGTATACTGGTTGTTGGTTTAGGCGTTGAGCAGCCTCTTCAACTGACCCGTGCATTTCGTCTTTATTATGTATTACATCCACTGCCTGGCTTTCGAGCGTACTGGCACGCATATCATAAAACTGGGCATGCTGTAGGCCAGCATAAAAAAGGGTAGGAGCATTTCTTTGTACAAATTTCCCCTCCTCAATGGCTATGCTCTTAGGCAAACCGTCTGTAAAAGCTAGTTCTGGTTTGTGGCAGCTGCCGCAGGTGCGTGTGCCACCAGCTACTACAGGGTCAAAGAAAAGTGCTTTTCCTAAAGCAGCCTTTGTCGGTGTAGCCATAGCTTCCGAAGAGCCAGCGAAAAAGTTAGGGTTAAGTGCACCTTCGTCGAAAAGGGTAAGTGCTTTCGTATTTAGCACCGACTGTGTTTCTAAGGGCTCAATTTCTAGTTCCTCTTCCCACCTAACCAACTCTGATGTTATAGGGTTAGCAAAATTCAAAATGAACGCCATTCTGTCGAAGCTGTCGGGGTCGTTGCTGTGAGAAGTGTAGGCAATGGCATTCTGTAATAGTTGCTGTATTTTGGTGTTTTCTCCATAGAAATGGAGTACTGCCTGTACCGATCTTAGTGCTGCTACAGATTCTTTTACACCAGTAGCAGTTATGGGTGTATCGAAATTTGTGATTCCTAATACAATAACCCTGAAGATTTCTTGCTTGCATGCGGCAAAGATATTGGCGTCTGAGAAGGTAGTATGCTGGAGTAGCGTGCGTGCTCGACCTGAAACAGAAATGAACTTTCTCACTTCACGCACTAATTCATCTCGGTTTTCCTCTTCAAATTCAGGAAATATTTTCTCTTCTATTACCTGTAATCCAGATGGGTCAAAGCTTGTTGTTTCATCCGTCTCAATTTCAGGCAAAGGAGCACCATTCATTTCTTTACTGGCAGTAGGAGTATAGTATTCTGTAAACAGTTCGACTTTTTTGTAAGCTAAGCGAGTTGCCAGAAAAGCTGCTTGAATAGAGTCAACGGGACCGTTGATTGCCTGGCGCAAAAGCCTGTCTGTTGCTGTTGTCTGCAGCGTATCGAGGTTTGCCAGCAGGTATGCTTTAGCTTTAGGTGCAGGTTTCTGTTGTACCTGCTGTGTACAGCAGAACATTACGATGGCTAAAAAAGCCACCAATGCCATTACATTTTTCTTCATAAAAGCTGTTAAAAGCTCTGTTATTAGTAAAAAAAAGAAAGCAAAGCCTTCTGGAAACAGACAGGCTTTGCTTTGTACCGAAGTTGATAAGGGGTTATCGCGGTACGTTTGTCAGGATTACGGTCTGACCGCCTTCTATATTAGATGATAATCCGCTACCATCTGCATTTCTGAATTTTTCGTCTCTCCAAGTATGCGGATGTATGTTTACGATGAAAGTACCAGGTTTTCCTGTAAGATCTGATATGTCTAACATGGCACCGTACTCCCAGCTGCTAAGGCGAGTTGAGCCTGAAGGGTTGTACTTAGCATTGAAAGTGGCATCGTCTCTACGATGGTTCATTTCCAGCATTGGCTTCAACTGGTTGTTTTTGATGTTAAGCTGCCATATGCGGCCATCATGTTTGTTATCCTGATAAAATGAATCTCCGTCCTCCTGTATGTAAACATAGTTTTCTGTCACACAGATATTATCTGGGTTTACAATGCTGTTGCCTGGATCTTCGTTACCGTCTATCAGAGGAGTAATTTTTCCTTTAAGCGGGTCATTTGCATTCATCTCCAGCTTGTATACTCGGCCCCACATAGTTAAACCAGGAGCAGGGTTAACCTTATCTGGGCTTACACCTGTAGAAGTAAAGTATAGTGTTCTGTTAGCAGCTGGAGAACCTTTTCCATAGTCAAGATCTTCTACGCGGGCAAACTGTATGGCTTTTTTATCTATAGTTTGAGTAGCCAACTGTGCACCTGTGCTTGATTTTACATTACTGTACTCAACGAATTCAATATCATAGCTTTTACCTACTTCCATATCCGTTTCAGTAACATTCAGGTCTTTGCGACGCAGCATGTACAGTTTTCCGTTCTGTAAATCACCTGTAGCGTTAGACACGTACATGTTTACCTGACCCATACTGTTAGCTGGATTGCTTTCGTCTTCGCCAATAAAAATAATAGTCTTGTTGTTATAGGCAGCTTTAGGAAGAGGTACTGCATTTTCGGCGCTGCACTTTCCTAGGGCTGGCAAGGTTCTATCAGTACGGCTCCTGTCACCTACACTGCCCATAGGGTCAATAGCGTGAATCATAGACTCTATACCGCTTTCACCTGCTGTTAAAAATGTCGGGCCAAAACCGTGTTCCTGTGGTGTGGCAAGTGTTGCAGAACAAAGTCTCCACATACCACCTGCGGCATCCACAATGTACTCTCCTGAAACAGGCTTAAGGTTTTTATCGAGCTTTACACGGGATACAGACTGCAGAATTTCATGATTCGTTATCATGAGAAAGCCATTGCCACTAGGATCAGGTATTATGCCTGCTCCATCAGGTTGTGCTCCGTAAACGAAGTTTGGTGAGTTCTCCAGTTGATCATCACTGCTGATCATAGTTTTGATCTTTACATTGCCAAAGCCAGGCAGCGTCTTAACTAAAGAAGGAGTAACAGAGTAATTTTCCAAAGTCCATTCTTCAGGCCATTCAGGGTTGAAGGGTTTGTCGTCTTTACAACCTGTAACGAATACAGAGGCCATGGCTAATGCAAGACCAAGTTTTGAGTAAGAGTTCTTTTTCATCACAACGTTTTTGTTATGCATCAAAACTAAGACACGCATGTTACCCTACTGTTAGTAGAATGTTATTATAATGCAAAACATGTTGGGATAAATCAAATTGACCTGATTAGCGCCTTTATAGAGGAACCTAGATCTATGTTTTTGTAGAATTTACTTACTAAGTGAAACAGCAACAAAAAGCCCCACGAGTATTAAACTCCTGGGGCTTTTTGTTAGTAGTGTCTGGGTTTTATAAAGGTTCTTGAATCTGATTGATAGTTTCATCCATCATACACCTCTATTTGTTATGTGAATTCTTCTTGAAATTTGACGGACTGTTTATGGATTGCACATATTGCAGTACATAGTGTCCTCACTGGTCTTCTGATGCGGGTATTTTTCTTCTTTTAGAGGTTGTTTTTAGAGGTTGTTTTGAATTCATTTAGATAATTTTTTAAGCATGATGTTAATCATGGTAATTTGTATCATTGCCTCGGATGATTTGGTCGAGTACTCATAGTCTTTGGAGAGCCTTCGGTAGAGGTTTAGCCAACTGAAGGTTCTCTCCACAATCCACCGTTTGGGCAAAGCCTTAAAGACCTTCTTGTGTATCTTCTTGACTATCTCCAGCCTCCAGCCCAAATGGGAGAAGGTGTTCTTGACCCATTCCCACATCCTCAGCCCGCTGTAGCCCTGGTCTGCAAAGACGAGTTTCAAACGGTTGAAATCAGCTATTCTGCTGGCCTTTCTGCGGAGCAGCCACCCAGCTCCCTGCCGCTCGGGCACGTCAGCCCTGTGCACGACCAGGACGATCAGCAAGCACAGCGTGTCGGTCATCAGGTGCCTTTTGCGCCCCTTCACCCGCTTGGCCGCGTCATAGCCCCGCTGCCCTCCCTGCTGCACCGTCTTCACGCTCTGCGAGTCTATGATGCCCACACTCGGGGAGTCTGCTCTGCCGAGCTGCCGCCTGACTTGCCTGAAGAGGTGATCATGGATCATCTCCTAGCAACCATTCAGCCGCCATTTGCGGTAATAGTAGTAGACTGTCTGCCAGGGTGGAAGCTCCGAGGGCAGCATGCGCCACTGCACTCCGCCCTTGACAATATAGAAGATGGCGTCAAGAATGCTGCGCAAGGGTCATGCCCGCTTGCGCTCGAGCACCTCATCCTCTAATATCTTTGCTATGAACTGCCATTGGGTGTCGGTTAAACTGCTAGGGTAAGCCATAAGTCTGCAAACTTTTATTACCCTAACAACCGACACCTGCTTTTCTATTCATCCAAATCAAAACAGCCTCTTATAAATAAAACGAATATGAAAAGAACTATCAAAGCCGTTCTAATGGCTGTTGCTTTCACTGCATGCAATAATGCTGACCAACAAAAAGAAGCAGTGAATAATGGTATCACCTATACGATAGTTGATGATTCACAAATCAACTCCTCCACCTTAGCTAAGACAACAGAGGAAGACAATATTGCATACCAATTAGATAGCAGCCTAATAGGTAAAACAACTGCTGAGATAGAGAAGTATGGGCCTTTTAATTGTGCAGGTACTCTATTAGGTTCTAATGAAAGCGGTGGTAATTTATGGGTTTCCCATCTTGCCAAATCACAAAAAGAATGCAGAAACGGGGTAGGCAAAATACTCCTTCAAAGGGTTGTTGGCAGGAACGGGGATCAGGCGGTATTTGAAATCTTAGATGAAATCAATATACAGTCAAGCTATCCTGAAAAGGACTACAACTGGACAACCTGTAAGGTGAAGGGGGTAGATGATGAGCAATTCTATGTCATACATTTCAAAGACCAGCGGCAGCATGAACTTACAGAAATTTATGATTTGTGGGCTATAGATATGAGTGCTGGTAAATTTGTAAAGGTGAAGAATGCGGAGGGTGTAACTTGCGTTAATCCAGATTACTCAGGAGATTTATAGAGATGTTAACTTTTACCTATAACAGAGCCAAATATTTTAACTTTCTCTGGAAGATTGACGTACACAAATATGGCTAAAAGTTGAAAGGTTTGATGAGTTAAGCTTTTCTATAAATAAAAAGGAAAGCTCTTCATTGTGAAGGGCTTTCCTTTTTTAGTTTAGCTGAGTAGTTTTTATGGTATGCTACTTAAAGAAGCTTCTGTGGAAGTCTGCTTCTGCCTTTGGATGAGTAGAACAGCTATAAAAGCTCCTGTTGTCGCCATCAACGTACCTACTAGTTCGGGAGAGGTATAGCCGTAACCCATGGCTATTGGCAGGCCCCCAAAAAATGCACCTAGCGCATTACCTATATTGAAGGCAGCCTGAGTGGCTGCTGCGCCTAGCATTTCTGCTCCTTTCGCTGTGTTAATCATCAATATCTGAATGGGTGCTGCAATTGCCATAGAAAGTCCTCCTGCTACAAAAGTCATGAGCAGTGCCATTACTTTACTTTCAGAAGTAAAGTAGATTAACAGAAGAGAGCTGGCCATACTCAACAACAGTATAAGGGTGGCCTTAACAGGTTTTACCCTATCGGCAAGCCTACCACCTATAAGGTTGCCTACAACCATACCAAAGCCCGCGAGAATAAGCACATATGGCACTTGGTCAGCGGCAAAGCCTGCTACCTCCGTCATCAGCGGGGCTATGTAGCTAATCCAGGCAAATAATCCTCCTGTACCTATAGCTGTTATTAAAAGGATTAACCAGGCTTCTCTGTTCTTAAAAAAGCCCAACTCGGAGCGTACATTTCCTGATTTAGTAACTGGAAGGGCAGGCAACCATAGCTGAATCAACAGAAGTGTAACTAAACCGATAACTGTGACTAAACCGAAGGTGTAACGCCAGGAGTAATGGTGACCAATGTAGGTGCCAAGGGGTACCGTAAGTAGATTGGCAATTGTAAGGCCTGCAAACATCGTAGAAATAGCCTGTGCTTCTTTGCCTTTCTGAGCCAAACGGCTTGCTACTACAGAGCCAACTCCGAAAAAAGCACCATGTGGTAACCCAGCCAGTAAACGCGACATGAGCAACGTAAAGCTAGAAGGCGCAAAGGCTGAGCAGGCATTGAAGAGGGTAAATACAATCATTAGCGTCCACAGGATTTTCTTTGGCGGAAAGCTACGGCTGGCAACTACCAGTAAGGGAGCTCCAATAACCACGCCCAGCGCGTAGGCTGAAATCATATGTCCTGCTTCTGGTATGCTAATATTAAAATCTTTGGCAATATCGGGTAGTAAACCCATCATCACAAATTCAGTAGTTCCTATTCCTAATCCACCTAAGGAAAGTGGTAGCAGTGTTTTTTTCAATTTTCTGTATTTAATAATTCCAGTATATTACACCTCTCTTTATGTTTTTACAAAGAGGCTTTGGGAACAGCGTGTTGCTACAAACTTAATTCCAGTGCAATGATACTAGCTTTATCTTTCATATTCCCGCTTGTATAATTTTAACTCTTCTCAAAGATTGAATCTTGCTGCTGCAGATTTCAGTTTTTCTTAAATTTCATTGTTATATCAGTGCTTTCCAAGTAGCCAAAGGCTTTGGTTTGCAACATTAAGCTAACTGAAGCAAGGAAAGAAGTGCCCCGTTGCCCCCACTTATGAATATTAAACTAATTTGATACACATAAAAAAGCCTTTCAGTTCGCTGAAAGGCCTTAGGAGACTTATGTATCTTTCTTTAAAAACTCTCGTGGTAAAGTATAGATTTAGAACACATTTCCAGCACGCACTCCTGTATTAATAGCTGGCTTGTTGATTTCTCTGCCACTACACCAAACGCAATCTCGGCTATACGCGGAATGCCCAGTGCAAGTCCCAGCTGTTCTGCCACAGCAAACGCACCCATCGAGTGATGATTCGAAATATAAAGCTGGTGCAAATCCTGCCATGGTCCCGTCACACTGCCTGTCATGGCAATCATATCCCCGAGACCTTGACGGGCTTTCCCCATAATCTCTCCCAAAAATTGACGTATGTCCGAAGGTTCACGGTCTATGAGGGAGAATAGCTCTCTTGCTTTCTCTTCATGCCTTTCTTCCTGCTCATACATTTGGGTTAGATATTGCTTTATGTGTGGCTCCTCTATTTTCTCTACCGTATCAAGAAGCAGCTTGCGGCACGAGGCCTGTGTCAGGAGAACATTATCAAACCATGCTTTAGCGCGGTCTAATTGGTTACTTCTTGTTTCCTGGTCTAGTTCTATTAAGGTGACTGTAGTTTTAGTTGCATTATCCATTATTCTCCTCCTTTCTTGTTACTTTCCAGAGTACACCTGTATGGGCAAAACCCATCATGTTTCCTGGCGTTACTTTTGCCACACCCCAGTCAAGAACATACAAGCTCTTGCCGTCGGGGCTGAACTTGCATGACACAGGTCGCTCTATGCCGCCAGAGCCGACAGTAGAGGCGGGGCCAAACTTTTTGTTGTGCATGAAAGGCTCGGCGGTACCATTTTTTACATCAACCCTTATAACTCGGAATCCATGGTCAAGGTCCTCGGGGCGTGGGGAGTTTAGAGGAGCGAGTGTACCCCATTCAGCCACAAAAAGCTCTCCTTTATAGCCAAAAGCATCAGAAGTTGAAAAATCCATTTTACACATACAGGAATGTGGCTGCTCCAGAAAAGCGGCTGGGCCTGCCCATTCAGGCGGGTTTTCAAGTAGCAGTTCTGGAGCCTTACCGCGCAAGGGCAGGTGTGACTCATGTGTAACAGGTAAGCCATCTCCACAAATATCAGGGAAGCCGTACCAGTCAGGAGTCGTAACAGACCCAAAAGGTTCTCGCGCTTTTTTAATGTGCCAGATGCGGTCTGGATCATTTGCAATGGCACGCTCTCCTTTCTCTTCAAAGTCATTATCCGTCACAAACAATTCGCCTTCTTCATTCATTGCCATTCCGAAAGGATTGCGTATGCCCCATGCCAGTAACTCCACGTTTGTTCCATCTGGGCGGGATCGCCAAACGGCAGAGTTGCAAAATAGCTCTCCTTTAATAACCTCGCCTTTTTTAGCTGGTGTACCAAAAGGCTTAAAAGCACCAGTTTCTATCATAAAAGGGAAGGGCAGCCTTGGGTCTCTTGACCTGACATTGTTGCCTGTTAGCGTTACATCTTGCCCTGGCACATCCAAAGCTAGCGGGTGTTTCGCCAAGTCTACAGTAAAGCCAGCTGGCAGCGATACGCCCTGCTGCGTAACGGAACCATGTCCGAAGTACATCAACCCATCAGGACCAAAAATAGGACCGCCTGGTTCGTGCCAACCACCACTCGGAATCTGGTCGATTAAAATCTTGAGATCACCTGTTTGGAGGTTATACTTGGCAATCTGTGCATGGTAGCCACCTTTAAAGAACATGTAAAGCTCACCATCACGCCAGGTCACGCTTCTGGGTCCAGCATGTACATTCATGGTAATGGCCTCTGTTTCGCCTGAAGGATGTCGCACCACGATACGGGCTGGCATGTAGGGTCGTGTAGGCCAGGAACTGCCGCCTTCGCTAACGAAAATAGTGCCGTCGTCGGCGAAACTAACATCGGTAGGGAAAGAAAGTCCCACCATTACTGGCTCCACCACATATCCTTCTGGTACCACTACATCGTTAGGGTCTACGGAAGGTCTAGCTTGTGTCGGTAGGTTGTGCAAGTCCTGCTGCGAGGTAGAGGCTGTTTTTAGTTTTGCTTTCGAAATCTTAAAGCCTGTGTTCTTTTTTCTTTGGGTTTCATTTGAATCCATAGTTTATCATGTATTGTTGAAGGGTTTTGATAATTTGAAATTATCTATTTATCAAGGGCACTATAAGAGCCATTAAGTTTGGAATCAAACTTAATGGAGGATAGGTGGGAGCAGGTAGTGCAATCTTTTTAAAGCTTAATGTAGCTTTGCAGCACTATAAATAAAACGGGCCGTTGGAGCTAAAGTTTATACAAAATTATTACTCCTTTCTTTAAACCTCTCTAAGCTGATATTGTTGATTACTTTTTGAGATATGGCAATATTTATCTGTCGTTTCCCACCTTGAGTTGATTAGGAACGTCGGCATGGCACAAGCTTTAACCAGGAATTCATACAAACCCGCTATAAGAACTACACAACTGATTTTGCTGGTAATACCTGAAGGATGTAGTGTTAGGCTATAGCTCTAAATCTATGTTGCGAGTCAAACTTAAGTTAGCTTTTGAATTAAGGTGCTTAATTCTTCCAGGTTTAAGTGGCGCCATTTCCCTTGTGCTAAATTGCCCAGTTCAAGATTTATAATACGGATTCGTACTAGTCTCAGCACCTGATACCCCAGCTTATAACACATCCTCCTAATCTGACGGTTGAGGCCTTGTGTAAGGATTATCTTGAAAGTTAAGTCATCTATTTGCGCAACTATGGCAGGCTGTGTTTTTTGTCCCATAATCACGATACCTTCAGCAAGGCGATCTATGGCTTCTTGTGTCAATGGCTTATCCACCGTTACAACGTACTCCTTTTCTTGTGGCCTCTTGGCGTGAAGTATTTTGTACGTAAGTCCTCCATCGTTAGTGAGCAGCAGAAGGCCTTCTGAATCCTTATCAAGTCTACCAACAGGAAATAAATTTGGTGTTAAACCTGTGGCGTCCAATAAATTGTTTTCTATCTGGGTATTCATAGTAGATTCTATGCCACGTGGTTTATGATAGACGATGTAAACATTTTTTCTCGGCTCTTTCACTGTCTGGCCATCCATCAAAACCTCATCTTCAGGAAGCAAAAATTGAGATAATGTTCCTGGTTTACCATTCACCAAAACCCGACCTGCTACAATACGATTGGCAGCTTCTTTATTGGATAAATTCAACCTTTGAACAATAAAATATTTGAGGGAGGAATTGAGAACTCTCATTTAGAAAAGACTAGCTGAATAAAAGCTTACTAGAGGATAATGAAGCTGTAATTTAGTAAAGCCACGCTTTAAATACACTTTTGTGACAGTATGATGTTGGAAAATGATCTCCTATACTTGTTATACATTCAGCGAAGCAGGCTAACCAACACATACACTTGCAGGAAGGCGATGGAATGATAAATTGAAATTAGCCTAGCCAAAAAATATGGAACGCTCATGTACTCCTAAGATAGCCTGATCAACTTTTATTAAAATTGGTAGACTTACACAACAAAAAGATTTCATTAAGAAAAATCTTGTAAAGTTTGGTAAAAAGCTATCAAAGAGGATTATAATTAGGTTTTCTCTGCTTTCCAGGATTATTAAATGAGGCAAATTCACCGATATAAATGACCAGTTTACCGATACATTTATCCATTTCACCGACATATAACTGGTTTTGAATTAACTTTCTTCTTATCTTTGCAGCATTAAGTTTGTTTTCATAGCTTGGAAAGGGTAGAAGATCTTCTTCTACCTTTTTTATTTTCTATACTTTTAGGGTTTCACTCTCTATAAAGAATGCTGTAATTCCTTCTTCAAAATCACCATTTTCAGCATTGTGGCAAAAGCCTATCGGCAGAGCCTGGTACATCAACAGCTTTTCTCCACCTAACTTTTTCGCTTAGACTCTGTCTTTTTATAGTTGTAAAAGAGTCAAATTCCATCAAAGCAATTGCTCTTTAATATGCCGAAACTTCAGTAACATCAGGTATGGGTAAAGCGTAAAGCCAATCTCAATGTAATGGCATGTTTGGTATATCCTATATTTTTCAAGATTGGCGTGCAAATAAGCACAACATAAAAGGCAGGATTGTAATGGTCCTTTTCAGGCTGGCACGGCCAGCCTCTAAAAACAAGTTCTTTAGACTGCTCTGGCTTCCTTACCTGATGTTTTATAAAATACTGGTAGAGTGGTTTATGTGCATTGAGTTGCCACACTGGACAGAAGTAGGAGAGGGCTTTTACTTGGGTCATGGGCAGGCGCTGGTGGTGAATGGATGTGCTGTAATTGGCAAAAACTGTTTTATGAGGCACTCCACTACTATAGGCAACATTAGGTACGAGGATGGCAGCTACTCAGACTCACCAATAATTGGCGATAATGTAGAGCTTGGGTCAAATGTTTGTATTATCGGGAAAGTCAGGATTGGAAATAACGTCAGGGTAGGGGCAGGTTCAGTTGTGGTAAAAGACATACCAGATAATTGCATAGCTGTCGGGAACCCAGCACGAGTTATAAGAAAAAAAGTAGAGGCACCTGTACAGCAACTGCAAAACGAGCCTCCTATCTTAAACTAAGGCAGTGTATACTTTATTAAGTGAATTTTAATCTGCCTCAGCCATGAAGGGAAAGGCACTAAGACTAGAATCAACCCAATCAAATGAAGAGAAAAGTTAACTGCTCCCATACAGGCGAAAGAAACGCTCTTCTGCCTCAACAGTGCCAATAAGTATAATTTCTGCTTCAGCGGGAAGTTCCGTATTTGGATCAGGATTGATAAGCTGCTCGTTTTCCTGCCGAATGGCTATAATGGTGCAACCTGTTTCCTGGCGAATAGATGACTGAGAAATAGTATGTCGCGCCAGCCGCTCAGGCACTTTTACTTTGATCAGGTTCAGTCCCTCGGCTACCATAAGAATATCGCTGCGTTTAAGAAGATTGAAAATAGTATTGGCCCCCATTGAGGCATAAGACATTACGTAATCGGCTCCAGCTCTGTGCAGCGTAGCCAGATTCCGTTCTAAGGTGGTGCGAGAGATAATTTGAATGCCTGGACGTAACCTGCGTAAGTAGATGGTCAGGTATACGTTCAAGTCATCGTCATGTGTGGTAATGATAACACAGGGAGATTCCTCAATACCTGCCTGCTGCAGTATCTGTAGTTCAGCTGCATCTCCCAGTATATACTTCGAGTCGCTTTTTATTCGCTCTGGCACCTTCTCCACGATGCGGTAATCCAGGTTACGCGCTTCTAAAGCTCGTCCTGTAGCCCTGCCTACTCTTCCGCCCCCAATTATGACCACTGGGTGGTTCATGTTTCGTTCCACCTGAAAAGCTTCATTGTACCTGCCTATCTGTGCCTCAGAGCCCGCCAACACGAGTACCATAGTAGAAGTAATCAGCGTATCTGGTTGTGCTGCTCGAAATTTGCCTCGCTCCCAGAAACCCGCCACACTAACCCCTACTTGCTCACGCAGCTTTGTTTCGCGCAGCGTTAACCCTACTAGGGAAGATCCAGCCACCGTGGCTTCTGCTATTTGCAGCTCGTCAAACTGGCCTATTACATGCGCAATGGCATCACCTCCGCTGGCCCTGCGAGCAAGAAAATTTCCCATTATTTCCCCCAGTCGCAAAACGTGGTTGCTGCCCGCCAATTGCAAAATATCCATTGATGCGCCGTAGCTGCAGGTTGAAATAACAGGTACATCGTTGCTTATGCCCCGTACTGTAAAAGCCACGTTAGTATTAAGCACGTCTGTGGCGGTAGTTGCCACTAAGGCTGCGTTGTTTACCTGCACCCTTTGGTATGTTTTGGGATTATCCAGGTTTCCTAGCATTACTTTTACACCTAAACCATGCAGTCGCAAACCTTCTGTTAAATCAGGTACCAGCACAACGTACGGATACTGGAATCGATCAAGTTTCTTAATCAGAGCCTCAGTCACGGGATCGTAGCGGGTAAGTACTATATGGCCATTTGTTTTGGCTGGCAATTCGCGTGGTACCTGGGCATTTTCCTGTGCCTTCATCCAGGGAGAATAGAAGAAGTTTATAAAAGTGAAGGGGAACAGAATCAGCAGGAATACCATACCCGATAACAGTACCACAATGGAAAAAAATCGGCCTGCATCACTGTTAAAAGTAATATCTCCAAAACCTAGTGTTGACATCACCGTGAGGGTCCAGTAGAAGCCAGTTATCCAGGTATGCTGTTGCCCCTCCCTTAGCATGAGCAGGTGGAAAATGATTGTAAAAACTATCACCAGGATAAGCAATACAAACAAGAACCTGAACAGGAGCTTCATATTGCGACGCTCGGGCTTATTACGAAGGAAAAGGATGAGCTGGGTAGGTAGAAACTTCATATGCTGTTTACGATAACATAGTGTCCAAAGGATTCCTAAAGCTATAATTGAAGACCTTGTTCTGGAGTCCTTGTTAATATTTTGACCTGATCGAGGCGGAAGGGTAGAGATAAAGTGCTTTGGCCCAGTTAATTCACAATAAAAAGATTTCTCTGGCTTTTGTGTGTGCCGCTACAAATTACACCATGACATAACAGCTACTTGTTTGGCTGAATTTCAGAAAAAGTAATTTAGACTTGGATGATAACACCAAAAGCCTGTGAGTGGGAGATGATCTTCTACAATAAGAGCGGAGTTCACTGTTTGTAAGATTATCATTTATCTAGTACTAACTATAGCAATGGTAGCATTGATTTCTAATTAACTCAAGTTGCGAATTACAAGCACTTGTGTATGGTGTATGCGAAAAGGAACAAGACGA
>NZ_JAJJWH010000019.1 GCF_020907245.1 Pontibacter harenae | reverse complement strand
GCAAACTATAACTTATCATTACTTTTATAGAGGTACCAAATTTTGAAGGATTGTTTCGGCTGTAGAGAAATAGTGCTGGCTTTTTTCCTCATCCGAGTACTTGCTTAGTTCTAAAAAGGCAGAGGCTATGATGGCTGCGGCAGACGCATCACGTTTTGCGTTCGGAATGTTGGGGGCGTTAAAATCCCAGTAGGGAATTTTATCTTGGGGCATATTTTCATGGTTCAGCAGGAAATCGGCTATATGCTGTGCCTGTTCTAAATACTTTTCGTCTTTTGTTTCGCGATACATCACGGTATAGCCATAAAGTCCCCATGCCTGACCTCTTGCCCAAGCCGATTCATCGGCTGCTCCCTGTGCCGTTTTCTTCTGCGTTACAGCGCCTGTGTTAGGATTGTAGTTTATAACATGGTAGGTGCTATAATCAGGACGGAAGTGATGCTCCATGGTGGTGTTGGCATGCGTCACAGCAATGTCATAGTAAGTAGAATCTCCAGACTCCTTGGTAGCCCAGAACAGTAGTTCTAGGTTCATCATGTTATCAATAATCACCAAAAAATCCTCTGGAGCAGAATCCCAGGAGCGGATAGCTTTTACTTGCGGATTATAACGGCTAGAAAGCGACTTGGCGCTATTTAATAGTATTTGCTTATACTCAGGTTTTGGGCTGATACGGTTGGCGTTGCCGAAACTGCAGAACATCATAAAGCCGAGGTCGTGGGTAGAGGTGTTGTACTGCTCTTTTTCCAGCACCTGCATAATACGCATCGCCTCATCGTACAACGCCTGATCTTTTGTCTCTTCGTACAAGTATAAAAGTGTACCTGGGTAAAAGCCGCTGCACCACCAGTCAGAACCGCTTATTTCGAGTTCATCCTGCTCGGCATGATATGTTTTTGGGAAGCGGTCTTGAGGCAGCCTTGCCATTAACACTTTGTATTGTGCGGCGGCATCTTCAAAGTTATTGTTTGCTAGGTTCACTACCTCTGCTGAGGTAGCCATTGCATCCTGCTGTGCTTGTTCGCTACTACTGCAAGAAGTATAAAAAGAAACTAGGCCAAGCAGAAGCGTTTTAATAGGTAGACGTCTTTTCAACATGTTATTTAAGTCGTAGGGCGATAAATTAAGTATGCTAACGAATTAGAAAACCTACTAGCATCTGACTGCCTAATATAGGGAAATTAGGTGCTAACCGAAAATAATAAAAGCTAGGTGGTGTCTATCTGTCAGTCTTTGGTTGGGTAAGCTTAAGCAGGAGTGCAACTATAAAAATACTATTATATGAAGAATCTTTTTGATTTTGTTGTAAACATTTATGATGTGCTATATACAGCTGCTTGTGTTCGAAACTAATGTGTTATATTATGATTTCTAAAGCTGTACAGGTGCTACTATGCCCTTTGTAATTCTTCCATTTACAAGTCTAACTTGTTTACATCTTAGTTTATAAGCTAGATATGATTCTATCGAAAAATCATCTTTTACATGGGCAGAACCTGTCTGCTGACATTTGTATTGTTGGGGGAGGTCCAGCGGCCATATCAATGGCTATGCAGCTTGCTTTAACTTCTCTTAAAGTAATAGTGATTGCAGGGGGAGGTTGGTCAGAGACGAGGGCTGCTCAGGATTTACATAAGGGAGTGGTAGTGCCTAAAGGTTCTCATGAACCGCTAGAGCAATTGCGTAGGCGGCAGTTTGGTGGTGCTTCAGCAGTTTGGTCAGGCAGATGCGTTCCCTATGATCCTATTGATCTGAAAGATCGATTTTGGGTGCCTGCAAGCGGGTGGCCCATCTCATACGAAGAAATCGAGCCTTACTATTCTAAAGCAAGTGACTTGTGCCAAATTGGAGAATTGAACTTCAATGCCAGGCAAGTTTTTCCAAACCATCAGAACGAAATTATACCAGGATTCGACACAGGTGAGATTGATTCTTCGCTGTTGGAAAGATGGAGTCCTCCTACACGCTTTGCTAAAGAATATAGAGCCGAGTTAGAGCGTAGTTCAACAATTCATGTTTTGTTAGACGCTCATGTATTGTCGTTCCAGATGTCAGGAAGGAGCGATAGAATAACACATGTTGAGGTGGCAGCAGATAAAAAAAGGTTAACTATTGAAGCAGCCCATTTTGTGCTTGCGGCTGGTGGAATTGAAAATCCAAGACTTCTGCTGTCTTCTAAAAATGAGTACTTTCAGAATGGGTTAGGTAACCAGCACGATAATGTAGGAAGATATTACATGACCCACATTGTTGGCACTTATGCCAAAATAAATCCTTATAACAGGGAGAACATCATGTTCGGTTTTGAGAAAGACAAAGATGTTTACTGTCGCAGACGCTGGGGGTTTACAGAGGCTGCTCAGGAGGAGAACAGGCTTATGAACACAATCTTTTATTTGTCGCACCCAGTAAGTGTAGATAAGAGAGGCTTTGCTTTTACCTCAATCTATAATACAGCCAAACTTCTTGTTTCTGAAACAGGTTTTCGTGATTCACTTCGGAAAGCAGCGAAGCGCGCTGACTATATGTCCCGTGGGTTTGGTAACTTTTATAACTTAGGTTTACCCAGTCTTCTTCCATCCAAGAATAGTCCATATTGGGGATTATTGTTTCAAGCTGAGCAGACTCCAAACAGGGAGAGTAGGGTCAGTTTGTCTGATACAGAGCGAGATGCTTTTGGCATGTACAGAGCTAAAGTAAAAATAGCTTTCAACGATAGAGATATTGAGTCTTTGGTGAACGCGCACAATATCTTTATGAAAAGGTTTAAAGAATGTAGCGTGGGTGAAGCAGTTTATACAGAAGAAGGTCTTCGGGAATTTCTAAAAGGCTTGCTAAGTAATTATAACTCTTATGCGCACCACATAGGAACTACAAAAATGTCAGACAATCCAAAAAATGGCGTTGTAGATAAGAATTCAAAAGTTTTTGGTATAGATAACCTATTTGTAGCAAGCTCTTCTACTTTCCCTACAAGTAGCCATGCGAATCCTACTTTAACCGTCGTTGCACAATCATTGATGCTTGCTGATCATCTAAAATCAATTATGAGCGAAAGAACAAGCAGCAATAAATGTTTTATGAAAGTTTAAATGAGAGTAGAGCATCTATTTTGGATTCAGTTAAGCTGCTTACTGTGCCTTCTGAGCAAACCCTGTTCTAGTCATTTCTCCCCAGCTTTTCTTGCCCGTAATTAAATCGTAGTTGCCTTGTACGGCTGCCCAAACAGTGACAGGGTGGTACAGGAACGGCTCCAGCAGCGCTGTTCCAATCAGGCTTAGCATGTGTTTAGGTCGCTTGTACTGTTTGTAAGAATGCTCTTCGAAAAGGATAGGATGGCGAAAAGTGAGTTCATGATAGCAAAAGAGTAAATCAGCGCCAGAAATGAAAAGAAAAAGGGCCAGTTGGCAAAACCTAGGATAGCTGACAAAACAAAAAATATCATTCCGAAGAATTCTATAAGAGGTGCCAGCCACTCGAAGAGCACCCATAACGGCAGACTAACCAAACCTAGAATACCATAGCGTTTGTTCAGAATCATTTTACGGTGCAGCATAAGTGTTTCGGCGGTGCCTCTGGTCCAGCGGTTACGTTGCCGCTTTAAGATGTCCCAGGTTTGTGGGGCCTCTGTCCAGCAGAGCGGATCGGGTATAAAGGCAACTTTGCAGGGCATTTTTTCTTCGTACATCAGGCGCCGCATTCTTACGAGCAGTTCCATGTCTTCGCCTACTGTGTTGTGGTTGTAGCCGCCTGCGCGTATCACCGTTTCCTTATCGAACATGCCAAACGCGCCCGAAATCAGTAGTAAGCCGTCGAGGTGAGCCCATGCCATTCGCCCCATCAGAAAAGCCCTGAAATACTCCAGTACCTGTACACGGGCTATAAACTTGTCTGGCACGTGCACACGAATCAAACGTCCATCTTCTACTTCGCAAGAATTGGCAATCCTGATTACGCCTCCAGTAGCAATAACTTTTCGCTCCTCTTCCTTAAACGGCTTCACCAGTTTCAGCAAAGAATCTGGTTCCAGCACACAATCTACATCTATACAGGCAATAAGTTTGTTCACAGATACATTGATGCCAACATTCAGAGCATCAGCCTTGCCGCCATTTTCCTTGTCTACCACTACCAGCTTGTGGTGAGCTGGGTTCTTAGCTTTATAAATGCCACGTACAGGTTTGGTTGCTACTTGCTCGTTCAGTACATAATCTACTTTCTCCAGTTCGTACGCCTCAATAAGCAGCTGCATGGTGTTGTCTTTGCTGCCGTCGTTTACTATAATAACCTCGCAGTTATTGTAGTGCAGCGTCAGAAGCGAGCGCACATTGTCTACTATGGTCATAGATTCGTTGTAGGCGGGAGCTATAAGTGATACCGAAGGAGCAAACTTTGAAGAAAGAATGGAACGGTAATCTACAAAGCTGTTTCGCTTTTTATAGTTGGCCATGGCAAAAGCCGATATTAGCGCCAGTATAACATAACTAGCGCATATCCCAATGGCGTAATACAGCACCAGGTAGTTAAAAAAAGTAGCTGTTTCCCCGATATAAGACCTTATAAGCTCGCTCATATTCTTGGGTCAAGTGCAAAGGCAGCCACAGAATGCAGCGCATGTTGCAAATCGTCTTTAATTCCAGAAAGTATAGCCTTTCCTTTTCCGCCGCTTTTAATCATAGCCCTTGCAGCTGCTAGCTGTAGGTTTCGGTCGCTTTCAAGCAAAACTCTTTCGTAAAAGGCAAAGTTGTCTTCTAGTGTTATAGCTGGTAGCGTCTTTAGAATCTCCATCTTGTTTTCAGGAGTTTCATGGCTATAGATTTCCAACAGTTTTTCTGTCGCCTCAAAAGCTTCTAACTGCCTGATGGCGACAAGTACCTCCCTGCGAAGTTCTGCTGAAGGATGGTCTAGTAGTTCCAAAAGCTTTGGTACAGCATTGTGTTGGGCATATTGCACTATCATGCGAAGGCAAAAAACAACGATAGTTTCTTCTTCGTTGCTTAACCATTGCTCAAAAGCAGGTAAGTTTTCTAAATGCGCTTTATGTGCAGCTCTGGCCAATTGCATTTGCTGCCATCCTAGTAGCGGTTCAGAAAGTTGGTTCAAGAAAGCGAATGGTGCGTCCTTCTCCAACCTGATCAAAGCTACTTGTGCCTCTGACCGTAGAATGGGGTGGGAGTGGTTAATGAAAGAACGAATCAAGTCAAGATCCTGTTGCATGCCCATTTCGGCCAGTTCGCAGATTCCTTTGGCAATTACGTCCCAGGAGTTAGAGTAAAGCTTGTATTTAGAATGTTGGTGCAGGCCAAGTTCCTCGTACAAAACACTTAGTCTTTCGGCTGATTCGCCAATAAGATTTTGGCTTAGCGATATCAGACTCTCCAGGAATACCTGTCGGTTAAAGCCATTGTTTAGCTTTTTTACACGAAAGCGTATCGTGCGTTCCCGTGGCCACTCGTCATCAAACATATAGGCCGTAATTAACTGCTGAGACTTTTTTCCCATCCATCTGCTTCGCCTGTATTTCCAGCCATCTTTTAACCTGCTCAAAAGTATAACCAGAAAAAGCCCGAAAGCAACGGACAGAAAGAAAAGCGAAACAAGTAGAATAATCTCTACTGTTTCGGGTATGTCTGCAAAATGGTCCTGTAGTTTGTAGAGTCTATCCATACGCTAAAATTTTGCCTGAACAAACAAACCTGTTGTGATGCGATTGCGATGCGCTTCGGATGTGTATTCTTCCCGTTCATACATCAGTGTAGCACCAGCTAAGTACCTCTTGCTTAACCTAAACTGGCTCTCCAGCCCCACACGGGTAGCATCTAGCCTTGCTATCTCCTCAAAGCCAACCAACGAGAACGGCGTACTTCCTTTAGATAGTACAAGCGTGATATGCTCGTCTTCCTGTTTAAAATATTGCCTTAGTTGTAGAATGCCTGTTGTTTGCCAACCGTCGTGCTGCTTTTGAAAAAATGGTCTGAAGGCAATCCACTGCTTGCCGAAATACTTGCCCAAATGTCCTGTATAAAGTACCACTGTTTGAGAAGGAAAAAACAAGGTTCTCGCTCCAACAGATGCTTCTAGCTTGAAAGGTAGTAACTGGTAGATTTCGGCACCAGTACGGTATGTCGGGAAAAGGTTGTTATCTGAAATACCAGCATTGATATAAGCATAAGTGCTTTTGCCTAGCTGTGGGTAAGCTTCCAGTTCACCTTGCAGACTTTGCTGAGAATACCGCTGTGCACGGCTTACCCTTGCAATAAACTTTGCCTTAGGTGCCAAATGAGTGTATTCTAGTTGGCTTAATTGCCAAGATTCTGTCGCGTTATCAGTAAAAAAAGTTGTTTGGTGCTCTACCTTCAGCCGATGTGTTAAGTTAGCATCAACCATTTGTTCTAGAAGAGCCGAAGCCACTTCATTCTGTGGTTGTGCTGCTACTACCGATTTTAGAAGTTCATTAGCTTCCTTGTACCTTTTCAGGTCGCGCAGCGCACGAGCCATTGCCAGCTGTAGCGGAACAGAAGTAGGTGTAGCCGCTAAACCTTGTTGCGCATGCTGTAGCGATTGTTCAGGATCACCTGCCCATAATTCCACATCAGCTAGCGCCAATAGCGCTCCCTGGTGGGGTGGTTCCTGCTGCACAAGCGGCAATAGAACTATTCTTGCAGAGTCAGCTTTGTGCTGCCAGGCATAGGTTCTGCCAATCAATACAATAGCATCGGAATAATGAGGAGCTACAGCTAAAACCTGCTGCGCCATTTTGCGGCTGTTGTTATACTTGCCTGCCTGTGCCTGTTGCTGTGCCTGAACAAGCAAAGAATCTGCGTTCAGGATATGCTGCTGCGCAGAAGCTGTGCCTGGCAAAGCAGTGCAAGCTACCAAAAGGCACAAACCTAGGAAGTACCGTAGGGGTGTCATTATCCTCTTGCTGTGTGGCGAACTAAAAGGCGCTTTACCCTGAGTGTAAGCTCGCCTGGGCTAAATGGTTTTGCTATAAAGTCATCGGCACCTAGTTTAAAAGCGTCCATAATGGTGCCTTCTTCATCGGAACCAGAAAGCACGATCACGGGTAAATCGGTGAAGGTGGCTTTAGCAAAAGACAGTACTTCCATACCCGTTACAAAAGGTAACATAAGGTCTGTAATTACCAAGTCAAAAGTGTTTGACTTTAACTTTTCCAGCGCCTCTTTTCCTGTTCTTGCTGCAGTTACTTCGTAGCCATCCTTCTTCAATCTAAACTCCAGAGTTCGTAGAATCATTTCATCGTCTTCAACAACAAGAATTCTCATGGTCAGTAAATTAAGGGTGATAATGATAATCGTTATGCTTTTCTGCTAATCATTATACAAAAGGGGAAGCAGCTCTTCTTCTATAGCACGATCGTTCAGCTCTTCTAGCTCCTTAAATATTTGTAAAAAATCTTCAGTTCTCACGGTTTCTGATGCAGACAGAAGTTCCAGCGCTTTAAGCCTAGTTGCCACACTTTCTGCCCCGAGCAAAGAAACAGATGACTTTAATTTGTGTGCAATGCCTTTTATACCTGCCTTATCTCCTGTAATAATGGCTGTTTGTAATTTCAGTAGCTCTTCTGGTACCTGCTGCAAATACAGCTTTATAATTTCTTTCTTAAAGTCTTTGTTACCACTCGACATTCTGTCAATATAAGCAAAATCACAGACGTTCTTTAATTGCACTTGTGCTGCTGAAGTGTTGTCCTGTTCCTCTCTCTCTTTATCTGTGTGCATATAAACTAATTAAGAATGTGCTATGCGTGTAAAGTTATGGAAATTTGGTTTCCTCGTTATATCAAAGTCATTATTTTTTTGCTATAAAGTTAATTGTGGCCTTTTTAGGTTTGTTTGTATGCCTGTTGCTTGTCTTTTTCTGGATGTTTGTTTAAACATTTTAAGTATGATAAGCTATTGATAAATTATGACTAAACAAATATTGTGTTGTTTCTAGTAATTGTGCTTAAGTTATAAGGTGTACTTGTGGCTAGAGTGTGGGATACTTCTTGAAACATGCATTTCTCCTCATCTTTTTATAATTTGCCTTTTTCACCGAAGAATTTAATGATGACCTATACAGAGAAGCTAGCAGCAATTCGTAGCCAGATGAAAGAAGAAGGTGTAAGCGCCTACCTTATTCCGTCTGCCGACCCGCATATAAGTGAATATGTACCAGATAGATACAAAAGCATTTTCTTTGCCTCGGGTTTTACTGGCTCAGCAGGTACATTAGTTATAACAGAAGATTTTGCAGGCCTCTGGACCGATGCCCGCTATTTTGTGCAGGCAAACGAGCAGCTGGAAGGTAGTGGCTTTGAGCTAGTGAAGATGAAGGTGCAGCATGCGCCAGAGTACATTGAGTGGCTGGCTGAGAAATTTGAGAACGGCGGTACTATTGCCTTCGATGCTAAACTTATTTCTGTAGGATTAGCGCAGCTTTTAGAGCAGCAGCTAAAGCCGTTGAATTTTGAGTTTGCTACCGACCGCGATTACCTCAACCCGATTTGGGAGGGGCGGCCTTCTTTGCCAATGGCGCCAGCTTATATTTTAGGAGAGGAAACAACAGGCAAAGCTACAGCAGCAAAATTAGCAGAATTGCGTGGCGCACTCAAAAAGCATCTCTCCGACTACAATCTGATTTCTTCTTTAGATGATTTAGCCTGGCTGTTTAACTTGCGAGGCAGCGACGTGAAGTGCAATCCTGTGGTGCTTTGCTTTGCACTGGTTAATCAAGATAAAGCCATATTGTTTATAGATTCAGATAAGTTAAACGAAGGAGACAGAAACCAGCTACAGGAGGCAGGAGTGGAGCTACAGCCGTACGAAGCTGTAGAAACTGCTCTGGCTAGCTTACCTGAAGACTCATCCATACTTGTCGATCCGAAACGCAACTGTTTTGCGCTTTTCAAGTTATTGCCTGCTTCGGTGCGTGTAGTGCAGGAAACAAACCCTACCACTTTCTTCAAAGCTGTTAAAAACGAGGTGGAAATAGCTAACATACGTAAAACCATGGTCAAAGATGGTGTGGCTGTAACACGTTTCTTTAAGTGGCTGGACGAAAATATAGGTAAAACTAAAGTTACAGAATTGTCTGCTGAAGAGCAGCTGTTGCAGTTTAGGGCTGAGCAGGAGGATTTTGTAGGGCCGAGCTTTGATACCATAGCTGGCTACAAGGCACACGGTGCCTTGCCGCATTACAGAGCTACCGAACAAAGCGACGTGGAGCTAAAAGCAGATGGACTTTTCCTGCTTGACTCAGGTGGACAATACAAAACAGGAACTTCTGATATCACACGTGTTGTGTCGCTGGGCAACCTGACAGAAGAAGAAAGCATAGATTATACCTTAGTGCTGAAAGGAACGATAGACGGTTCTACAGCACGTTTTCCGAAAGGCACGCGTGGTTACCAGATTGATGCCATCACACGCAAACCACTCTGGGACTATGCCCGCAACTATGGCCACGGAACAGGGCATGGTGTTGGTTTCTTCCTGAATGTACACGAAGGGCCGCATGTACTTAACCCTAGCCCAACTCCGATTGATATTGAATTAGGGATGATTTCTTCGGTAGAGCCAGGTGTTTACCGCCCAGGTTCCCATGGTATCCGCATCGAAAATCTGGTGCTAACGATAACTGATGAGGTGAATGATTTTGCCGTGTTTTACACTTTCGAAACGCTGACTTATGCGCTTATCGATACAAAACCAGTGAAGAAAGAGCTGCTGGAGCAGCACCATATTGATTGGCTAAACAAGTACAACAAAACAGTAGTCGAAAAGCTTGGCCCGCATTTGCAAGAAGACGAGTTGACCTGGCTGAAGGAAAAAGCCAAAGCGATTTAGGAGTAGGAAAGTTATGGGGGCTCTGAAATTATTTATATGTTTAGCCTCTTAGCCACTTAGCTATTATCAAGCATAGTATCATGGCAAAGTTTTTATAACTTCCACCTTCACCACATCTGCTCCTATGAAGCTTTCAAAATGGTTTCTCTGTCTGTTATCGAATATACTGCCCTTGGCTAGCTTTGCACAGGAGTCTTCGCTTCCTTTTAAACCGGAGTTTACGTTTGCTATCGAACAGGAAAGCCGCTGCATATAGATGGCAAGCTAGAGAAAGAAGCTTGGGCAAAAGCAACCTGGACATCAGATTTTGTAGACATAGAAGGTTCACTTAGACCACACCCGCGCTTCAGAACCCGTGCTAAAATGCTTTGGGACGATACCTACTTTTATGTAGCCGCAGAAATGGAGGAGCCAGAACTTTGGGCTACGCTTACGGAGCGGGAATCTGTTATATTCTATGATAATGATTTCGAAGTGTTTATAGACCCTGATGGCGATACACAGAACTACTACGAGTTTGAAGTAAATGCGCTGGGCACAGTATGGGATTTGTTGCTGGCTAAAACCTATCGCGACGGAGGGCCTGCCATTAACGCTTGGGATATTCGTGGGGTACAGGTGGGGGTGCAGTTAAACGGTACACTTAACAACCCTGACGATAAGGATAAGAAGTGGATAGTGGAAATTGCTTTTCCGTGGGATATTTTGAAAGAATGTGCGTCAGAGGGTCGTAAGCCTAAGCACGGAGAGCAATGGCGCCTGAACTTTTCCAGGGTGGAGTGGCAGACAGAGGTAAAGGATGGACAGCATGTAAAAAAACTAAATCCAGATACAGGCAAAGCATACCCAGAAGATAATTGGGTGTGGTCGCCGCAGGGCGTGGTGGATATGCACCTGCCTGCCACCTGGGGCTTTGTGCAGTTTTCAGACAACGTAGCTGGCACTAAAACTGATAAAGTTGTACTTGCTACTGACGAGAGAATTAAGTGGGAGCTAAGAAAGCTCTACTATGCTGAGAAGCACTATCACCAGCAGCACAAAAGGTACACCACATCATTAGCAGATCTTGTCTGGAAGCCTGAAGCTATAGTTGATTATACTTTTGTACCGCAGATTATGAATACCCAAAGCCAATACGAAATTACAGCAGCCACAGCAGATGGAAAAGGCTTGTGGCATATCCGAAACGATGGTAAAGTATGGCGCGAATAAAAGAAAAAGCCGCACAACAGAACGTTATGCGGCTTTTTAGGAGCTAAACTTTGCTATGTTACTCTAATCTTTACTGCGCGAGCGTGTTTCTCTGCTGCGTTCAGGTTGCTGACGCTCGCTTGATTGCCTTTCTTGCGAAGGCTGCACGCGTTGCGGGCGCTCTGCTCTTTGAACCTGCTGCTCACGCGGAGCACGTTGAACGCTTGGTGTTGACTGTTCTCGCTGGATCGGCATTGGCCTTTCCACCCGTTGCTGCTGCGGCTGTACTCGTGCAGGCGCTTGTCTTGGCGTTGCAGGTTCTCTGCTTTCTTGAGTTCGCTGCGTTGGCCTTTCGTAAGTTGGCCCTTGCACTGGCTGTCGTTGCTGACGTGTGTTTACTGTACTTTCCTGTTGCTGTTGGCGGTTATCAGGAGCGCCATATGTCCTATCGGTTCTGGAGGGCCTTTGTGGATAGGCTTCACCATTACTGCCGCTTCGGCTTTCTCTGCTATAGCCTGTTCTACTATCAGCTGGGTAGCTTTGTGCCCTGCGCTCCTGTTGGTAGCCAGGCGAACTTCTTTGAAAGTCTTCTGCATTACGGTCTGGTCGGCCAGAATAATTACCTCCGTTACTTGAGCCAGCTTCTACAACACGTGCCGGGCGAGACGAGTTTTGTCTGTTGTCTCGTACATCAGGATTGTAAACCCTCAAAGCGCCGTTTCTGGCCTCATAACGGCCTGGCTTATCTGTGTGGTCCAGCTTATAAACATCCACACGCCTACGCGTCACTCTTTCTACTTCATCTCTTCTAGGTCCGGCAGCATACACACGGTTGTTGTGGCGGTACACATTGTTAATGATAACCGTATTATAGTATATGTTCGTGACACGTGTTCTTGGAGCATAGTAAGTATAGATGCGTGGGCTGCAGATGTAGCGTTGCGGCACAAACACCCAGTGCGCCAGCGGTATCTTTACCACTACGTTCACTTGTATATTCGGTCCCAGCGGTGCCCAGCCATAATATCCGTTGCCAGAGCGCCAATCAACCCAGGCTGGTCCCCATTCGGTGCCAGGTATCCAAGCCCATCCATAAAAATCGTCGTAGTACCAGCGGCCATAGTGGAATGGTGCCCATCCCCAGTCATAATCAGAAACCCAGGTATGGCCATATTCCGTCATTACCCAATGGCCACGGGATGCATACGGTTGGAAATCACGCCCTGCATCTGGTAGCCACACATAGCCATGTGCAGGTGTATTAATCCATCGGCCATAAGGCGACAGTTCATCATAAAAAGTTTGAAAGGAGATATGTACTCCTTGCTGTGCGGCTGCCTTTTCAGGAATAGCCAATGTGAGCGCTAGCATTGCTGCAATACTGTAAACCCACAGGTTTTTTAAAGCTCTCATAATGCATGATAAATAAGGTAGACTGTATCGTTATCTCATCTGACGGATCAAATGTTTTTTATATAGTTTATCTATAATAAATACCTTGCCAAAACATTTGGCTGAGTGTAAATCAGGGGAAATAATTATGTGTAATACACACTATCTCACATAATAACGTGTAAAGGGATCTTTTTAGCCTCTCATCACTAAAGACTTATATAAGTTTAGCAGTTCCTGCTGCCTCAGTTACCTATAGGTATAGCAGAAGCTTTACTATCTTTGGGTGGATATTTTGCGCTACTAAAGCTTTTTCTGCATGAGCAGCTTTATACTTTTGTTCGGATGCTTGTTTATCGGGCTGCTGCTACGGCGGGTGAAAGCTTTTCCTGCCAACACACCTGTAGCGCTGAACCAGTTTATCATTTACGTTTCTTTACCTGGACTTACGCTGAATTTCATCCCCGAAATTCAGTTGGATTCTACGGTGCTGTTGCCTGTGGGCGTGGCCTGGATTTGTTTTGCATTATCAGCTTTGATCTTTATAAGCCTTGGCAAAATATATGGCTGGTCCAGAAAGTTAATTGGGTGTATGGTTTTGATGTCGGGGCTTGGCAATACTTCTTTTGTAGGTTTTCCTGTTATTGAGGCACTTTATGGTATAGAAGGACTGAAAACAGCCATATTAGTAGATCAACCCGGTTCGTTTGTGGTGCTTTCTACGGTAGGTATAGCAGTTGCCGCTTATTTCTCTAAGGGCCAAACCAGCGCAAGTGTTATAGCCCAAAAAATCTTCACCTTTCCGCCTTTTATTGTATTTGTAATGGCTTTGGTGATGAATGTGCTAGGGCTTCATTTTTCAGATACTTTTAATGAGGTTTTTGAGCGGCTTGGAAGCACTGTAACTCCGCTGGCGCTGGTATCGGTGGGAATGCTGCTAAAAGTGGAGCGACGCAGCAAGCATTGGAAGTTCCTGCTGGTGGGACTCGTCTTTCAATTGCTCGTAGCGCCTGCTGTTATTTACCTGCTGTATGTTGTGCTGTTCAAAGGAAGGGGAGAAGTGGTGCAGATCAGCATACTGGAAGCTGCCATGGCACCAATGATTACCCCATCTATTGTTGCTGCAGCCTATGGCTTAAAACCACGCCTTGCCACCATGATGATTGGAATAGGTATACCTGTTTCTTTTATAACCCTTGCTTTCTGGTATTGGCTAGTGCAGGGAGTTTGATGTTTGTTATTCGTTGTTCGGAAAAAATATTTCTACTGTTGCAAATCTCCACGTGTACTAAGTAAAGTGTTAAGTTAATACGTGAAACCTCAGCTATATTGTTGATGGTTCTCTATGAGAAAATACACGGACAACGATAAACGAATAATAAACAACTAACTTACTCCTCCTGAAAAGTATCCATTTTGATCTTTTCAATCATGAGGTAAGCCTTAAACTGGTGGATCATCTTGTCCATCTCTCGCTCTTTTTCATCTAAAGCCACTACTTCTTCATCAGAAGTTTCCAGTACAGGCCTTAAGCGGGAAAGACTATCGTTTAACTGAACAATGGCATCTGCAGTATGAGCAAGCAATTCCTCGTTTTGCTGGGTTTCCTGGCCTTGTTCCAACTCCTGAATGTATACCTCCAGGAACTTCACCATATCCCAAGGATTGTTTGGGCGGTTCCATGTGAAGATTAGGTTACAGCGGCGACAGCGGTAGGTGTTGCTGCGCCAGCCGTATTCGTTAGTAGTGGTGCCGTTCTTCTTCAGCATCTCAGCCTTGCCACATTTGGGGCATTGAGCATTGTCTACTATTATCTGCTCTAGACGTTCGCGTTTATCCAGAATAGCAGATCGATTAGACGCATGTGAAAGCAACTGATTTTCCAGGTTCTGGCAAGCTGTAATAAGTTGCTCGTGTTCTGGACTAAGTGTTCCCTCCTCCATCAGCAGCTCTGCTCGCTTGCTAAAAAAGCGAATCAGCCTAATCAGTTCTCTCTCGTTGGCTTTCAGTTCTGGTTGCTTCATAGCACAAAGGTAGGAATTATGAGTTAAAAAGTTAAAAGGTTGAAAAGTTAGAAGGTTGGAGTCAGTTATAGCAAAGTAGTACAACTCTTAAATCTCTAACTCCTCAACTCTCTAACTCTTTTCCCTTAACCTTTTATAAATGCGGATTGCCAGCATCAGCATGGCTGAGAAGATAATCAGTCCTAAAATTCCCCAAAGCATACTTAAAGAGCTTTTGAGCACCACCAAGAATACAATGCTGATGAGGAAAAGCGTGGCGACTTCGTTCCAGATGCGGAGGTGGGTGGAGTTGTACTTTAGCACACCTTGCTGCTGTTGCTTAAAAATGCGGTGGCAAAGGAAATGATACACGTATAGCCCAGCAACAAAGCAAAGCTTCCAGACAAGCCAACTCGGAACGGAGCCCCAGAGGTATAGCATGGTGCCACCAAAAATCAATGTTAATACCGCCGAGGGCCAGGTGATGCCGTACCAGAGCCGCTTCTGCATAAGTGAAAACTGCTTCTGTAAGATGCTACGTTCTGGCTCAGGTTTTTCTTCGGCTTCGGCAAAATAGATGAACAGACGCACAATGTAGAACAAGCCTGCAAACCAGGTTACTACAAAAATGATATGTAAGGCCTTAACGTAAAAGAAGCTGTCCATCTCTTATTTGTTTTGCACAAAGGTACGCCTCAAAAACGAAAAGGCCGCAGGAATTAGGAGAAGTAGCAAGTAAGACACAAGACGTAGGACTCAAGTTGAATTATCCTGTGTCTTAAGTCCTGCGTCTTGTGTCTTATATTGCTACACCGATCGACTGAAAACTGGCGTAGTAGGTGTCTTCTCCCAAAGGCGGGCGTCTAAGCACATGGCTATGTTGCGTACAAATGGCCTGCCAGCAGGTAAAATGTATATATGGCTTTGGTCGTAGTCTACTAAACCGTCGTCTACAAGAGGGTATAAGCGCACTAGTGCATCCACTAAATTAGGCAGCTCAGAGGCCTCCCAAGTGGTTTCGAAGCGGCACATTAGGTTAAGAATGTGCTGGCGGATGAGCAAATCTTTATCTGTCAGTTCATGGCCTTTCAGGATCGGTAAAGTATTTGAAAGAATAGCTTCTTCGTAAGCTTCAACCTCTTTTACGTTTTGCATAAAAGCTGTTCCCGTATCTGAAATACTGGAGGCACCCAACCCGATCAGTAACTGCGTTGGGTGTGGTGTGTAGCCCATAAAATTACGGTGCAGCATACCATTCTGCGACGCAACATACAGTTCATCAGTAGGCAAGGCAAAGTGGTCAAGGCCAATTTCGACGTAACCTGCCTCTTCGAGCAAATTTCTGCCGAGCTCATACAAACCACGCTTTACAGCGGGCTCTGGTAAATCTTTGTCAGAGTAGCGGCGCTGTGCTTTGCTTTTCCAAGGCACGTGGGCATAGCTGTAAAATGCGATTCGCTCAGGGCGTAGTTCTTTTACCTTCTCAACTGTGTGGCGTACGCTGTCTGAAGCGGCAAACCATAGATAATGTCACCGTTTATAGAAGTATAGCCTATTTCACGAGCCACATCAAAGATATACTTCGTCTGCTCAAAGGTTTGTATACGATTGATGACAAACTGCACGCACGGATCGAAGTCCTGAATGCCGACACTCAGTCTTCTGAAGCCTAAATCAAATAACACCTGCAGTTGCTCTGCGTTGGTGTTGTTTGGGTGAACTTCTACGCTGAAAGCAGCATCTTCTGTTATCTCGACTTTCTCCAGCAGTTTTTGGAGCAAGGTTTTCAGATTTTCTGCGCTAAAAAATGTTGGTGTGCCGCCGCCCAGGTGCAGCTCTGCTATACGGGGTTTTTCTTCAAAAACGGCTAAGTACTGTTCCCACTCCTGCAGCAGGGCTTGCATATAGGGCTCTTCCACCGCATGGTTTTTGGTGATGCGTTTGTTGCAGCCACAGTACGTGCAAAGTTGCTCGCAAAATGGCAGGTGCACGTAAACGCTTATGCCAGCCGAAGCATTTGTTTTCGTAAATGCCTGTTGCACATGCAGTAACCAACGCTCCTGCGTCAGAGGCTTTTCATCCCAAAAAGGTACAGTAGGATAACTGGTATAGCGTGGCGACGGAATGTCGTATTTAGCTAAAAGCTCAGTTGAAGTATGCGTATGAACTGGTGCGGCCATGTTCTTTTATTTATAATCAAAACAAACAAAATGTGCTTTTACACATTGCAAATGTCCGAACATTGGCTGCAGCCTGAAATGACATAAGTCAGTATTAAGGGCATCAAGAAATGACATTTGTATGGTTCTTTCTCAGATGTGCCTTAACTTTATGATTATTGAAGAAGAAACGGAAGATTATATGAAGATAACCGCACCTACATTGCTACTGGATAAGCAGAAATGTCTGCAAAACATAGCAGTAATGGCGAAGAAGGCGAAGCAGAATGGAGTGAGGCTGCGTCCGCACTTTAAAACACATCAGTCGGCACAGGTTGGCGAATGGTTTAAAGATACTGGAGTGGAGGCAATTACGGTTTCTTCGTTGCGTATGGCAAAATACTTTGCCGACCAAGGGTGGACTGATATTCTGGTAGCTTTCCCTACCAACTTGTTGGAAATAGACCTTATAAATGAGCTGGCGGGTCGAATAAAGCTTCACCTGCTTGTGGTAAATACCGAGACTTTAGAAGTGCTGCAGCAACAACTGCAGTTTCCTGTAAATGTGTGGCTGAAAGTAGATGCAGGCTACCGTAGAACTGGTGTGCTGCCTCATGATCATACCACCATTGATAACCTTCTGAATAACATCGAAGCTAGTAACAGCTTAATGTTCAGCGGCTTTTTAGTGCATGACGGCCACACCTATAAGCAGACAGATACAAAAGCGATTCAAACTATTCACAGCACGACAGTTTACCTGTTGCAGATGCTGCGTGAACGTTACTTTGTGCGCTTTCCTGGTTTGCAGTTGTCTATCGGTGATACCCCATCGTGTAGTGTGGTAGAAAACCTTTCGGGCGTTGATGAAATACGGCCTGGAAATTTTGTGTTTTATGATCTGACCCAGCAGCGTATAGGCTCCTGCTCCTTCGATGATATTGCAGTTTGTATGGCCTGCCCTGTGGTAGCAAAGCACCCAGAGCGGCATGAATTGATCATTTATGGTGGCAGTGTGCATTTTTCGAAAGATGTACTGCCGCAGGAGGACGGCAGCGTATGCTTTGGAAATGTAGTAGAGCTGAACGGCAAGGGTTGGTCGGCTCCGCTCGAAGGTATAAAGCTGGTTTCGCTATCGCAGGAACATGGTATTGTGAAGGCGAATCCTGAACAGTTTGCTAAGTATGAGATAGGTGATTTAATGTACATCCTGCCAGTTCATTCTTGCCTCACATCAGATCTAATGAAAGGGTACCTTACACTAGAAGGGGAGTGGCTGGAGCACCTTTCGGGTGTGCCGCAGTATGCACTGGCAAGGTAGGTTTATGGCAATTGAGGTTAAATTGCACAAGGATTGAATGCAGGCGCTAGATAGTGGGACTGCTAGAAAGGATAAACTTTGTGTGCAAGAACTTTAGATAGAGCAGCTTAAAACTTTGCGTTATAATCTTATATTTGTCTTCATCAATAGCCTTAATCATTGAAGATTTTGAAGCAGAGCGTTTAGCGTCAGGTATAGCATGGCTACAGTACTAGAAGATCATCCTCTTGAACCTATAAAACATAAGGAACCTCGGAAGGTTAAGAAAAGCCCTCCTAAAAGCTCGCGCCCTAAAAAGAAGCAAACAAAGGCAAGGCCTAAAAAGCAGAAGAAGTCGGCTGTTCCTTTCTTGGTCGGATTGGGTGTTATTGCCTGTATGGCTGCTATCTTCGTCTATGTCGAATTTTTTGTGGTAAAACCTAAGCCTGTGTGGCCAGAGGGGCATAGTATTTATGGCGTGGATGTGTCGCATTACCAGAAAAAGGTAGATTGGGTACAAGTGCGGCAAAGCGAGGTATTGTTTGCTTTTGTAAAGGCTACAGAAGGAGCCAAACTTAAAGACAAGCGCTTTCAGGATAACTGGGAGGGGGCAGCAGAGGCAGGAGTGATAAGAGGAGCCTATCACTTTTTTGTACCGCATGTTTCCGCTGAGTTACAAGCCATAAATTTCAACTCTACTGTAGAGTTATCCAAAGGCGATCTGCCACCTGTGCTGGATGTGGAACTGAGGGGAAAGAAGCCCATCAAACAATTTCGTGCTGATCTGAAAGTGTGGTTAAGCCAGGTGGAGGAAAAGCAAGGTGTAAAACCAATTATTTATACAGGCTATAAATTTTACAAAGATTACCTGGAGGGACATTTCGATAACCATCATCTCTGGATTGCTCATTATAAAGTGCCTAAACTCAGGCTAGAAAAAAGTGATAAGGTAAAACTGGCCTTCTGGCAGCATACCGATGGTGGCTATATCGATGGCATCAACGGTATTGTAGACTGCAACGTGTTCTACGGTAGCATGCGCGATTTAAAAGAGGTATGTATTAAGTAGGCTTGAGGATCTTTATATCGATATAAGAGTAACGTCCTAATGTACAGTAATACAGTAAGTGCTTGAGTGAAAAATTAGCTTTACCCTATAAAAGCAGCAGGGGATTGGCATTTGCCAATCCCCTGCTGCTTTTATAGGGTAAAGCTAAGCATTAGTACTGATCAGAATTGTTTTGTCGTCTCTTGTCACGGATTCTGTCCCAGTCGAAGGTGCGGTATCTGTTGTCGCTCTTAAAGTAGTCGCTGTCAGAGTTGGAGTTACCGTGGCCGCCACTGTAGTAGCCATTGGTGCCGTAAGGAGTGTCGTTGTAGCCACTGTGTCGGGCATCGCGGTTGTAACGATCTCTGGATCCGTAGTTGTCTCTGTCCCGGCTGTACTCGCTTCTGGAGCTGCGGTCGTAGCCGCTGCCCATATAGTTGCCTTCAGCTCCGCCATAGTTTGATGAGTTGCGTCGGTTGTTGTCGCGGTCAAAGTCGTAGCGGTTCTGGCTGTCGCCCTGAAACCTTCTGGATGTATCGGAGCCGTAAAGTTCTCTGTTGTCGGTGTTGCCCATGCCACGGTCGCTACCATAAACCTCGTCGCCTTGGTATGCGCGGTAGCCGCCTGGGCTGTAGTGGCTATTACGTGCTTCGCGAGGCGAACCCATGCCGCTGTCAAAATTAAAGTTGGTGTCAGAGTCGTAATGGCGTTGCTGCGGATAGCCTCCTCTTGGTGTGCCAAAGCCTTGTGCCCCGCCATAGCTGCCCATGTTGCCGTAGTTTCTGGAGGTGCTGTAGGTGTCATATATATCCTGGTTACTCACATTTCGTGATCCGCCCATCTCGTTTCCCTGGTTGCCCCAGGTGCCGCTGTTGCTTTCGTTGCCATAACCACCTCTGGCCGATGAACCGTAGTCGTCGAACTGATAGTCATTGTCGCGCTCTGGATGACGGTATCTGTCTGATCGCCTTGTTTGCTGATTTCTTTGGTTATTTCCTTCCTGATAGTCACTCTGATATCTTTCCATGGTAAATAAGTTTGTTAGTAGGTTTTTCTTTTTTTTAACGAAGACGAAGAGTAGGGGTTATCTGAAGGAGGGTAATTGGAGGAAGTTTAAGCATCGTGTAAACAGACGTATTTTATCACTGGTTTTTGCTTCTGCTTTGCATTTGGTTTGACATCAGAGGCCATTTTAAGTTATAAAACTTACCACATATTTAAAATATTCAAATTGCGTAGCGGTAGTTCAATGTTTTTATAAAGGGAGGGCAGTTTTGTTGATGGATGAATCATAATAGTACAACCAAACCATCTGTTATTAAGTAAATATTTCTACTCCTGACAAATTGGCGAAGAACAATGTTTGGGATTACCTATAGGTAAATAAAATGGTAGTTCCCTTGGCCAACAACTGTATAGAGAGACAAAATAAATTGAGTGACCACAAAGGAGTATGGCTAAAGTAATTGAAATACAAGAAGGCATAAATATGCAAGGAGCGCATGATTTTTATCAGCAGGCCCTTCATATACTAGAGGAGAGTAAAGTAGAATATATGGTTGGTGGAGGGTTTGCCCTACGCTTGTACACAGATATTATGCGGGACACGAAAGATTTGGATCTATTCTGCAAATCAGGCGACTGCCCGCGTATCTTAAAGAGCTTCTCAGATCAAGGTTTCGAAACTGAGTTAACAGATCCAAGATGGTTGGCCAAGGTAAAGCTAGGGGAGCATTTTGTGGATATTATCTTTAACAACCCAGGCAATCACTGTGCTGTGGATGATGAATGGTATAAAAGAGCAGCGAAAAGCGAGCTGTTGGGCGTAAATGTAAGAGTTATCCCAGCGGAGAGCCTTGTGTGGTCGAAGCTATACGTGCAGAATCGTGAACGCTACGATGGCTCTGATATTAACCACCTGATACTGCGCTACGGCGAAAAGATGGATTGGAAATGGATTTGGATGCACATGGAAACGCACTGGCACCTGCTGCTGGCCCAAATACTATCCTTTCAGTTCGTATATCCATCCGACAGAGATTTAGTGCCTAAGTGGCTTTTTGACGAGCTTCTGACGCGAGCAAGGGAGCAGTATGATATGCCCACACCTATTGAGAAAATATGCAGAGGCCCTCTGATAGACCAAACGCAATACGCCATCGATATTACCGAATGGCAGTATAAAGTAGTAACAATGAGATCAGTTTAAATTTATGACAATAACACAAAGCAACACAACTATAACCAGAATTGCAGCAGTAGGCGACATCCACGTACGCGAAAGCGACCAAGGTAAATGGGAGGAGTACTTTAAGCAAGTGTCTGAGAAGGCAGATGTGCTGCTGCTTTGTGGAGATTTAACCGATACAGGACGCGTAACCGAGGCAGAGGTGCTGGTGAAAGAACTGAAAGGATGTACCATACCTGTAGTGGCTGTACTGGGCAACCACGATTGGGAGCACGATGAGCAGGACGAAATTCGCAGGCTACTGGTACAGGAAAAAGTACATATGCTAGATGGCGAGTGTGTGGTGATAGAAGGAATTGGTTTTGCAGGAGTAAAAGGTTTTGGTGGCGGCTTCGACAGGGGGATGTTGGGCATGTTTGGCGAGAAAGCGCTTAAATCGTTTGTGCAGGAAGCAGTAGACGAAGCGCTGAAGCTAGACGGTGCTCTGGCCCGGTTAGATGCCGAGAATGAAGACATCAAGAAGATAGCGGTCTTGCATTATGCTCCTATAAAAGAAACAGTGGTAGGAGAGCCAGAGCAGATCTTTCCTTTTCTGGGCTCTTCCCGCTTAGCTGACCCTATAAATAGAAGAGGCGTGTTGGCTGCTTTTCATGGGCATGCGCATATTGGCACACTAGAGGGTAAAACAACCAGAGGCGTGAAAGTCTTTAATGTGTCCAAGCCTATACTTCAGAAAGAAGGGTACGAGCTACCTTTTTATCTGCTGGAGGTATAAACAAACTTTACAAAAGAACATAAAAGAGAGCACCAGATCTTTATTGTAGGTCAGGCGCTCTCTTTGTTTTTTTTAATGATGATCACATTTAAGAGCGCAACAGCATCTTCAGTTTAATGCCATATGCCACCTAAACTCCCGTAAGAATCTGTAGAAGGAGTAGGATAAGAACTTATAAAATGACTATAGTTGAAAAAGACTGTTTTGTAAACAATATCCGTCTGCATGTAGTAGAGGCAGGTGCTCCAGCAGGAAAAGTATTGCTTTTCTTGCACGGCTTTCCAGAATTCTGGTACGGCTGGCGTAAGCAGATTCAGTTTTTTGCTGAAAAGGGATTTCGTGTTATAGTGCCAGACCAAAGGGGCTACAACAGCAGCAGTAAGCCAACAGGTGTAAAAGCGTATACGCTAGAGCACCTGGTTGCAGATGTTGTAGCGCTTATACAGCAGACCGCAAATGAGAAAGTTTACCTAGTTGGCCACGATTGGGGTGGGGCAGTGGCTTGGGCTGTGGCAATACTTTACCCTAAGCTACTAGAAAAACTAATTATCCTGAATATGCCGCACCCCAAGGTAATGAAGCGCAACCTGCAAAAGAACCCAAAGCAGATGCTGCGCAGTTGGTACGCTGGCTTTTTTCAAATGCCCCTATTGCCTGAGTTATGCTGTAGTGCCTTTCACTACAGTTTGTTGGAGAAAAGCATGGCTGGCACAGCGCTTAAAAATGCTTTTTCTGAAGGGGAACTGGGGCACTACAAAAGGGCATGGGAGCAACTTGGTGCTTTAAACAGCATGATTAACTGGTACAGGGCTTATAAATACTCTAAGTTAAATTTGGCAGCAGATGTGCAAGTGCCAACTCTTATGCTCTGGGGAAAGAGAGACAAGTTTTTAGGTGCTGAAATGGCCTCTGAAAGCATCAGAAAATGTGTAAACGGGCAGTTGTTGCTTTTAGAAGGTACCACCCACTGGCTGCACCACGAACGGCCAGAGCAGGTAAACAATGCCATCTACCAATTTATTGTATAAATCTTCAACCTAACAAAACTGCTTATGCAGGCCATCATCTTCTGTGGCATACAGTCCAGCGGCAAATCTACTTTCTACAAAGAGAACTTCTTTAACACGCACATGCGCATTAGCTTGGATCTGCTGCGTACACGCCACCGTGAAACCCTTTTCCTTAGAGGCTGCCTGCAAACAAAAATGCGCTTTGTGGTAGATAATACAAACCCCACCATAGCAGAGCGTAGCAAGTACATTGAACTGGCAAGAGAAGCGAAGTATGAAGTAATCGGGTACTATTTTGAAACGACAGCAAGGGAAGCGGTAGAGCGAAACAGTAGCCGCACAGGCCGTTGGCTTGTGCCCGAGAAAGGAATATACGGAACGGCCAAAAGGCTGGAAAAGCCTTCTGTGTCCGAAGGCTTCGATGCACTTTATATAGTACGTATACAGCAAAATAGTACGTATACAGCAAAAGGGAGCTTTTGAAGTACTGCCTGCTTAAGAGTCAAAGAAAATGCCGAATATCCTTTAAAACTGCGTTTTTGTGACTGAATGAATGTTTTTGACCTATATTAAAGTATTCTATAGTTTCTAATTTTGATAAAACTATTCTGTATTTATACCTAGTTTAAATCGGTATTTATCCCTAAACGAGTAGGTGGTAAGGTCGTTAAAGATATAGGGTATAAGGTAATCATGTGCATGATGTGATTTTCCTTTTCCTAATATTTGAATAATATCACTAAATAAAAAGAAAGACTATGAAAATGATGGCTATTAGAAGTTGGAGAATTATGGCGCTACTAGTGTCTGTTATTGCTGTTACGGCTTGCGATAACGACGATGATGATATTGTTGATATCGATAGAATGACACCTGCCGAGTTTGTGCAACGTGCAGCAGCCTCCGACATGTTTGAGATAACAACTGGTCAGCAGGCTATGGAGCGCTCCGAGAATCAAATGATAATGGATTTCGGACAAATGCTTGTAGAAGACCACACCGAGACTAGCAATGAGCTAATGCAGATGGCACAGCAAAAAAATATAGCCACACCAACCACTTTACCTGAAGATAAACAGGCTGTTGTTAACAGGTTAAACACTAAGACAGGACTTGAGTTTGATCGCGATTTTGCCGAAGTGCAGGTAAATGCACATCAAGATGCTATAGAGTTATATGAAGAAGCAGTCGAAGAGTTGACTGACACAGATTTGAGAGCGTTTGCACAAAGAGTGCTTCCTGTTTTACAGATGCACCTGGAGCAGGCCGAAAACCTTCGTGATGAGTTAGAGGACTAATAAAATAAAATTTAGATTTCCCACAAAAAAAAGGAACCCGCCAAAGTCTGGCGGGTTCATTTTTTTTGTGGTTATGTGTAAGACCTATAGAGCCGCAACTCTAAACCTGCAAGAAAAAGAACTTGTATTAATTTCGTATTGCAGATCGAAAAAAGGGAAGTCAGGTTCATTGGCGGGGAATTGGTAGCAGGAATAAAAACCATGCTCTAAACACAACATTCTGTAGCCAGCTATTTGTTGCACAGGTATAATTGCTACTTTTGGGAAATGTAAATGTTATGATACAGCGGAGTTCAAGGCTAGACAATGTGTTTTACGAAATACGTGGGCCAATATTTGAGAAGGCGCAGGAACTGGAGCGTCATGGATATAAAATCACGAAGCTTAATATCGGTAATCCTGCGCCATTCGGTTTCGATACACCTGACGAGATAATACACGACATGATTCTGAACCTGCGCAATGCGCAAGGCTACACAGAGTCAAAAGGTCTTTTTGCGGCCCGTAAAGCTATTATGCACTACAGCCAAAGCAAAAACATCAGAGATGTGCAGATAGATGATATAATTGTAGGCAATGGCGTAAGTGAACTCATTTTGCTTTCGATGCAGGCGCTACTAGACGATGGCGATGAAATTTTAATTCCTTCTCCTGATTATCCGCTTTGGACCGCTGCTGTTACGCTTTCGGGTGGCAAGGCCGTGCATTATATCTGCGATGAAGAATCGGATTGGTATCCTGACTTGGAGGATATGGAGCGTAAAATCACGAGCCGCACTAAAGGCATTGTGGTCATCAACCCTAATAACCCCACTGGTGCTGTTTACCCCACAGAGGTGCTTGAGAAAATTGTGCGCCTGGCAGAAAAGCACAATTTGATTGTGTTTTCTGATGAGATATATGATAAGATTCTCTACGATGATACGGTGCATGTTTCTACAGCCGCGCTTTCCGAAGATGTGCTTTTCCTGACATTCAGCGGCTTATCTAAAAACTATCGTGCGGCAGGTTTTAGGGCTGGTTGGGTAGTGATAAGTGGCAACAAAGCAGAGGGTAAATCATATATAGAGGGACTGAATGTGCTGGCTAGCATGCGCTTATGTAGCAATGCTCCTGCCCAATTTGTTATACAAACAGCATTGGGAGGTTATCAAAGTATAGCCGATTTGGTTTTGCCAGGTGGTAGGCTGCGCCGCCAGCGCGATTTATGCTATGAAAAACTCACGGCTATACCTGGCATTACCTGTACAAAACCTAAAGGTGCGTTCTACATGTTTCCAAAGATTGATGTAAAGAAGTTTAACATTCAGGACGATCAGCAGTTTGTGCTTGATTTTTTGTGTGAGCAGCATGTGTTGCTGGTGCAGGGTAGCGGCTTTAACTGGCAGAAGCCAGATCATTTTAGGGTGGTATACCTGCCTGCGCTAGAGGAACTGAATGATACCCTTAACAGGCTTGCCCTGTTTCTGGAATATTATAAAGGAAAATCATCATCTTCGGGCTTTTCTAAAAAGCTGGCGGTAGTGTAAGGGGCACATTATCTTTCACATCAGAAATAAACAAAGGGCTGGCGAAGATATTAGCCAGCCCTTTGTATTAGCAGAAACTATGAAAACAGTAATTTATATGATTCTGATTATTTAAAGAGGATGTAAAGCTGTTGTCTCCTCGATAAATATAAAAGCATCATAGCGCATGGGCAAAACAGTTGGCACATAGTTGCCTTGCTCGTTGCTTGGGTTGTAGCTTACGCCTATGGCTCTATGACCACGCCTTTGCAAAAACTTCTGGTCTTGCCTTAGCCCTTCCAGCAGTACTATTTTATCTTCTGGCTGATGCCTTTGCAGAATGGCTTCCCAACTGCCAGGTTGGGCTTCGGGTATACGCATTTCTATTAAGGGGCTTCCCCAGGCTTGTGCGGCAATTACAGTTCCTTCGTAAGTACCAAATCCTACTATATAAGAATTTCCTTGGCCGTGCTCTTCTCTAACCAGTTGCCCCACATTCACCATGCCTGCGTCGGCCATATCGGTATAGCGGGCATCGCCTACGTGGGTGTTATGCTCCCACACAACTATTTTGGCATCTAAGCCATGCTGCTCTACCAGCTGATTGATGGTTTCCATCATGTGTCTGTCACGGATGTTCCAAGAATTGGAGCTGCTTCGGGCAGAGGCTCTAAAGTAACGTTCAGAATTTAAGGCTGCTCTTGCATTCTGAATGGCGTTAAAGGCTTCCTCATCTCTGGCTGGGCTTGCGGCTACTCTTTCCTGTACCACCTCCAGTAACTGCTCTAGTTCATCGGTGCAATTGGCTCCAGAATTTAGGGTAGCAGCTGCATACGCGCTTTCGTTACGGTTGTAAGGCGCAAAGCACTGCAACGCCGCTGAAGCTGCCTGAGCTGCATTGAGGTCTGTTTGGTTTAAGTACCGCTGCACTTCCTCCATTGATTCCCAGAGACTGTACACATCCAGGCCATAAAAGCCTACCATGTCGGAAGGGTTCTGTGTGTTGTAAGCCCGAAGCCATTCAGTCAGGTCTTCTATTTCGGTATTAGCCCACATCCAGGTAGGCCATCTGTTAAAAGCCTGTAGGGCTTCTCTGGCGCTGTTGGCGTTGCTATTGCCCCTAACATACCTATTTACCTCATAAGCATCAGGCCAGTCGCCTTCTACACCTATCAGCGTAAAGCCTTTCTCCTGAATCAGTCGTTTGGTTATTTCGGCACGCCAGGTATAAAACTCAGAGGTGCCATGTGAGGCTTCACCCAAAAGCACATATTGTGCATCGCCTATGTTTTGGAGCAGCATATTAAGGTCCTGCGCTGTCTCTAGCTTTGTAATAGCACTGGCAGGTATTTCAACGCCCGCTTCGTTTCCAATGGTATCACTATCTTCTTCAGAGCAAGCTGTAAATAGCAAAAACAGCATCACCCATAGTAGTTGTATCTTCTTCATATCTCTCTTTTAAATTTCAACCCTAGATACATTCTTTCTCCGAGTGTCGCTTTAATGCTAGGTCTACATACCGTTTTTTGCCTTACACAGTAGCTTCTGTTTCCAGTTCCTGCCTTGTTCCCATCTGTAGATAAGCTTCTTCCAGAGTTGATACCATCTTAAATAGATGATCCGTTTTCAAAAGCTTAAACATAGTTTTCGTACTGCTATTGAGGCCGAAGAGCAATACATCCGTGTTGTCGGCACGCAATTCTAAAAGCTTGCTGATGAAATCGCTAAAACATAATTTGGTCGTGCTGATGTTCTGTACGTGCGTACAATCTATCCAAACCTGCCGCATAAGCGTGTCAGGTACTTTGTTTAGCGTCTCCTTTATAGTTTGAAACTCTTCACGTTTGATTAATCCTTCAACAATGGTAATGTGCTGGTTCTGGTATGTATGCTTCGTGATTTCCATAATGCTTAGGGTTTAGATTTGCTTGATTCAAAGTAAATAAATAAAGCTGCTGTATTCAGTTTAAATACCAATATATACGTATGTCTCTACAGTTTTACTCTACTGTGATTCTGTTATTAAATTGTACCTTTTGGTGATGTTAGCAGGAATAGCTTTGGAGTAGAATGATCTCTATTGCCTCGAATTTCAAATGAGGCGGTTTTTATGTTCTAATTGCTCCTGTTTCTTTCGATTAGCTCTTTATTGTTAGTTGGATTTTTGCAGGGAGCATACGGCTGTTTAAGTACTTGCAAACAGATAGTTGAACTGACTTCAATCAGGTATAAAGATCCTTTTTTGATTATCAATCTTAAAAGCTCTAATGCTTATTGTTTGGTAAACAGGTACTTCTTTAACGAAGGCTCATTTCTCTTAATGCTGTGGATAAATAACTTATGAAGGCATTAATATTTAAAAATTTGTATATTGATGTGTAAACACGCACGTCATGCCAAACAAACTACTACTGTCGCTACTACTCATTCTGTTGCCGTTGCTGAGCTTTTCACAAGGCCGACTTACCAAAACCAATTTCCGTAGTCCTTATACCTATATCTATAAAATCACAAACGAGGAAACTGCTGAGATTTACAAGCAGGGACCCGAAGTGGTCAGCAAAAGCTTTTTCCATACGCTGGTCGATTCTTTTGCCATCAGAAAGTCTTATAGCAAAGAATTGCCGCAGGGCCACTACCTATATATGCACGCCAGTGGACCAAATCTGGTATATAGTTTAGAAACGGTTACCAACCTGCAGGTAAATCTGCTGCAAACAAAGCCTACGTTGGCTGTTACGGTACACGATAGTGCCGGCAAACCCGTGCAAAGTGCTAAAGTCAGGGTAAACAAGAGGCGTGCGAATTACGATGCCTCCACCCAAACTTACCGCCTCTCTAAAACGTCGAAGAAAGGCCTGCTGGCTGTAAGCGTAGGAGCTTTTACTTATTACCTGGAACTGGAGAAAAGAGAAACCTATAGCTACCACTCGTCCTTAAGCTGGCCAAGAAAGGTGCTGAACTCCTTTCCGATAAAATACATCTGGAGACCTATCAATGCAGTGGTGCAAACAATCCAGCATGGTCAGCCAGAGGGCTGGATACGGAGTGTGTTTGCCATTTTTGACGAAGATTACCGCCGTGACAAAGGCTACAAATACAGAGGCTACTTGGCAACAAACAAACCGCTGTACCAACCAGGCGATACAGTACGCTATAAAGCCTTTGTTGTAAAGCGAAATGGAAAGCCGCTGAAGGAAGACTTGCAGTTGCGACTGTCTCATTACAGAGGCGGAGAGAAAAAGCTGGGGCAACTGGAACCTTACCGAAAAGGTGCCTACGAAGGATCATTTATCCTGCACGATAGCCTTAACCTGACCCTGGACTACAACTATAACCTGAGCTTATCCAGGCTGAATAAACAAAAGCAGCAGGTGGTGCGGGCTACCATCAAGTACGAGGATTATGAGCTGAAGGAAAACAAATACACCTTGCGTCTGGAGCATGATAAGCATTACCAAGGTGTACAAAACCAGATTTATGTGCGTGGCACCGATGCCAACGGCTTAAACCTGATGGATGCAAGGGTGCAGTTGGTGGTGCTGGCTAATCGTGTAAACAAAATAAAGCAGCAGCAAGTTTTTATACCCGACACGCTGTGGGTGCACGAGCAGCCGCTCTATGCCATGGGCGAAACCACCATCATTTTGCCAGACACTGCTTTGCCAAATGCCTTTGTAGATTATACAGTAAATGCAAACTTCCTGAACAGCAGTAATGAAAGCAACTCCAAAACAAAGAGAGCATCTTACCTGCACACGCAGGGCCGCTTGCGTTTTGTGCTGCAGCAGGATAGTCTGTTGGTTGAATACCTGGAAGGTAAGGAGTCCAAGCCGAGAACAGCGACGGTATCCGCTTACTCCACCGACTATGAGGAACTGCTGCATCAGCAAATAGAATTACCTGCTCTTGTGCCTCTAAATGCCTTTGCCGAAACCTATGAAGTAACCTCTGGCGAACTGACAGAAGAATGTGATGCGACAGAAGAGAAGCCATCCTTTCAGACATACAGCGAACGAACCGCCGATACACTATATTTTGGATTGCAGAATCCGCAGCGGCTGCCTTATTGGTACTATGTGTATCGGGGTGAAAAACTGGTGGCACGCGGTCAGGGCAAGGATGCAACATTTGCCTACCAGCAGAAAGTGCGTGGAGAGAAGCCTTATTTTGTAGCCGTGCGGTATGTGTGGGGCGGAACCATGCAGGAGCTAAAAGAGTCGGCTCCGCATTATAAGTATACCTTAAACGTGGCAGTGGAGGCGCCGCAGGTGGTGTACCCAGGGCAGGAGGCCGAACTAACGGTGGCACTTACGAATGCTGAGGGCAAGCCTGTAGCCAACGCCGATCTTACAGCCTATGCCATCACTTCCAAATTTCAGAATCAGAACCTGCCTTCTCTGCCAAGTTGGAATAAATTCAAGGGGCAGAAACCTTACCGCGAGCTAGAAATAGCAGATGCTGACCCACGCGGTAGTAAGCTTATGGATTGGGACTACTGGAGCCGCCGCATGGGCCTTGATAGCATTGCCTGCTATAATTTCCTGTATCCGAAGCAGGGCATTTTTACGGATTATGCTTATGTGAAGGACAGCCTGACGCAGGTTTCTCCGTTTGTGGTGGATTCGGGAAGGGTAGTGCCTGTGCACGTGGTGTACCTGGACGAAGTGCCTGTTTACTTCTCCCAAACTGATGTGTTGCCTGCTTATTCTTTTGCTGCAGATAGTGGCTTCCACACACTTAAATTGCGCACTACTGATAAACTAATTACCCTGGACAGTATTTACCTGCGCCACGGCCAGAAGCTGGTACTGAGTGCTGATATTACCAAGCCAACTGATGATGCTTTTAAAGCAGAAAAGAAGAAGTTTAACTTGTTAGAGCAGCAGGCACTTTCGAAGTATTTCTTTAGAGTAGAGCAAAACTATGGCACAGATTATACTTACCTGAAACAGGGCCAGCGTATTCATCTGCTTAAACCTGAAAATAACAGGCGATACGGCTATCAGCAAAGGGACTACAGGTACAACAGTCTGCTGGTGGGGCCGTTTTCACCAAGCTTTATGCAATATCATCGGCTGGGCCGCTTTACCACTAACTTCCTGATGGAGCCTGGCTACACTTATCTTTTCGAGGACGGGCTCCTAAGGCAGCGGCAGAGTCTGTTGGGAGCAGGGCACTTGTTGTCTTTACCCATTTGGGATAAAAAGCCTTTAGGTCCAGAACTCCTCAGACACGAGGCGCTAACCGATGCACGTGTAACAGAGGCATGGGAGCAGGCACAGTATAAAAGTCTTTTCCAAAACCTTTATACTTCTAATAGTTGGTCTACACCTGCAGGATATGGTCGTTTGGGTTGGGAGCTTGATACTTCTTTGAGAAAGCAGCCTGAGCTATTGTTGCTTATCGGGGAAGGCAGGACAGATTCTCTCAAAATTTACAACAGCAGCAATCGGCTCCTTCACCGACTAGAGCCGCATTCTTACAAGCTAGTTCTCCTTTTCGGGGATAGCACTTATGTAGCCAGAAAGTTTACAGTTCAGGCAAACGGACAGACACAGCTTTTATTTACAGCACAAGAGCTGCAGCAGCCCGATGCGCAAAGCCTGGAACTGCAGCAGATCATCAGAAGCAGAATAGAGCAGCAGCGCAAACGGGTAAAGAATTTAGATCTGGAGCAAATGCAACAGCTGCGAACAGCGCAAGCCACGCATTATACTTACACGAGTGGCAGCAGTTACTATGCTCATGTAGTTAGGGGGCAAGTAACTAGCAAGAATGATAGAGATCCTTTGCCTGGCGTATCTGTGGTGCTGAAGGGCACTAACATTGGTACACTTACCGATATGAACGGAAACTATACCATAAATGCTCCTACAAACGGCATGTTAGTTTTTAGCTTCATTGGTTTTTCAGCAGAGGAAGAGGCTATAAACGGACGCGACAGGATAAACATAAAGCTGCCAGAAGACACGCAGGCCTTGCAGGAGGTAGTGGTAGTGGGCTACGGAACACAGGAAAGAAGAGAAGTGACAGGAAGCGTAGCAACTGTACTACAAGGGCGAGCAGCAGGTGTGCAAATTCGCGGAGTGAGTACGGTAGCAGATGCAGCACCTTTGCTTATAGTAGATGGTGTTCCGTTTAGTGGGAAAATGACAGATTTGGATGCATCTAACATTGCATCTGTCAAGATATTAAAAGGCGCGGAGGCAACCTCTTTGTACGGTTCGGCAGGAGCGGAAGGGGTTACAATCATCACAACTAAAAAAGCTGCCAACAACCAACTAATGGCTGAACTGCCTGCTGGTGACAACAGCGGCATCCGCAGCAACTTTTCTGATTATGCATTTTGGCAGCCGCGCCTTGTAACTGACCGCAACGGCAAAGCAAGCTTCAAAACAAAGTTTCCCGATGATGTAACAAGCTGGAATACCTACATCTTGGGTATGGACTATAAAAAGCGCAGCGGCATCTTTAGTACAAGCATCAAGTCGTTTAAGGCGATGATGGCGACAGTCAGCCTGCCCCGCTTTTTAATTGAAGGCGACCAGGCGCAGGTAATCGGCAAAGTGATGAACTACCTGCCCGATAGCAGTCAAATCAGTACTCGTTTTGAAGTGGAAGGAAAGCAGGTGCGGGCACAGCAGCAGCAATTGAATCGCGTATCGGTAGATACTTTGACCATAACCGCTCCTGCCATGGCACCAGATTCGCTGGAGGTGCTTTATGCGCTGCAGCAGCCAAATGGCTTCAGCGACGGCGAGCGACGCTTCGTTAAGGTGTATCCGAAGGGAGTTTATGAAACAACGGGAACATTTCTGCAACTCCACAACGACACTACGCTTACACTTTCCTTCGATCAGCAGAAAGGGCCTGTAAAAATGCATGTGCAGGGCAGCCTGCTGGATGTGATGCTGGACGAAATTGACAAACTGCATAAGTACGAATACTGGTGCAGCGAGCAAGCCGCCTCTAAACTAAAAGCGCTGCTGTACGAAAAGCGCATAAGAGAGCAGTTAGGGCAGGAGTTTAAGCACGATAGGGATGTACGAAAGCTGGTGAAACACCTGGAGAAAACGCAATTGGCATCTGGTGGCTGGAGTTGGTGGGAGCGAGGCAACTTTTACTACTGGATCAGCAGCCACGTAAGCGAGGCGCTGCAAATGGCACGGCAGGAGAATTATGGTCCGAAGCACAACGAAGAGCAACTGGTTAAGGAGCTGGTATACAGATTAGAATCGGCAGCGGCAACTGATAAACTGCGTGCGCTGGAAACACTTTATGCCTTAATCGCCAACGTAGATTATAAGCGCTATGTACTGGAACTGGAGAAGTGGAAAAAGCTGACACTCGAAGACCAGTTGCGGTTGACACGCCTCCGCCAAAAACTCGAAATGCCAGTGCAACTGGACACGCTACAAAAGTATAAGCGGCAAACCATGCTGGGTGGCCTGTATTGGGGAGAACAGAAGTATAGCCTCTTCAACAACAGCATCTCGAACACCTTACTCGCCTATGATATATTGAAAGCACTCGGAGGCCATGAACGGGAGCTACAGCAAATACAGGCTTACCTTTTGAATGAGCGAGGCTCAGGCTACTGGCGCAATACATACGAGTCGGCACGTATTCTGGAAACGCTGCTTCCTGATTTGTTGACTAACGAGGGAGAGCTACGGGGAACAAAGCTACAACTAGCAGGGGCGGTAGCTATTGAAGCAACTAATTTTCCGCTCGATACCACCTTTATGCCATCGCAAGCACTGGTGGTGCAGAAGCAGGGAAATCAGCCATTGTTTTTCACGGCTTACCAAACGGAGTGGGTGCAGGCGCCGCAAGCAGTGCAAAATGATTTTATAGTAAATACCTCTTTCAAAGGCAAGGGTACGGAAGCGGCTCTTAAAGCTGGAGAGGCAGTAGAGATGATCGTGGAGGTAGAAGTAAAGGCCGATGCAGATTACATTATGATAGAAGTGCCTATACCTGCAGGCTGCTCTTACGAGGAAAAAGTTGGATTCAGATATGGCTCTGCCGAGGTGCACCGAGAATACTTTCGCCATAAAGTAGCCATTTTTAGTAACAGCCTGAAGAGAGGAAAATATACTTATAGCATTAAACTGCAGCCACGCTATAATGGTATCTATACGTTAAACCCAGCAAAGGCTTCCCTCATGTATTTTCCTACATTTTATGGCCGTACGGGGCTAAGACAAATTAAAATTGCCCAATAGAAAATATAATGAACTCTCTTTTGAGCAAAAGAGTTAAGGTGATATTCTAAGATGATGAAACCTTTAACGAATGCAATTTTATAATAATGTAACTACTAGTATATATGGTTGTTAAGTTTTTATAGATTTTTGTTGCTGGTAAACTTGTGTAATAGAATTGCTCCGCCTAAATTGCACTATCTTATATAGATAAGTATTGTAAAATAAAATACAATGTAAGTGACTAAGTAACCACTTATTATTTTATATTTGTAGAGATTGCTCTTCTTATGAGGTGGTAAACTTATTAGTAAACCTTTACAGTCATATAACTTTTAGCCGATGTTAGACATCATCAACTTCATTGCTTTGTCAGGTTTGTTCAATGTTCTTTTCTTCTGGTATGCCTCTACCAAAATGAAATCGAAGCCTGATCCTATTAAAACACTTATCGTTTCTTTCGTATTCTCTATTCCTCTTAGCTTCCTGCTGATAGGTGTATACACGACCATGCTGATTTATGCGGCACGCCATGGCGCAAGCGAAGATGCTATGTGGGAATATATGGAGCAAGAAGAACTGCAGTAGTTGATTTTTTAATCCTATTCTATATAAACAAAGGAGCCACCTTAGCATATAAGGTGGCTCCTTTGTTTATATAAATTTGCAAAACTTAGCGGCTGCCTGTGCTGCTGCCTGAAGTGGTTCCGCCATCTTGAATATCAGAAGCTCCTCTGCTACCGCTTTTCTGGTTAGGCGCGCCTCCCACTTCTCCTTTAATTATTTGTTCGTTGTCTACAACCTCTCTTTCAACTCCTAAAGGGTTGATGTTAGGTACTGAGTTCCCTTCGTTTACAGTATTGTTTGTGTTCTCGTTTTTCAGTTTGTCTATATCTTTATCTTGCTTACTCATAGCTTGTACAGTTTAAGTTTTACGTTTATTAAATTATCGCACTAGTTTACTTGTGTACTACTTGTGCTTCACTTTGGTTTCTAAACACCTTGTTCTGTTAGGGTGGTAGAACAAGGCTTTGGTTATCTTGCCTATTTTCTAGGGCTCAATTAGAACATGTCGTTGTTTCTAAAGTCGTCATCGTAGCGTCTGCGGTCCCGTTCATTGTAGAAGTCAGGGCGGCGGCTGTCGTAGTCATTTCCATGGTAGCTTCGGCGGCGTCCGCTCATCGGGTCGTAGTGGCGATTCCAATCTGGGTCTGTGTTGTTGTAGCCATCGTAGCCGAAGCTCAGAGAGCCAGCCATATTGCCGTAGTTATCGCCACCGCTGTTGCCATAGCGATCGGGGCTATAGTTGCCGTTAAAATTACCGCCTTCAGAGCGTGTACTATAGCCTTCATTTGTAGGGCGATACTGCTCATTCCTGTAGCTGCCACGGTTGTCTCTGTACCTGTCGCTTTCTCTGTTTCCGTAGTTTCTGTTATCGTATGAATTCTGACTGCGGCTACTCCAACCACGGTTATCCCCACTGTAGCTTCTGTTTTGGTTGCTGTAGTGGTTGCCATCACTGCTGTCGTCCCTGTCACGATCTCGGCTATCAAAGCCATTATAGGTTGTTTTGTTGCGGTCTTCGCTATTGTTGTCGAGGCGATAGGCTCCTCTGTAAGAATCAGGATCTGCCCGCCTGTTATCGTCCTGCCAAGAGTCGTTGTAGCGTCGGTTATTTCTATTATTCCAATTATCTCTTTCCATAGGTAAATCTCATTAGGTTCTACTTTTTAAACGCACATTTACCCATGAGGTTTACGGTTTTGCTTAACCCATTCAGCCCTGCATCCCGTAGAAAGAACTATTGACATTAGTAACTAAACCTAATTTTACTATGAGAAACAGACAAGATAATAATCAAAACGACTATAACAGAAATAGAGACCCTCGTTGGCTAAGCGACCGTCATCAGGGCCAAAATTCCGATCGTGGTAACTATAGAATAGACTCAAACTTTAACAGGGGCTATGGCGATAATGCCGATAGCCATTACTTGGACGACAGAAGCTTTAACTCTCATGCCGATCATCAGCACATGCATCCGCAGGGGCGTTTCCAGTCTGGCGGAGCGTATTATGCTGGCCCAGACTATACCCAAGGTCGTGAGAGCGAAGATAACCCGTACGGAATGAGCTATGTGCCGAGTGACAGTGATATCTCGTACAATCACTACGATCCGCGCGCTGATTACAGCAACATAGACCGTGATGAAAGAGACCAGATGCCTGAGCCATGGGGACACATGGGATTGGCGGATGAAAGGTTCGGTCACGATGTAAGACGGGGCGGAGACGACAGAAACATGGGCCGCTACTCGCGTGGTGACTACGAGTCTTACCGCCGTTACGAACATGGAAACAACATGTACGACAATGATTACAGAGGTGGTTTTGCTGACAGAAACTACAACCAGGACCAGGCCCACTATGGCGAAGACAGCCGCTATAGCAACATGGAAAGATGGAATGGCCGAAGCGACCAGCGCCACGATAGGTACGACCAAGACAGAGGAGACAGAAGATAAACAGCTGGTTGTTTTAAATTATTTATGAATCCATGGCGGCACGAGGCATTACCCTGAGCCGTCGTCTTAACAAAAACAACTATGAATAACGATAGAGATAGAATGTATAGTAGCTACGGAAGCTACAACAGACAATATGAGCAGGGCGACAACAATGGCCGCCAGTACGGGCGAGGCGACGAACGAGGCAGACAGCCGCAGTACCGCCAAGATCGCGAGGATTGGCCAGGCGACCGTGACAACACCAGAAGGCAATCGCCAGAAAGCCGTCGCTATGAGCAAAGCAGGCAACAAGCTATGCGTGGCCAAGACGATGGCTATCGTAATGATTACTATAATGTGATGTACGACACATCTAACTACTATGCTACGCCTAGGGGAGTAGATTATGGTTTGCCTTACGGTGCAGAGAATGACTTAGATAAAACTGATCATTATGCACACCCAGACTGGGTATACGGCGACAGACGTACCCCTTACCGCTACAGTATGGGCTATAATCCGAACTATGATAACCCAGCGGAGGGAGATTTGTACCGAGACTTCGACAGTCGCGGGAACCACGGTTTCCGACATGATGCTGGGTATGGTAACGAAGATGAGTTTAGGGAGTTTGGTAACGACCGTTTTGGCAGACCAAACCATACAGAAAATGGCTACTATGGTCACTTTGGTGGCTATAACCGATAAACCTTACAACAATGTATAGAGCTTATACATTGGTATTAAAATTTTCCATCTGAGAAAGGCCGTGGCGGAAGCTACGGCTTTTTTCTTGGCTGGCAGAGCGAGTTGTAAATGTGGTGGTTATGTTTTTACTCTTTCTAAAGTTGATGAAAGAAGGCTTGGAGAGGTTCTCAGGGAACAGAAATTATTTGAGAAATAAGGTATATCTTTATAGAGATATTATCGTATAGGCGTTTGTTCCTATTCTATAAATTTAAAGGGAATTTGTTTCAGAGATCCTACTTAACCAATGAGAATCAAAAAAGCAGTAATTACCGCGGCAGCACGCGGCGAAAGGTTATACCCAGTTGCTGACACCATTCAGAAAGCTATGTTGCCCGTAATAGACGTGGATGGTTTGCACAAGCCTGTTTTACAAATTATTGCGGAGGAAGCTTTCGGCAGTGGCATAGAAGAGATTTGTGTTGTATGTGCGCCAGGCGATGGCGAACGCTACATAAGTGCCTTTACTTCGCTGCGCGACAACATTGTAAAGTCGTTTCAGAACACCGATTGGGCAAAAGTAGAGGCTGAGAAGATAAACCACCTGCTTAGCCGCATACAGTTTACAGAGCAGGAAAAACCATTAGGCTATGGCCATGCCGTTTATTGCGCTAAAGAGTTCGTGAATAACGAGCCATTCCTGCTGCTTTTAGGCGATTACCTGTATGTTTCCGACTTGCAAAAGCGTTGTGCCGCACAGCTGCTTGATCTGGCCTCGAAGGAAAATTGCTCTGTATCGGCGGTAAACCCAACAATAGAACATCAGATCAGCCGCTACGGTACCTTAACAGGTAAGCAAGTGCCTGGTACAAAAGGCGTGTACCAAATCGATAAGATCATTGAGAAGCCATCGCTGAGTGTAGCAGAATTGGAACTCCAAACTCCAGGTCTGCGTGTGGGCTATTATCTCTGCTTCTTCGGTATGCACGTATTTACGCCAGCTGTTTTCGATATACTGCAGCAAAAGGTGGCAGAAGGCGAAGGCAACGTTTTGCTCACACCAACACTGCAGGAGCTTGCTGGAACCGAGAAGTACCTGGCCCTGGAAGTAAAAGGGAGCCGCTACGACCTGAGCCGTAAACACGGCTTACTGAGTGCCCAAATTGCCCTAGGTTTGGCAGGCGAGGCGCACGACGAAACGTTGACAACCATAGTAGAGTTGTTGGCGGAAGCCAATGCCCGCAAGAGCAACTAAGGCTAAGTAGAAAACAGGTGCAGGCCCTACTTCTACAATAGGAATCACCCTGATTCCTTTTAAGAACACGGCTGCATCCCAAAACTATCCAGAAATCATAATCAACGCCCTTTAGTTATTTATCTAAAGTGGCTGATATCATTTGCTTAGAGAAAAAAGCAGCATGAATGTTTTTATAGAAACAATTACCTCTACCGATCCTGCCATACGTAATCGATCTTTTTACGAGATCAGCCAAAAGTTATCAGCCAAAGAGCTGATGCAGGCGCTGCGTGAGCTGGAGGGTTTCAGAAAATCAACTTCCAACTTATACGACAAAGTAAGGGCAATCCTGTTCCTGTATGCAGGCTATCGGTTTTTCCTGATGGAGTCGAAAGAGGTGCCTACAGTTGGCAAAATCAACTATGCAGGTTTTGAGGATATGCTGGCCCGTCGCTTCGACCATGCCATTGCCACTTTTCTGCAGGAGTTGGACAAGCACGGCCCAAATGCTTCCTTGTTTAGCGCCCTGGCCGATAGCTACCACCAGCTGTCTTTTCAGACGCTGGCCGACCAGGTACGCAAGAGCGTGCGTTCCAGCAAAGGTAACCAATGGATGTTCCGTGTAGGGCACCAGGAGGAGCACCCGATTCGTATTCACCCGAAACTATTACAACGCCAGGATAACTCATTGTTTTACCCTGTGTTGCACGAGCATACTTCTGTTCGTATGGACCTTACCCACAGCGGCTGGTCCGATATCTTTTTCCTGGGCATGGATTACCCTGAGGGAGCAAGAGTTGTTAATGTTTCTATTGACTTAGGTGTTTTCGGACGTGACAAAGATATCAGGCCGCCGCTGCATAGCTATGTGCGCGTAATTCCTGAGCCTGTGCTGCGCCTTACAAGTATAGACTTAAACACTACCAAAGACATTCACGACCTAGCCGACCTTTTCAACTTCGGTAACGACTACCTGAGTCTGGTGAAGGCTGGTGTGATTGCCTCTGGTCTTATTCCGCCTTCTTTTGAAGGTACAAACCAATCTCTGCCAGAAATCCTGGAACGTGTGGTAGCGCCAGGCATGGGTATAGAGTTGGTTACCAAAGTAAACGATATTCCGAAAGGCTCCCGCTTTGCGGTATCTACCAACTTACTGGGCTCCATTATCAGTTTACTGATGCGGGCTACAGGCCAGACCAAGAGCCTGACTGATGGGCTGGAGGAAAGTGAAAGACGTTTGGTGGCATCCAGAGCTATACTTGGAGAATGGATTGGCGGCTCAGGTGGCGGCTGGCAGGACTCTGGTGGCGTTTGGCCAGGTATAAAAGCCATTCAGGGTACATTTGCCCAGGAAGGTGATCCTGAGTTTGGTATTAGTCGCGGCACATTATTGCCGCGCCATCGCGTGTTACAGGGCGAAGAAGTACACCCAGAAATGCAAGAGAAGCTTACGAAATCGCTTGTGTTGATGCACGGCGGTATGGCTTCTAACGTAGGCCCAATATTGGAAATGGTGTCTGAAAAATACCTGTTGCGTGGTGAGAGGGAGTGGGCAGCCAGGCAGCGTACGAATGAGATTTTCGACAATATATTGGGTGCCATCAAAGAAGGCGATATCCAAAAGCTGGGTGCCAATACAGCTCAGAACTGGGAAGGTCCGATTAAAACGATCATTCCATGGGCCTCAACTTATTTTACCGAGCAGATTATCGCAAAAGCGAAGAAGCAGTTTGGTGATGATTACTATGGCTTCCTGATGCTAGGCGGTATGTCGGGCGGTGGTATGGGTATGTTTGTAAACCCTGCACACTACGAAGACTATAAACTGGCAGTGCTGGACATCCTCCGAAAAACAAAGAACGAACTTTCGGCTTCTATGCCTTTTGCCATGGAGCCTGTGGTGTATAACTGGAGCATCAACAACAGAGGCAGCTGGGCCACAATACACGAAGGAAACGAGGCGCTGATGCCAGAGCAGTATTATGCCATCCACCTATCGGAAATGGTGCGCAAAGAGCCTAATTCTGTTGCCTATGTGCGCCGTGCCGAGATGGACCATTTCACGACTTACTGCGAACAAAACAACCTGGCTTACCCGCTGCTGCGCACGGTGGTAAGTAACCTGTTTAAGGTATCTGATCCATCCTCACAAAGCAACCGCAACACCGAAAACGAAAAGGCAGACAAAATCAAGAAGGAAAACGGCTTCGACTACATCCAGCACGAGGATATTCGGGAAGAGATACAGAAAGGCCTGATTGGTTTGTCACGCAACCGTTTGGGAGCCGAGACTTCTATTGAGGATGTGAAGGAAGGCGATACCGTGCAGTTGGAGGCTTTAACGGAAGCAGAGAAAAGGGGAGACGAGGCTATAAAAGCAGGTAAAGTGGCTGTAATGAGCCTAGCCGCTGGTGTAGGTAGCCGCTGGACCAAAGGCGCTGGTGTGATAAAAGCACTGAACCCGTTTGTGGAAATTGAGGGTGAGCACCGCAGTTTCCTGGAAATACATTTGGCTAAGACCAAAAAGGTGGCGGAGAAGTATAATACCACCATTCCGCATATCGTGGCCACGAGTTACCTTACGCATGAGCCTATACGCCAAAAGCTGGAGCAGACGCAGAACTTCGGCTACAGTGGCGGTGTGTATCTTTCTCCTGGTCGCTCGATAGGACAGCGTTTTGTGCCGATGGAGCGTGACCTGCGTTTTATGTGGGAAGAAATGCCACAGGAAACCCTGGACGAAAACAAGCAGAAAGTACGCGATGCCGTGCGCCAGAGCATGATCAACTGGGCCAAAAGCAAAGGCGAAGGCTCTGACTATGTTGATAACATTGCAGCACAACGTTTTTCACCGCTGGGCCACTGGTACGAAGTATCGAACCTGCTGCGCAACGGTACATTAGCCAAACTGCTAAAGGAGCAGCCGCAGGTAGAAACCATCATGCTGCATAACATTGATACCTTGGGTGCCGATGTGCATCCTGACGCTTTAGGCCATCACCTGGATTCAGGCAATGTGCTGACTTTTGAAGTAATCCCGCGCCGCATCGAAGATCGTGGCGGTGGACTGGCACGCGTAAACAACCAGCTGCGCCTGCTTGAAGGTTTGGCACAGCCACGCGAAGAAGACGAGCTGAAGCTGAGTTATTATAACTCCAATACCACCTGGATTCAGATAGACCAGTTGTTGCAGCTGTTCGGTTTAACGCGTGAAGATCTGCAAAAAGGTGATGAAGCAGCGATGGCAAAAGCTGTGCGAAGTGTAGCGCACCGTATTCCTACTTATGTAACCATAAAAGAAGTGAAGTACCGTTGGGGCCATGGCCAGGAAGACATCTATCCTGTAGCCCAAATCGAAAAGCTGTGGACGGACATGACTGCCCTGACAGATTTGAAGTGCGGTTATATTGCCGTTCCGCGTTACAGAGGCCAACAGATGAAAGACCCTGCTCAACTAGATGCTTGGGTAACTGACAGCAGCAAAGATTATGTAGCCGCGCTGGGTAATTTCAATTAATATCGCACAGACCTGTGAGTGTCTTGGTTGCTACAGGGCATCAGCTTTGGGCACGAGACGCTCGCGGGTTGTAAAAACACCGCGAGGTCTTTAGAGCAGCGGTATATACGTTATCATGATAGAACAGGAAAGCCCCTGCTGCAACGGTAGGGGCTTTTTCTGTTTTAGGGCTGGTCCACTTAGTCACTGTCCCAAGGGATAAGGTAAAGCTAAAAGGTGCTTTACCTTATGGGAACATAGACTTTAGAATTTACCTACATACCAACATCATGCTTCAAGTTTTCAACTTGGAGCTTTACATGAGGCAAGTTTTCAACTTGCGTGTCGGTAAACTTAATCGTGCATGTCTATGCCAGTTACAAACTAGCCTCATGTACAACCACAAGTTACGCTGTCGCTAAACTTGCGACATGTTTTGTTTTTTATACAAGTAGAGCCTTGGACACAAATGGCAATTGTAACACAAAAAACATCATTCAAGCAGAACAAAGCGGGTATAAAAAATAAATTAGGCAGCTATACTTGACATCTTTTATACTATGTCGTATGTTTACGTCATACTTCTAGTGTGCTAAAAAATGACCTATACTAAAGCCACCGCATTCGATACAGAGCAGCAGGAACTGGCACGACTGGCAAAGGTGCTGTCGCATCCTGCACGTATTGCTATTCTGCAACACCTGGCGCAGGCAAAATCCTGCATCTCGGGCGATATTTCCAGTGCCTTGCCGCTTAGCCGTACCACGGTATCGCAGCACCTGCAAGAGCTGAAGAACGCAAATCTGATTCAGGGCGAGATTGACGGCCTGACAGTTTGCTACTGCATCAATGTGGAGGAGTTTAATAAGGCAAAAGCTTCGTTGGAGCAGTTTTTCGGGAACATAAGCGACTGCTGCAGCGGCTGCGGTTGCTGATAAACCTATTTTTCAGATAGATAAAAAAGTAAAAGTATGAGCACAACAGTTTTCCCTCGGATGCACGTGAGCCTTTACGTGACCGATATCGCCAAAACAACCGCATTCTATACTTCCTTTTTCGGCCAGGAGCCTGCCAAGGTAAAGCCGCGATACGCGAAGTACGTGCTGGACCAGCCTTCGCTGATTATCTCGTTTGTGGAGAACCCTGAGCGTATGCAGCAGAATTTCGGACACCTAGGTTTCCAGGTAGAGACAAAGCAGGAGCTGGAGGAGCGTCTTTTGGTTGCTAGAGCCCAGGAGCTGGTTTCGAAAGAAGAGATTGGTACCGCTTGCTGTTATGCTGTGCAGGACAAATTTTGGGTAACTGATCCTGATGGCGTACAGTGGGAAATATATTATTTCCATGAAGATGCAGAATTTAACGATCCGCATTACGAACTGAACGATGCCAGCGCCTGCTGCATGCCTGCTGCCCATGAAGAGAAGCCGAAGGTACAGCTTGCCAGCATCGGTTTTGTAAACCAAGAGGAAGCCTGCTGCACTCCAGGTAGCGGCTGCTGTTAAGTTATAAAAGTCAGGAGCCAAACATTAATACTTTGGCTCCTGATGCTTTCCCTTTGTTATCGATAAGCCATATTTAAAAAACAAGATGAAGATTGCCTTCTTTAGTGATATCCATGCGAATATGCCTGCCCTAGAGGCAGTGCTGCAGGATATGGACCAACAACAGCCTGATTTTGTGTACTGCCTGGGCGATTTAGTGGGTTATAATATTTGGGCCAACGAAGTTGTGGAAACGATACGGCAGCGGCGCATCCCGACGTTGGCAGGCAACTACGACGAAGGCGTAGGCTTAAGCAGCGGCGACTGTGGCTGTGCCTACAAAACCGATCAAGATAAAGGAAGGGGAGAACAATCTATTGATTTCACAAATAGAATTATAACTGCTGAGAATCGAGCTTACCTGCGGATGCTGCCTCGCCATATGCGCCTAGATTTTGAGGTACAGAAAGATGAGAAGCTCCAGTTGCTGATGGTGCATGGAAGTCCGCGCAAGATAAACGAGTACCTCTTTGAGGACCGGTCAGAGAAAAGCCTGCTGCGGCTGATGGAAGAATCTGAAGCTGATATCATGCTGCTCGGACACACGCACAAACCTTACCACCGCCAGCTGCCTTACGAGCAGGACGGTCAAACCCGCTACCGCCATGCCATAAACCTTGGTTCTGTGGGCAAACCCAAAGATGGCGACACCCGCGCCTGCTACGTGCTGTTGACACTGGACGAGCAAAGCAAATCAACGGATGCCGCAAGTATAAAATTAGACTTCGTGCGAGTGGCTTACGATGTGGAAAAAGCCGCCAAAGCCGTAGAAGAAAGCCCGCTACCCAACGAGTTCGCCGACATGCTCCGAAAAGCTTATTAGATTTAGACGCAGGACATAAGACACAAGATATAGGACTGTTAGTAAATTAGTTTAAATGCCTTTGGCCTTAACCAAGTTCTAAGGCCTGAGAGTAAACAGTTAAAAAAGCTTCCCTCCTTCGACAAGGAGGGGTGGTTCGAAAGTGCAGAAAAAATAAATATCGGCTCTAATGAAAAGATAAGATACTTACCACCTATCACATTTATAATTCATCCTTTCTAATCAATAATCCAAAATGACCCAGTGTAACCCAACTATAAAACGCAAGCGCCTCTCATTCCTGGACCGCTACCTGACGCTCTGGATATTTGTAGCTATGGCTATAGGTGTGGGTTTAGGATATTTTGTGCCAGGTACAGAGAACTTTATAAATTCTTTCCAAAGCGGTACCACCAACGTGCCTATTGCCATTGGACTTATTCTGATGATGTACCCGCCATTGGCAAAGGTGCGCTACGAGCATTTAGGCAAGGTTTTTCGCAATTTTAAGGTGCTGTCGGTGTCGCTGGTGCTGAATTGGGTAGTGGGGCCAATTTTGATGTTCAGCCTCGCGTTGCTCTTCCTTCACGACCGACCAGAGTACATGGTGGGTCTGATCATGATCGGACTGGCGCGTTGCATTGCCATGGTCATTGTCTGGAACGAACTGGCTGAGGGAGACAGGGAATATGCGGCAGGCCTGGTCGCTTTCAATAGTATTTTCCAGGTGTTCTTCTATAGTTTGTTTGCGTACCTGTTCATAACCGTGCTGCCGCCGCTTTTTGGCATAAAAGGAGAAGTTGTACAGATCAGCATGGGGGAAGTGGCCGAGAGTGTGGCAATATACTTGGGTATTCCCTTCGTAGCTGGGTTCCTGACGCGCCTTGTGCTAAAGGTAATCAAAGGAGAGGAGTGGTATCAGCAGAAGTTCATACCTGCCATCAGTCCGATCACCCTTATGGCTTTGCTGTTTACCATTGTGGTCATGTTCAGCCTTAAAGGCAATATGATCGTGCGTATACCTTTGGATGTGCTTTGGATTGCGCTGCCGCTGGTGATATACTTTATCATTATGTTCTTTTTGAGCTTCTGGGCAGGCAAAGCAGTAGGAGCAGATTACTCACAGAACGCTGCCATTTCCTTTACAGCCGCTGGCAACAACTTCGAGCTAGCTATTGCTGTGGCAATAGGTGTGTTTGGTATCAATTCAGGTCAAGCCTTTGCGGGTGTGGTGGGGCCACTGGTGGAGGTGCCTGCGCTTATACTGCTGGTAAATGTAGCCTTCTGGCTGCGGGATAAGTTTTATAGCAGGAAAGGTGATTTAGCTGAGAGTAAGATAGTTCTTTGAAAGAGGTTGCTGTTAGTATACTTTTTGCCTATAAACACAAAAGCCAGAGCTGAACAAGCTTTGGCTTTTGTGTTTATAGGCTATGACTTACAATGCCTTTTGGATTCTTTCTTTCAAACCTGCGGAGGCTTCTAAAAGCGGAAGTCTTACGGCGGCAGAGCACACACCAAAGTGTTCCAGTGCTGCCTTTACACCTACAGGGTTGCTTTCTTCATACATCAGCGGGTTCAGGTCTACGAAGTCGTAAAGCAGTTGGGCCGCTTCAGTAAAGTTATGATCTAGTGCCAGTTGCACCATTTGGTTGAACTTTTCTGGAAAAGCGTTGGCCAGCACCGAGATAATGCCATCGGCTCCAAAAGAAATCATCGGAAGCGTCAGCATATCGTCGCCGCTGATTAGCAGGAAGTCGGCTGGTTTGTTTTTAGCAATCTGCATGCACTGCTCCAGGTTGCCAGAGGCTTCTTTGGTACCGATAATGTTTTGGTGGGATGCCAGTTTTAGGGTAGTGTCGGCGGTTACGTTGCTGCCTGTGCGGCCTGGCACGTTGTAAAGTATAACAGGTACAGGCGAAGCATCGGCCACCTGCACATAATGCTGGTAAATGCCTTGTTGCGACGGCTTATTATAGTATGGGCTTACAGAAAGTATAGCGTCCACACCTTCCAGATCGGTTTGTTTTATAGTTTCCAGCACCTGGTGGGTGTGGTTGCCGCCTAAGCCGTACACCAAAGGCACGCGTTTACCCACGTGTTTTTTTACAAATTGAAGTATCTCAGCCTTTTCTTCTGTACTGGTGGTTACAGATTCTGCTGTGGTGCCATTTATAACTAAATAATTCACACCTCCATCCAACACAAAATCGAGCAGTTTCGGCAGTGCTTCGTAGTCAACTTTTAAATCTGTAGTGAAAGGTGTAACTAAGGCCACACCCGTTCCTCTTAATCTCTCTCTAGCCATTTTTCTGGAATATGAGCCGCGAAGTTCGAACTATGAATCCATTTCTGCAAATGTTCACAAAATCAGGCACTGCAAATTCAGAACTCAAAACTCATATTTCAGAGCTACTATTGTATGTTATTCTCTTCCACCCACTTCAGGAAGTGCTCTTTATAAACCTCGCCAATCGGTATTTCTTTAGCTCCTATACGGATACGGCTTTTTTCGATACTGTCTATTTTTTGAAGCGATACTATAAAAGATCGGTGCACCCGCAAGAACTTCGACTCTGGCAGCTTTTCCATCATCTTGTTCATAGAGAGCAGCGTAATAATCTTCTGGTCTTTTGTCTGAATAATGATGTAATCTTTAAGGCCTTCAATCCAAAGAATATCTGCAAAATCGACGCGAATAGTCTTATAGTCTGCCTTCACAAACATGAAATCATGCTCGGGCACAGGTTGCAGAACTGTTGCAGCAGGTGTAACCTCCTGTTGTGATTTTCCGCTTCGCTGTATTCTATCCTGTGCCTTAGTTACCGCTTTCAAAAAACGGTCGTAGGGGATAGGCTTGAGCAGGTAATCTACAGCATCCTGGTTAAAACCCTCTAAGGCATAGTCGGGGTAAGCGGTGGTGAAAATAATAAGCGGTTGGTTCTTAAGGATATTCAGCAGTTGTATACCTGTCAACTCGGGCATCTCAATATCCAGGAACATCAGATCGATCTGCTCTTCCTGCAGCACCTGCATCGCTTCGGTGGCACTAGAACAAGTTTTTACGAGATGCAGGAAAGGCAGCTTGCTTATATAGCTTTCGAGTATGTCGAGTGCCAGTGGCTCATCGTCAACAGCAAGGCAGCGGATTGTCATAGTTTTTCTGGGTTAGGGTTTTGATAATAGATCGTAAGGGTGGCGTAAAAGGCGCCTTCTTTTTCCTCTAAAGACAGCTTGTGCCTGTTAGGGTACAGCAGGTTCAGGCGGCGTTTCAGGTTTTCGAGGCCTATGCCGCCATATTCACGCTTTTTATGCGTACTTATGTTATTAACAGTACTGAAACTTAAAAAGCTTTCCTGCACATTTAGGTTAAAAATAATTCCTATCTCGTTTTTACTTACTAGGCCGTGTTTAAAAGCGTTCTCCACCAACGTCATCAGCATCATGGGTGCAATCTGCTTTCCTTCCAAGTTACCTGATATATCGAATTTTATACTTGTCTGCTCCCGAAGGCGCAGCTTCTGCAGGTCTATGAAATTGTGCAGATGGTCCACCTCCTTCTGCAGGCATACCAGGTTATCGTTGCTTTCGTAAAGCATATAGCGCATCAGTAGCGATAGCTTCATAATCGCATCGGGAGTTTCGGGCGATTGTTTATAAGCCAGCGAGTAAATATTGTTCAGCGTGTTAAACAGGAAATGTGGATTCACTTGCGATTTCAGATAACCTAACTCTGCCATCAGTTTCTGGTTCTCTAGTTCCTTGTTCAGCCGTTCGTTACGGATGTAGTTGCCTGTTATTTTAAGCGCTGAGCTTATAAAAATAGTTACTAAGCTCCCCAGCATGTACTGTACCAGCTTCTCTGAGCTATAAAGCGTTTCCATGGTAGGGTTCAACTCCCTGAAAATATAAAAGTCGAGAGGCGAACGTACCAAGGCAACCACAGCAAGTGTGGTAAGCATAATGGCCAGATACATTAATATACGGTTGCGGGCCAGGTATTTCGGTATCAGCACATACCAGTTGAAGTAGAAAATCATCAGCTGAAAAGTCAGGCCGATGGTTACGTCAAAGCCTTTCACAAAGGTAAGCCCTCTGTTAGACTGGAAATAAAAGATCCAGGAGCCAAAGATAAGCCAGCACAAAATATGCATGGCAATCTGGTATCTCTTCTTCATGGAGATATAAGGCATAGGCGTTGGTAAAGTGATAGTACTCAAACTGGATGACATAAGGCGGATGACCAAAATTACTGGTTTAGGTAACAATAGCTACTGTAAGATACCTAATCTCCAGTTACTTTAACAATCCACTGGAGAAGCAATAGATTAACCGCCTATATTCTTCTGCCAAATTAGAAAATTAATAGATATTCTGTAGCTGTGTGAAGAAGTGATGTTGAAAGAAGATGTGTTGTGAAACAACTTTATGTGAAGGATTATAGCAGAAGCGGCAGCGCCAGCTTTAATGCTGGCGCTCCTACTGTTTATGCCTGAATCATCTCCAGAAACTGCCCTTCTGAGAGAATGGTAATTCTTAGCTTATTTGCTTTTTCGAGCTTGGCTGGCCCCATTTTATCGCCAGCCACCAAGTAAGAAAGTTTAGCAGATATAGAACTGACCACTTTGCCGCCATGGGTAATTATGAGCTGTTGTAATTCTTCTCTGCTTACACTTTCAAAAACACCCGATATAACAAAAGTTTTACCCGTTAGCTTGTCGCTTTCTAAAGCTGGAGCAGTGTTCTCGGCTTTAAACTGCAGGCCTGCTTCTTTTAGCTTTTCTACCATCTGCACATTTTCTGGCTGGCTAAAGTAGGCGATAATGGAAGTGGCAATGCGTTCTCCTATCTCATTTACAGCAACAAGCTCTTCTAAGGTAGCGCCTCTTAGCGCCTCCAGGTCAGGGAAATGTTCAGTAAGTTTTTTAGCCACTGTGCTGCCTACAAAGCGAATGCCCAAGGCAAACAGTACCCGATCGAAAGGTGCCTCTTTAGACTTCTGTAGGCTGCTAAGCAGGTTGTTGGCAGATTTCTCGCCCATGCGCTCCAAGCTAATCAGCTGCTCATATGTTAGCGAGTACAAATCAGCGGCATGTCGCACTAACCCAAGTTGGTATAGTTGCTCAACGGTTTCGGGGCCTAAACCATCTATGTTCATGGCCTTGCGCGAGATAAAATGCTCCAGTTTTGCCTTTATCTGCGGAGCACAGCCTTCGTCGTTCGGGCAGTAAAAGTTAGCCTCTCCTTCTGTTCTAATAAGAGGTGTACCGCAGGCAGGGCAGTGGGTAGGGTATTCAATAGGTTGGCTATCGTCAGGACGCTTGCTGGTGTCTACACCTGTTATTTTAGGTATGATCTCACCACCTTTTTCTACAAACACAACATCGCCGAGGCGCAGGTCTAGGCGATGTATTTCGTTGGCATTGTGCACCGAGGCGCGCTTAACCACCGTACCTGCCAATAGCACTGGCTCTAGCAAAGCAACAGGAGTTACAGCCCCAGTACGGCCTACTTGGTACTGTATGCCTTGTAATTTGGTGGCGGCACTCATGGCAGGATATTTATAAGCAATAGCCCATCTGGGGCTTTTGGCCGTGAAGCCGAGCTCTTCCTGCAGCGCATAGCTGCTCACTTTAATCACGACACCATCTGTAGCGATAGGTAGCTCCAGCCTCTTTTGCTCCCACTCCTGAATATATTCCAGCACTGTTTCAATAGAGGTACATTTGCGCCAGGTATCTGATACTTTAAAGCCCCACTTCTGGATTGCCTGCAGGCTCTCTGAATGCGTAGTAAAGGGATTAGGAGAACAGTGGAAGCCATAGGAAAAGCAACCAAGCTTTCTGCTTGCCACAATAGAAGAATCCTGCTGTTTTAGGGTGCCAGAAGCGGCGTTTCTTGGGTTAGCCAGCAGTTGTTCTCCAGTTTCTTCACGGTCCTGGTTCAGTTGCTCAAAAACAGAGAACGGCATAAAAACCTCACCGCGTACTTCAAACAGTTCTGGAAAGTTCTCCCCGTGTACCTGCAGCGGAATGTCGCGTATGGTGCGTACGTTTGCAGTAATGTCGTCTCCTCGTGTACCATCGCCACGAGTTGCGCCTTGTACAAAAATACCGTTCTCGTAAGTTAAACTAATGGCTACACCATCAAACTTCTGCTCACACACATACTCTACATCGTCGCCAACAGCTTTACGTACACGCTTATCAAACTCCCGCAGGTCTTCTTCTGAGTAAGTATTACCCAACGATAGCATCGGGTACTTGTGCAAAACCGTTTTAAAGTTTTTGGTAATGGTACCGCCTACACGGGTGGTAGGGGAGTTAGGTAATGCCAGTTCTGGGTGCTGTTCTTCCAGTTCCTGCAGCCGTTTCAGCATCATATCAAATTCGTAATCAGGAACCTCTGATATGCTGTTCTGGTAGTATTGGTAATTAAGGTAGTTTAAACGCTGTGTAAGTTCTTGTATCTCTAAAAGAGGTTCTTTCTCTGCTGCCATATACGATAGTTTGTGCCTGTGTAAAATTACCAAAAGACTTGGTAAAGCGATGGCTGTGGTGCCGCAATCTGAATGTTTTTACAGCAGCAGCAGCAGAGTTAGGTTGCTTTCTTTTAAAACAAAAGGTCGCCTGTTGAGCGACCTTCCTTATATGCTATAGTTCTGCCTTACTTACTTGAGCACAATTCCGTTCGCTACAAAACGGATTTCCTCTTTAGGCTCCGTAATAGCTTGAATTTCTTCTTCTGATTTACCAGCATCTTTAGCATAGTGCTGTTGGTCTGCCACAGAGGTTATCTGGCGCTTGGCTGTACCCGTAAAAACAACTTCTCTACCTTTCAAATCCTCTACTGGTAAGAAAAAGGCGTAGTCGCGGAAAGTTACTTTCATGGCGCTGTTATCAGCCATCTTCACGTTAACAGCCTTTAGACTTGCAGCTTTCCAACACCTCGGCAGAAACCGTAGCCTGCACAGAGTCTTTGTCTGACAATGCCTCTTGCAAAGCCGTTGTCGATATCACATTTTCTTCTGCGAATGCTGCCCCATAACTATTACCAGCAGTCTGACGCTGCTCTTCTAGTTTTGTAGAAGATGTTGCAGTTGTGGCTTCCTGAGCCTGATTGCAGCCGTACATACTTGCAACTATTAGTATAAAAACAAAGGTCTTCTTCATCCTTAGGCGTAGTTTAATTGTAGACTGTAAATATAGGTAATGCCTTGAAAATAAGTTTATTTTGATGGGGTTCTTTTGTAAGAGGGATGATAAAAGCTTGCGAAAACTGTGATTAGTGGTAACGCTGTACAAGTTGCTTTTCAATGTGAAATGTATGCGTGTCTAAAGATTAACTCTTTAATTGGGAGTGATGTTTGCCCAACGTGCGTTTTGTATGGTAATAACGATGCGACCGCTCAAAACAGGGAGGTACTTGGCTGGTATGCTTCCCTGATGATTATCTAACATCATGTCGAAATTAGTGCTGAAAACTATAGATTGTTTATCGCTACTTAAATGTACAGGAATTAACACCTCATTCGTTATTCCCTGAAAGGTAATACTGGCACGCGTATTTAAATCTTGAACTCCCGTTCTGTTGGCTGCTACACTTTCGGCTGGCACTTTAAATTCAAGAATAAATTCAGGGTATTTAGAAACAAAGAATACATCCTGTACTAAACCTGGAGGAGCTTCAGCGTTTGCTGGCCGCAGAGACGCAACATTTAACACACACTCTACATTTTGAGTGGTATTGTTGTAGCGCACTAGTAGCTCAGGCGTAACATAATCGTAGTCGGCAGTGTTACCTTTTACCGTTACAATAGTGGTGTTACCATTCGTAAAAGGCGTGCGCGATTGCGCCTTGGCTGGTAAGACTGAAATAAGAATTACACAAAAAGAAAGAAGTATAAATTTTACCATGAAAGATCTTGAACCGTTACTGATAATTATATTAACGGTTTTTAGATTTTTTAGATGATACTGTGCAAACGAAAGGTGCACTATTAAGTGAATTTTATTTCTGTTTCATTCATAGGGCAAATTTAATCTATAGGTTTACTGTTAAACTAACAATTAATTTGGTTGATTTCTAAAACTATCAGAGGGTCGGATGTGTATATAGTTAGTATAACATCACTTAACAAACATTGTTGTACAATTATTAGTTGTAGCCCATTTTTGGCGCTCAATCAGAAGGAGTTATAAATGGATCAGGATAAGAAAAATAAAGTAGGGACAAAGCAACATTCAGCTTTCAGCACGATCGAGAAGATGCACCCGATCCGTATGCTGTTATACCTGAGTATGATTGGTATCGGAGTGTTGTTCTTGGTTCTGGTTGTAGCGTTTATGCGAACAGGTGGGTTCCAAAATGAGGCTTTTGAATTGCCTAAATTTTTTAGTGTGAGTACCATCTTGCTACTTTTCAGTAGCTACGCTATAAACAAAGTGCCGCGCCTTTACAGAAAAGATAAGCTGAAGAAGATGGCGCGCTACTTGGGTATTACATTTGGCCTTGGGCTATTATTTATTGCAGCTCAGTTTCTTGGCTGGACTGAAATGTCGGAATCTGGCTTTAGCTTCAAAGGAAAAGCATCGGGTACCTATCTTTACCTGATTTCGGCTCTCCACATCCTGCACTTATCGGGCGGTATTATATTTCTGTCTTTTCTTTTCTTTAAAACAATGCATGTAAATGCAGACGGCGTGAGGAGCCTCGTTTTTATCCGTGACCCGTACCGCCGCCTACAGTTAACACTGCTGTGTACCTATTGGCACTTTATGGATTTCTTGTGGCTTGGCTTATATGGTGTGCTCCTGTTTATGTCCTAGTACTTATCTTACTAAGGTAACAGAACCTTTAAATTTACTTGTTCTGTAGTCTATCACATAAAAGTAAACTCCGTCATTTACTCCTTTGCCATCCCACTTAAAGTTACTGTTGTAGCTTGTAAACACTTCTTTACCCCACCTGTTATAAATTTTGATGTTCATAAAGGTGGCTGTGCAGAACTCCATTGGTAACGAAGGCATCTCGAAGAAATCGTTTTTGCCATCTTCGTTCGGCGTAAAGATGTTGGCAGGTACATAAGCCCTAACATCAGGCACTTTCACCTTAAATTCTATAACAAGCCTTTGCTCAGAAGGCGGTGCGCAAGCATCTTCTTTAAGCATGAATGTGACACGAAGGCTACCTTGCTCAAAAGCTTCGCAGTTTGCTTGCCATGTAAACAAACCAGTAGCTGTGCCATTACCATTGGTGCTTTCGAAGTTCATTCCATAGTCGGCAAGGTTAAAACCATCGCCTGCGGCAGTTAATGTTAATGGGTCCAGGTCAAAGTCTTCTCCAAGTATGTTAGCCTCAAACTGCTCGTTCAGGGCAACCTCATACACCAGATCAGGCTTATCAGTAGAGATAACAGGCAACTGATTTGGAGCATCTACTCTAAACTCCATTGTTATTTTTTGTTCTGCGGAGGGAACACATGCGTTTTCGCGCAGCAAAAAGTCAACTTTAAAACTACCTGCTTTTGCATCTTCACAGCTTGGTATCCATCTAAAAATACCCGCTGCATTGCCTGCGCCACCTGTGGCATCAAACGTCATTCCTTTATCTGCAAGATTAAAGCCGTATCCCTGCGCCAACAAAGAGAGCTCGTTTAAATCTATATCGTTACCGAAAAGGTTAGCCTCAAAAGGAACTCCTTGCTGCAGGTTAATAACGAGCGTTTGCTGATCTGTTGAGATTACAGGTACATTATTTACATACTTCGATCTGAATTCTACCGTTTCTTTTCTGGTAACAGTTTTTCCGCAGACGACGGAAGAGACTAAAAAATCAACCAGGTAACTATCCTGCTTTACTGCATCGCAATCTACTTCCCATCTAAAAGTAGAGGTAAGCGGGCCGATGCCTGTTTTTGGATCGAAAGTGATATTGTGTTGATCAAGGGTAAAGTTTACACCAGAGGCTGTAAGGCTAATTATCTGCTGATCTGGGTCTGTGCCTATCACATCAAAATTAACAATGTCACCTTCTTCAATTTCATAAACTCTTGTGTTGGTAGAGAGTGCAATGTTTGGTGGTGCATCTGCTAGTGGATCTATAACAAAACTTACCCGCACAGTATCTTGTTTAGGTAAGCTGCAGCCGTCATCACGCACAATCAAATCTAACAGAAATACTTTTTCATCCGTGTCGAAGCACTCTTCAAAGCAAATGGTGGCAGTAAGGGTGTCTGTAGCCCCACCTGCGTTCACGGTGCCAGAAGTTCTGCCCTGGAAACTGTACGATGCATTGTTCGTGAAATTTACAGGTCTAGCAGTTAATACCAGTGGCTCGTTAGGGTCTGGGTCTGTGAAGAGTATTTTTATGCAACGATCACCGTTAGGGTTAATAGTTAATACCTCGTTTTGGCTATAAAAGCTTTTTGTTCCTTGCTTTTGGGCAAGTACTACAGGCTTTTCGTTGGTTGGGCAGCTCTTCACCAGAAGCTGAAAGTCACGGCGGACTTCTCCAATCTTAACGCCATTCCTGAACTCTTGGCAACGAACCCCAAAAACATACAAGCCCCTGCTCAGTGGCATAACAGTAAGCCTTCCTGTTTGCTTGTCTATGTTCATGGGCGGTGTGCCAAGCACCTGGTTGTTGGTGTTATACCCAGGCCTCCACATAATAGGGGTATAAGGTGCAGGTTGGGGAAGGGGAGCGGGTACTTGGGTAGTACTGTAACCGTTCAGAGGTGTAACCATGTCGTAAACTAGGGAGTCTCCGTCAGGATCGGTTCCACTAAAGTCGAAGTAAAAGACCTCATTTGCGCAAGCATAGTCGCTTAGAGGGGGGAAAAGCTTTGGCGACGAATTTTTAAAAAAGGCGTTATTGATTACAACAGGAGGGATTTCCATATAAAATGTTTGCGCTGCAGCCTCGGGTGCGACAATGTTATTTATAGTTCTGTTTCTGCAGCAGCGTTCCCAAACTACATAATATCCCTGGGGGTCGTTAAATCGGTTAGGGTCAAGGTAAACCTGTTCATAATAGAGTATTTTGCTGGTTTTCAGTTCTCCTGTAGTACAGTCTATATTGGTATAGTTTACAGGCGTTTCATCTTTTATAGACATGTATACCGTCGACATCACAGTATTACTGCTTTTAGAGAAAATCCTGACGGCAATGGAGGGGTCTCTTGCGCCTCTGTCACCATTCACAAGGTCGAAATATAAGTTTAAGCTCAGCCTGTAGTTATATCCTGTCAGATGTTGTAGCTCAAACTCACCTCCAACCAAGTGGGTGGCATATGTTTGAAAGCTTAAAAGGATACAAAATATAAAAAAAAAGATACGTTGCCTCATGTTATAGACGCTTAAGAAAACTTATATCGCTGTTGAAAATTATCTAAAATACATGAGATTTAAAATTAGATGTCCTTTTTAGTTTTGCTTTAGAGTTATTTTTTTGAATTTATCTTAAGTGCCTCGTAAGGCTTAGTCTTTTTGAAGAGGAAATAAGCTTTGGATGGTAGTTACTGCGCAGAAACGCTTTTTTGCTAAAGTGTCACTCAATACTTGCTCATTTTGTAAGACTTTAAGCTCGTTTAGGATTGTAAAAGGCCAACTGTTTGTCTGCCAATTGTAGAAGTTGGTAGTGATATTAAGCGTAGGAGCAAAATATCTTAGTGATTGGACTTAACATTAAATTAAATAAAACGTTTAATCGCAATTAGTTGCCGTCTTCTAAAACATCTAACCAACTAGTTGGTTTTACTTTTGCCTGTTCGATTTTTCCTTTTTTTCTTTCGGCAGGCTGTGTACAGATTCAGTTGATTCTGATTGAAACTTTCTTAACGAAATGTGCCTGTTGGTTTACAAACACGTGTAGGGGAACAGGCAGCTTAAATAGTGGTATAAAAAACAAACCATGCTGACACAAGAACTAGAATTAAAAAAGCGGCTGTTGCAGGAGAGCAATAAGCTGCTGAATATGCAGATGAAAGCTGCAAAAGACGCTATGGACGTGGCACAAGAGAGCGCAAACGAGCATCAGGGTGCTATGGAAGACAAATTTGAATCTTTTAGGGAGGCTTGCCAGATTCAGCGCGACATGTTTGCGAAGCAGTTGGATGAACTCATCTCAACTATGGGGCTGCTCCGACGCGTGAATGCCACTAAAGTAAACACAGAAGTATCGTTGGGTGCTGTGGTGTTTACAGAACTCCAAAATTACTTTATTGGTGTGAGCCTTGGGAAAATAGAAATTGAGGGAGATGAGTTTTTCGCCATATCGGGGATGTCTCCAATATATAAAGCAATGGCTGGCAAATCAGCAGGCGATAGCTTTGTGTTTAGGGATAAAGAATATAAGATACTGCAGGTGTATTAGTCAAAAAGTGGCTTAGGGTGTAACCTTAGGCCTTTATTTATAGTTTATAAATCTGTAAAGGGTGAAATAAAAAAGGTTAGCAGTTATGCTAACCTTTTTTATTTCTACTTAACTCTTGTCCAGGTCTGGGACCTGCCTATCAAGGAGAAGCCAATATATCCTTTAACCTCCATTTTGTCTTTACTTTCCATCTTCATGTAGCAGGAATAAGTCTTGCCACTTTCGGGATCGTAGATAGTGCCTTCGTCCCATTTGTTGTCGCCATCGTATTCAAACCCTTTCAAAAAAACCAGCCCTTGCAGCGGTACATTCCTTTTCGCTTTGTCAGGGTTGTTTTCATCTACTTTTGCTTTGCCGTTTTTAGTTGGTTCTCTTAAAGACACAATTTTGCCGCAGAGTTTATTGCCACACTTGTAAATTTCGAACTGAGCTTTGCCTTCCTCGTTTGTCCATATGCCAATGGGTGATAAGCTTTGGGCCCATGCGTACGAAGAAAGTAGCATAAGCACCACAAGAGTCAAAAGATTCCTTTTCATGATTATGTTAGTTGTAGTTGTTGGTATAAGAGTTTAAATATAAAATAGTTCTACTTATTTTCAATAAAAAAATGATGCTATAGTTTCAGTATATTATAGCCCTAGAACTACAAATTAGAGAAAGAATCTCTAGAGAATTTTATGTTAAGCTTCAGGAGTAAAGCTTGATACAGGTGTGCTTAAAGCCAATTTATGAGCTAAAGCTGCAATTTGTATTTCAGGCATAAATTTTTTTGTACAGAAAAGAATGCACTTGCTGCTGATTATTTGTTTTATAACTAATTGATAATAAATTTATTGTGTTTAATTTAAGGCTTATTGCTTTTACTGATTTACTATAATTATGATTTAAGTAAGAAGGCTGTATAAAAATATGTGTTAAACCTTGTGAACTATTCGGCGTTATTTTATCTTTATAAAACAGTAGCGAGTGCTACGGCTCTGGTTTAAGCTTCTATAAGATTTCGTTAATCTGTTGAATGCTCAGAGTGTATGTCGGACTTTAGAGAAAGGAGGTGCTATGTCTAATCCATCAGACGTCTTAGTAAGCCGAGGTATTATTGTTCACACTAATTGTGAACTGGCTTAGTAAGCAGTATCCTTACTGCTTGCGCAGTAAATTTTGCCTCTGGTCTTTTTAGATGGTGCCACTGAATAGCAGGGTGCCGCTTAATAAGACGAAGAAGGATTCTTAAATGCCAGATGTAACTTGACGGGCTACATCTGGCATTTATACTTTCTAGCCCTTTCTGTCTATAAATCCTTTTTGTAGATGTTGCCACCGCCCACGCGACGTTCCCTCAAAAAAGAGCCAACATAAACAACGGAAGCTATAAAACAGCTTATCACCATCAGGAGCAACAGTATGTGGAGCAGATCCCAACCAAAGGTCTCTGGATTTATGCGATGCATTATCACGAAACCTAGAAGGAGTGTAAGAGCTGTAATAGTGTAAAAAACAAATCTATTGCGTTCACGAAGTTGAAAGCTGCATGCCAGGAACAGAATGCTGGTGCTATCAGATCTGTATAGGGGCGGGCAGAGTTTGTAAAATAAACCGTGAAGCCTGCTACAATCAGTAGGAGGGCATTGATTATATTCGCTACAAAAGGATAAACCATGTCTGTCTATAAAATTTAAGCTGCTTATGGCAGAATGTTACATACTTTTTCTACGGAAATAGCCTTAAATGTTATAAACAATCTACTATTCTTAGTTCATCAAATTTGAAAAGGGTAGGAGCTAGTTAGCTTACTTTGCTGATATACTTTTCAACTCTTTGTCAATTACCCTTCTTATTTCCAAAAATCTGGTGTTGTAGCGGGTGCCCTCTACCTTGCTTACTTTAACACCTCCGTTTGAGGAAGCATGAATAAAGGTGATGGTATCGCCTGGAGAGGAAATAACGATTCCGACGTGTCCTGGTTTCCTGACACTTGGGTTCGTACCTGTAAAGATCACAACATCACCTAGGCGAGCTTTATGGCGATCTACCTTAACTCCTGTTGTGGCCTGTAGACCTGAAGAATGTGGTAAGCTTACTCCAAATTTCTGAAATACATACTTGGTAAAACCAGAGCAGTCGAAGCCTTCGGGAGAAATGCCAGCATAAACATATGGGCTACCCATAAAGGTGAAGGCGTAATCTATTAAAGCTCTAATATTTCCTGGTTCTGCCTTACTGGCGGGCTCTTCACTAGTTATGTTGTTAGTAGCAGCGGCTTCTAGCGTATGTTTCGGGGGCTTAGCTGCACTGTCGGGAGCAGAAGAACCGAGGTAGGCGAGAAAGGTAAATGGAAATAATAACAGGCATATTTTCTTTTTCATATTCTTATGCTTTCACTTCTAACAGGCAGATAGGATGTTATAATTCCTTTCGCTTTACCCTATGCTTTTTCTGAACAGAGCAAACTTGGTGTATTTTGCTGTTTACCACAATATTATAGCTTTTCACACAAAGGTTTACCTTTTTAACCATTTTGTTATATTTTTTGAAATCATTGTACATATATTCGAACCGTAGCAGTAACTACAGCGGTGGTAAGTATAAAGAATTAATTAAGAATGGTAATGGTTTACGGTGCAGATTCGATAGAGGCCCTTTATGATGAGGAGAAAAGAATTAACTTTATCAAGTGCCACACTAGCTTTAATTCCAATGAGTTTAGAGAGGGGTTGATGCAGGCATATCGCTTTGCTTTGGAGCACAAGGTTAAGCAATGGTTGCTTGATTTACGTGACATAGGGGAGCTAAACGAAGAGGATAACACATGGATTCAGCTTCATCTTTTCCCGATGATGATGATGACCTTAGGGCCATCGAATTATATGGCGATCGTGTGCTCTAAATCTTGCTACAAAAATTTGCTGAAGGCAGTAGGGAAGCTTGGGCTCAAGACCTATAACTCCTTTGTTATCCTAAACACATTCTGTGATCTTGAGAAGGCTGAACATTGGCTAGGCAAGAAATTGGCTAAGTAACTCTTTCTTCAGAACAAATCTTCTGTTATTTAAGTGAAACAGGTTAGCGCCTGTAGTATGGTCGGATTTTGAAAAGCTGCATAATTATTGTAAAATGCCGTAGCTTTGACTAAATCCAATCATACAACATGCATAAACTAAAGCAACTAAAACAATCACTCTTTCTGTTTGCGCTGCTGTTCGTGGTAACAGCTTCTACAGCCTTTGGTGCTGAAATTACCTACACCTTGTCCATGCCTGAGCCTCATACCCATTACTTTAATGTGGGCGTAGAGCTAACGGGCGCAAAGAAAAAATACGTAGACTTTACCATGCCAGTGTGGGCCCCAGGCTCTTACCTGGTAAGGGAGTTTGCTAAAAATGTAGAAAGCTTTAAGGCGACAGATAAAAACGGAAATTCGCTACAAGCTGAGAAAATTGACAAAAACACCTGGCGCGTTTACAGCAACCGTGCTGATGTGGTGCAGGTTAGCTACGATGTATATGCTTATGAGTTAAGTGTACGTACAAGCTTCCTCGATGCCTCTCATGGCTATGTAAATGGCACCAGCATTTTTATGTACCCAGAAGGGTATGAGAAAGAAGACGGAACCGTTGTTGTGAAGCCTTACGAAGGCTGGAACACCGTTTCAACAGGGCTTAAGAGCACTGGAAAGTTTAATTACACTTTCCCGAATTATGATATTTTGGCTGACTCTCCTTTCGAGATAGGTACCCACGAGGTGTACCAGTTTACGACGAATGGTGTGCCGCACGAAGTGGCTATGTACGGCGAGGGCAACTACGACCCTGAGCGCCTGATGGCCGACATGAAAAAGGTAACTGAAAACGCCATTGCCGTTATCGGAGAGCTTCCAGTAGATCGCTACTTGTTTATTGTGCACAATCTGAACCGCGGTGGCGGTGGTCTGGAGCACTTAAACTCTACTACGCTGCAAACAACTCGCTGGAACTATGGTACTGAAAGTGGCTACAGAGGCTTTTTAAGCTTAGTGGCGCACGAGTACTTTCACTTATGGAATGTGAAACGCCTGCGACCTTTGGCTTTAGGGCCATTCAACTACAACGAAGAAAACTATACTTCTCTGCTTTGGGTGTCGGAAGGTATCACAAGCTATTACGACGATTTGATTGTTCGCAGAGCAGGATTTGTTTCTCCTGATAATTACCTGAACATAGTGGCAGGAAGTATCAATTCTGTTGAGAACACTCCTGGAAACAAAATACAGACAGTGGCAGAATCAAGCTTTGATGCTTGGATTAAGTACTACAGACGCAACGAGAACTCAAACAATGCGGAGGTATCATATTATACAAAGGGTGGCGTAATAGGACACTTGCTGAACATGGAAATTATGAGAACTACAGCAGGAGAGAAAAGCCTGGATGATGTAATGCGCTATATGTATGAGCGGTACTACAAAAAGTTAGGCAGAGGCTACACCGAGAAAGAGATGAAAGAAGGCATTGAGGCCGTAGCTGGCAAAAGTATGGATGCTTTCTTCCAGAATTACATCAACGGTACAAAATCTCCTAACTACAACGAGTACTTTAGCGCTGCTGGCCTACAACTGGTGAACGTAAACGAGAACATGGTTGCCATAGACTGGGGTGCATCAACATCTGATACAGATGGCAAAGTTATGGTGAGAGGCGTTTCGCGCAATAGCAGTGCCTGGGAAGGCGGCATCAATGTAAATGATGAACTAGTAGCTATCGATGGTTTCCGAGTAGATAACAACAACATCAAAAATTTACTTAGCGGCAGAGCCATAGGTGAGAAGCTTGAAGTAGTAGTTGCTCGTGACGGTAAGCTACTGGTACTAGAGGTGCCAATGGTGAAAGACCAAAGTGTGCGTTACCAGTTCCAACGAGTAAGTAACCCTACAGAGCAGCAAAACAAAATACTTAGGAAGTGGCTAAACACAGAGTCTGTGTAGTAATTCCCAATCCATAAAGAAAATCAAAAGCGCCAACACCTGAAAGTGTTGGCGCTTTTGATTTTACCTAATTGCGGAACGTGAGTTGTTTCAATGCTTCTTAGATTAATATCAATCAATGGGAAATGATGTAAATGTTTGTTTAAACGTTAAGTGCAAGAAGTGAGATTATGGCTTTATGAAAAGTATGAATATTTGGTGCAATAAAGTATTGCTGAATTGAAGGGTTAGAGTAATTACTTGTTTTAAGTGTGTTTTTTAATTTTTCTAAGCTTTTTATATATAGTTATTTGATAATTTATTTAAAAGTACATACATTTCGGTACATTTTAAATATCCAATTTTTGAGTGTATGGTGATATTTGAGACACCAATAGTTTGTGTGTCGTTTTATGAAGGTTTGCAGATTGTGCAAACTAGGTGGAAGTCAAAACCTGGATTCAAGGCTTTTAAAGAAGCTAATTTAGAAATACTTGCTTTCCTTACTCGTCATGAGAGTCTAATTTGTTTTTGTACAGATCTTACTTTGATTGGAGCATTAAGCCGAGAGCAGGAAGCTTGGTTGGTTTATGAATATTATCCAAAAGTGTACAAATTGTTGTATGCTGATTTTTTTCTAGCAGTTGTGTTTTCTGAAGGTCACTTCAAGGCTATCGTAAGCCATTACCAGCTAGAGCGTGTGCAGGTTATACATGAGTACTTAAAAATTAATTACTTTACTGATGCAGACGAAGCTTTGCACTGGCTGCATAATGTGCAAAAAGGCCAGGATGCTGGACTGCTGCACCCTGACCTTTTGTAAGTTTAGTAGCTATATTAGTATATCAAGGGAAAATTCCTAAAGCCTCGTAGCTTACACCAATTTTTTCAATGGCGGTTAAGAAGGCAGCTGTCCTTAAATCAGGAATCCCTTTCTTATCCATCACATCCCGTATTTCGTGGTAGGCATTTATCATAGTGTCTTCCAAACCAGAACGTACTAAGTCTATCTCATCAGAACCGTGTATCAGCAATGCTCTTTCGTTTGCTGACATGGTTTTGCCAGAAGTAGATTCTATAGCGTTTACTATACGTCTGAAGTGCGACTCCTCCGCTCGTTTTCCCATACGGCCAAATCGAACGTTAGAAAGGTTCTTGAGCCACTCGAAGTAGGAAACTGTAACCCCACCTGCATTTAGGTAAAGGTCTGGCAGAATAATAATGCCTTTCTCCAGTAGAATCTGCTCAGCATCTTTTGTTACTGGTCCGTTAGCACCTTCTGCAACAATTTTTGCTTTTATGTTTGCTGCGTTGCCACTGTGGATCTGGTTTTCCAAAGCGGCTGGGATTAGTACATCGCACTCTTCCTCCAGTAGGTCGACAGAGTTCTCGATGTTCTTTGCATTCTTGTAGTTAAGAATAGAGCCTGTCTCGCTACGATGCTTGAATGCATCTTGTACATCTATGCCATTCGGATCATAAATACCGCCTTCGCGCTCAGCAATGCCCGTAATCAGAGCACCGTCCTGCTGGCAGAAATAGGCTGCGTGATAACCAACGTTACCAAGGCCTTGCACAATAATGCTTCTGCCTTCCATAGAACCCGCTTCAATACCTCTGCCCTTCAGCAGCTCGGTATCCGAGAGTAACTCTCTGATGCCATAATATACACCCAAACCTGTGGCTTCGGCTCTTCCGCGTATACCGCCCTGCCCCACAGGCTTACCTGTAACGCAACCTAGCGCATTTGTTTCACCATACTTCAAGGCTTGGTATGTGTCGGCAATCCAAGCCATTTCTCGGCTTCCTGTTCCGTAATCAGGGGCAGGTACGTCCATGCCTGGCCCGATAAGGTTTTTCTTTATCAGCTCGGCTGCATAACGTCGGGTTACTTTTTCTAAGGTTTTAACTGAACTAGTGCGTGGGTTAATTTTAACACCTCCCTTTGCTCCGCCAAAAGGCACATCTACTACAGCGCATTTAAACGTCATAAGTGTAGCCAGCGCCTTCACCTCATCTTCATCTACTTGCATACTAAAACGGATGCCTCCTTTAGAAGGTAGCTTGTGGTGACTGTGTTGTACTCTAATGCCTTCAACAACCTCTACTTTTCCATCTACTTCTATAGGAAAGGACACTTTGTAAACACTGTTGCATGCTCTGATTTGGGATATGATACCAGGCGATAAATGTGAGAAGCTTGCCGCATGATCAAAATACTGGAGTACACTTTCTAAGAACTTTTTTCCTTCGTTCTGTTCGTTTCCCATACAAGTATGTTTTTAGTTAAAGATATGTTCTGCTTTTTTAGAACGGTTTAAGATTTGATTTGTTTAACGAACCGCTCCTGCCAAGTTAACAATATTTTGGTTTTGCTATGTTTTATCTTTCTGCTTTTTAAATCGTTTAAAGATTTTAATAATAATATTTTAATAATTGGTTAACATATTTATTGCTATTAGAAATAATTGCCTAACTTTTATGAAGATTTATGAGTATAAGAATATTTAATCGTTAAATAATTTAAATGTAATTGCGGCGTTACACCTTAACAGAATGTTGATGTATGTTGAAAGATTCTAACTGGCAAAGAAATGGTTGAGGAAGATAACTTAGAGGTTGTCCCTACGGGCGCAGTTTATTGGGGGGAAAAGCTTTACATAGCATTCGACGATGTAAGAGAAACTTTTGTAGTTAAATGGTGGGGCGAGGTGAATGCCGTAGAACGTTTAGGCGGATATCAGAAAATCATGGAGATGTTCTGCACCTATAAACCACAAAAGTGGCTTTTTGATTTGCAGGAGCGGAATTCTATGGAGAAAGAAGAACAGCGGTGGGTAATGAGATATTTGCTGCCCGCAGCCCTGAAGCTGGTGCAGAGAAGCATTTTTGCAGCTGTGATTTTACCTGTTTATACGCACCAGGCCATTTTTGCTGGATTGGGAGAAGAATATTTTACTGTGGATGGAAATGTGCTTAGACTGGAGCAGTTCTCATATCCTGAAGAAAGTATGCGCTGGCTAGATAGCTTTTGCTTGTAGCCAAGCTTTAAGACAAAAGGTAAACAAGAAGGGCGGCTTAACAGGCCACCCTTCTTGTTTATAACAAATTGGTTTGCTGTTAGTGTACTGTAATCAGCTCCACATCAAAAACAAGTGTAGTGTTTGGTCCAATTACGTCACCAGCGCCTTGTGAACCATAAGCTAGGTTAGAAGGGATAAACAAACGCCATTTAGCGCCTTCCTTCATCATTTGTAAAGCTTCTGTCCAGCCAGCTATTACGCCATTTACTGGGAAAGTTGCTGGTTGCCCACGCTCGTAACTAGAATCGAACACAGTACCGTCAATTAATGTGCCGTGGTAGTGCGTAGTAACTTGATCAGATGATGATGGTGATTTGCCGTTTCCTTCTTGAAGCACTTGGTACTGTAGGCCACTTGGCAATGTCTTAACGCCTTCTTTACTTTTATTTTCTGCTAAGAATGCTTCACCTGTTTGCTGGTTTTCTGCGCCAGAGGCATTTTGCTTCTGTGCCATTTCCTGCTGTAGGGCCATCATAGCCTGTTGTACTTCCTGCTGCGAAAGGGTAGAGGGTTTGCCTTCCAATACCTCTTTCAGACCTTGTGTAAAAGCTTCAGCTTCAATATCTATTCCCTGCTTTTTCAGGTTGGTAGCCATGTCGCGGCCAATAATGTAGCTGATCTTGTCTTTTAAATTACTTAATGCCATAGTTGTTGTTTTGTGCACCAGCAGGTGCATGGATATAATATTAGCCTTTTGTGAGGCCGTTTTTGCAAAGCTACGCTTTTTGTTCAGAACGTGAAAACAAGCCGTCGGTTACTCTCCAGGAGGCAATAGGCTTATGGGGAGGTAAAAAAAATTTTAAAGTCACTAGTGAAGTGCATGAGAGTGGCTAGTTTCGCTAACTATGGTTTGTCTAGTTTGGTGTATACAGCAGCTTTTACCCTTTCATTTAATGTACAGAAACAGTGTTTTCTTAAACCAAAAGAGCCGCTTGTATGAACGGCTCTTTTGGTTTAAAGTATGTCATTATCTACAAGTACAGATGAATTTCGTCTTCTATAGATTCTAAATTCAGTTGGTTGGTTGTTAACCAGCCTTTCATTAAAAAACCGAACGTAGTGCCAAGAAGCAGGAGTGATGATATGGTGGAGAAACGCTTCATAATAATTAGACTTAAAGGGAATTGAACGTGTTATTTAAACGCCTTTGAATTCCTTTTAGTTTCTAATTATGAACACTAAGATGTTATGTTATTGTAAAGGTTCTTAGATCTGCATGAATTACTTAAAAAGCCAGGTTTTAAACCTGGCTTTTTAAGTAATTCATGCAGATCCATCATCCGTTAGGTATATTACATATTTCTTCTATACTGTCCACCAACTTCGAACAGGGCATTTGTGATCTGACCAAGAGAACAGAATTTCACCGTTTCCATCATCTCCTCAAAAATGTTCCCGTTGTTTATGGCCACCTGCTGGATGCGCTTCAGCATTTCTTCCGTTTTACCTGCATTGCGTTCCTGCAGCCCGTGCACCATGTTAATCTGGTATTGTTTTTCCTCCTCTGTAGCACGGATAACTTCTGTAGGCAGCACCGTCGGAGAACCAGTAGAAGAAAGGAACGTGTTTACGCCGATGATCGGATACTCGCCCGTATGCTTCAGCGTTTCATAATACAAACTCTCTTCCTGAATTTTGCCGCGTTGGTACATTGTTTCCATGGCACCCAGTACACCGCCACGCTCTGTAATGCGGTCAAACTCCCGCAGAACCGCCTCTTCCACCAGTTCTGTCAGTTCTTCGATAATGAAAGATCCCTGGATAGGGTTCTCGTTCTTCGCCAGCCCCAGTTCACGGTTTATGATCAGCTGAATGGCCATGGCACGACGCACAGAAGCTTCTGTAGGAGTGGTAATAGCCTCGTCGTAAGCGTTCGTGTGCAGCGAGTTGCAGTTGTCGTAGATGGCATAAAGCGCCTGCAATGTGGTGCGGATGTCGTTGAAGTCGATCTCCTGTGCGTGCAGCGAACGGCCTGAAGTCTGGATGTGGTACTTCAGCATCTGCGAACGGGCATCGGCACCATATTTTTGTTTCATCGCCTTCGCCCAGATTCTGCGTGCCACACGCCCGATTACTGCATACTCTGGGTCGATGCCGTTCGAGAAGAAGAAACTCAGGTTTGGCGCAAACTTGTTGATATCCATGCCACGGCTTACGTAATACTCCACAAACGTGAAGCCATTGGCCAGCGTAAAGGCCAGCTGCGAAATCGGGTTTGCTCCAGCCTCCGCAATATGGTAGCCCGAAATAGACACCGAATAGAAGTTGCGCACGTTTTTGTCGATGAAGTACTGCTGCACATCACCCATCAAACGCAACGAAAATTCTGTAGAGAAAATACAGGTGTTCTGCGCCTGGTCTTCCTTCAGGATATCGGCTTGCACCGTACCACGCACTGATGCCAAGGTACGAGCTTTAACAGGTTCGTACACTTCCGCAGGCAATACCTGGTCGCCTGTCACGCCCAGCAGCATCAGGCCTAAACCATCATTTCCTTCTGGCAATTTGCCCTGATACTTTGGTCGCTCAGCACCTTTCTCTTTATAAATAGCTTCAATCTTCTGGTTGGTCTCTTCTTCCAGCCCGTTCTCTTTAATATACAGTTCGCATTGCTGATCGATAGCGGCGTTCATAAAGAAACCTGTCAGGATTGCAGCAGGACCGTTAATGGTCATGGAAACCGATGTCTTCGGATCTGCCAGGTTAAAACCAGAGTATAGTTTCTTGGCATCGTCGAGGCAGCAGATGCTCACACCCGAGTTACCGATCTTGCCGTAAATATCTGGTCTGTAATCAGGATCTTCGCCGTAAAGCGTAACCGAGTCGAAAGCGGTAGACAAACGCTTGGCTGGCATGCCTAAACTCACATAGTGGAAGCGACGGTTCGTGCGCTCCGGGCCGCCTTCGCCTGCAAACATACGGGTCGGGTCTTCGCCCTCGCGCTTAAACGGAAATACACCTGCTGTGTAAGGAAACTCGCCAGGCACGTTCTCCTGCAGGTTCCACTTCAGCAAGTCACCCCAAGCCTCATATCTTGGCGTAGCCACCTTCGGTATCTGCAAATGCGACAGCGATTCTGTATGTGTTTTTATCTTGATTTCCTTGTCGCGTACTTTGAAGACGTAGAACTCATTTTTGTAAGCCTGGACCTTCTCTTTCCAGTTTTCCAGAATCTTCTTGTTCTGGCCGTCTAGGTTTAGTTCTACCTCCGCATACGCCTGCTTCAGTTGCTTTATCAGGCGGTCTTTATCTTCCACTTCTATACCTTGCACCGCCTCAATAGACTTTTTGATGCCGTAAAGTTTCTGCGCTACTTCTGCCTGCTCTTTGCTCCACTTATCGTAACTGCGGATGGTTTCCGAAATTTCAGAAAGGTAACGCGTGCGGCTAGGAGGGATGATGAACACCTTCTCCGACATCTCTTTAGAAGTCTGCAGGTTGGAGTTGAACTCTACGCCTGTTTGTTCAGAAATCTTCGCCATAATGGCGCGATACAGCTGGTTCATGCCTGGATCGTTGAACTGCGAAGCGATCGTTCCGAACACAGGGATGTCATCGTCGCTCACGTCCCATAGTTGGTGGTTGCGCTTGTACTGCTTCTTCACATCGCGTAGGGCATCCAGGGCTCCGCGTTTGTCAAATTTGTTTAGCGCAATTACATCGGCAAAGTCGAGCATGTCTATTTTTTCCAGCTGCGTGGCGGCACCGTATTCTGGCGTCATTACGTAAAGGCTCATATCAGAATGCTCAGTGATCTCGGTATCCGACTGGCCTATACCTGAAGTTTCGAGAATAATCAAATCGAAATCAGCAGCCTTTATGATATCCACGGCATCCTGCACATACTTGCTCAGGGCCAAGTTGCTTTGGCGTGTAGCCAGCGAGCGCATGTAAACTCTGTCGTTGGAGATGGAATTCATGCGGATTCTATCGCCAAGCAAAGCGCCACCTGTTTTACGCTTTGATGGGTCTACTGAGATGATGGCAATCCTTTTCTCGGGGAAATCCATCAGGAAACGGCGCACCAGTTCATCAACCAAAGAGGATTTACCAGCACCGCCTGTACCTGTTATGCCCAACACAGGAGTGGTTATAGTTTTGGCCTGCTCTTTTACTTCTCTCAAAATGCTTTGCGCTTCTTCAGGGAAGTTCTCAGCAGCAGAAATCAGGCGTGCAATGGATTTAGGGTCTTTATCGCGTAAATGCTTTGCTTCTCCGTTCAAGTTTTTGCCTGTCGGGAAATCACATTTCTCCAGCATATCGTTGATCATGCCTTGTAGACCCATGGCGCGGCCATCGTCAGGGGAGTAGATGCGGCAGATGCCGTAGCTTTGCAGTTCCTCGATCTCGGAGGGGAGTATAACGCCGCCCCCACCGCCGAACAAACGGATGTGGCCGCAGCCGCGTTCCTGCAGCAGGTCGTACATGTACTTAAAGTACTCGATGTGGCCGCCCTGGTAAGACGTAATGGCTATGGCTTGCGCATCTTCCTGAATGGCGCAATCCACAATTTCCTGCACCGATCGGTTGTGGCCCAGGTGAATTACCTCGGCACCAGAGGCCTGTATAATGCGGCGCATGATGTTGATAGCCGCGTCATGACCATCGAAAAGAGAGGCAGCGGTTACAATACGAATATGATTAATAGGTTTGTAGGTTGTAGTTTGGAGCGTTTGCATATCTTATTAACAATAATCTATAATGGATGCGAATATAGTCATTTTAGGGGAGAAAGGCTTTGCTGATGGTGCTTGCCAAGAACCTAGCCTGAACCAAAAGTATTGCCGTAACTATAAGTGCATGCTTGTATACGGCAGAACGTAACGATGGCGCAAACATCTGCTTGTGCCTCAAGAGAAGTAATTAAACGCAAGTGGTAGAATTGCACGAAAAAACGGCAATCAAAAACAATCGATAAAAAACATTAGCCCAAGCCAGCCTCAGTAGCAAGCAGTACCATATCGGCAACATTGGCGGTGCCTAGTTTTCGTTGAATATTCTTTCGGTGGGTGGTAACGGTGTGAACACTCAGAAAAAGTTTTTCTGCTATAGTTTTGGTGCTGTAGCCTTTGCAAATTAAGCTAAGTATTTCAATTTCTCTTTTTCGGAGACTTTGAATAAGTAGCCTGTTTTTGTTTCTGAGATTATCTTTGAGCGCCTGAACCAGTTGGTCCTCTGTATTCATGCGTGGGCTCATGTCTACATCCACACAAAGAAGGTCTTTTACATCGCCATCTTCGTTTTTAGTAAAAGCTTTTGCCCAGCCCATAAACCACTTGTACTCGTTTTCATTTTTATGTTTGGCCCGAAAAAGGCCTCCATATTCCGCTCCAGTAAAGTTTTGATAATGTGTTACGCTATTGTCAGGTACTTTTCTGTCGTCGGGGTGCACAATCTGGTAAAGATATTCAAAGCCCCCCATTTCCTTGATCTCATCTAGTGTATAACCAAGCGTTTCTTCGTTGGTTTTGTTGCACCACAAAACACCTTCCTCTAAATCAGATATGTAAATATTGGCAGGTACTTGGTTTACTACTTGTTCATAAAAAGCACATTTAGCCTGCAACTCTTGAAGCTGTTTTTTCAGCTCCTTTAGTTCCTTTTCTAAGGATTTCTGCTCTTTCTGGTCTTGCATGTATAAGTCAGTAGTCGGGGAGGTATTAACGTATGATCGCTGAATATTGTTGAAGTTAGTAATAATGATACGTTGCATCAAAATTACTGGACAATTTACAGCTTCAAATATAGTACAGCTTTTTGAAGTGCAGGTTTAGTATTTGGAATGTTATAAGACTAAAATTCCACTATTTTGATTGGAATATCTTAACTTTGTTTTCGTATTACAACTATATGAAGAACATTCGTAATTTCTGCATCATTGCGCACATCGACCACGGTAAAAGTACCCTAGCCGACAGGCTTCTGGAGTTTACCCAAACTGTGGCAGAGCGAGAGATGCAACACCAACTACTCGACAACATGGATTTGGAGCGCGAGCGCGGCATCACTATAAAGAGCCACGCCATCCAGATGAACTACCATTATAAAGGAGAGGACTATGTACTCAACCTGATCGACACGCCAGGCCACGTAGACTTTTCTTATGAAGTATCACGTTCCATTGCAGCCTGTGAGGGCGCGCTACTAATCGTTGATTCTTCGCAAGGCATAGAAGCACAAACTATCTCTAACTTATATTTGGCTATAGGTAACGACCTGGAGATAATACCTGTGCTGAACAAAATTGACCTGCCGCACGCGATGCCAGAAGAGGTGTCGGACCAGATTATCGATCTGATTGGTTGCGACAAGGAAGACATTATTCTGGCTTCAGGCAAGTCGGGAATTGGTATAGAGGATATTTTGAATGCTATCTGCGAACGTATTCCTGCTCCAAAAGGCGATCCGGAAGCACCGCTACAAGCCTTGATTTTCGACTCTGTTTTTAATTCTTACAGAGGTATTGAGGTGTACTTCCGCGTGTTTAACGGTACTCTGAAGAAAGGGGAGAAGGTAAAGTTCATTAACACGGGCAAAACCTACGAGGCCGACGAAATAGGTGTGCTGAAGCTGAACCAGGAGTCGCGCGAGGTAATGGGCGCTGGTAATGTGGGCTACCTTATTTCGGGTATAAAAAATGCGAAAGAGGTAAAAGTAGGCGATACCATTACGCACGTAGATCGTCCTGCTCAGGGTATACAAGGTTTTGAGGATGTGAAGCCAATGGTTTTCGCGGGTATTTACCCTGTAGAAACCAGTGAGTACGAAGAATTGCGTGGTGCGATGGAGAAGCTGCAGTTGAACGATGCCTCTTTGGTGTGGGAGCCTGAAACTTCTGCTGCCCTTGGCTTCGGTTTCCGTTGCGGCTTTTTAGGTATGTTGCACATGGAGATTGTGCAGGAGCGCCTGGAGCGTGAGTTTGATATGACGGTGATTACCACCGTGCCGTCGGTTCAGTTCCACGCTTATACTACTAAAGAGCAGGTTATAAAAGTGAATGCACCTTCCGAGATGCCTGAGCCGAACTATATCGACCACATTGAGGAGCCATTTATAAAAGCCCAAATCATTTCTAAATCAGAGTTTGTTGGCCCGATTATCACGCTATGTATGGACAAGCGTGGTATCCTGAAAAACCAGACTTACCTGACTAGCGATCGTGTAGAGCTTGCCTTTGAGATGCCGTTGGCCGAGATCGTGTTTGACTTCTTCGATAAACTGAAGACCATTTCCCGTGGTTATGCCTCTCTAGACTATGAGCTGATCGGTTTCCGTGCCTCTAACATGGTGAAACTGGATGTGATGCTGAACGGTGAAAAGGTGGATGCTCTGAGTGCCATCGTGCACCGCGATAAAGCCTATGACTGGGGCAAGCGCCTCTGTGAAAAGCTACGCGAGCTGCTTCCTCGCCAGATGTTCGAAATTGCTATTCAGGCAGCTATCGGTCAGAAAATTATTGCCCGCGAAACAGTGAAAGCATTGCGTAAAAACGTATTGGCTAAGTGTTACGGCGGTGATATTTCGCGTAAGCGTAAACTACTCGAGAAACAGAAGAAAGGAAAGAAACGCATGCGCCAGGTAGGTAACGTGGAAATTCCACAGGAAGCCTTTTTAGCCGTGCTTAAATTAGACTAAGCTTACCCCAAGCCCCGATGTGCCTCTGCATGTCGGGGCTTGTTCGTTCAGAGAATAGCTACATCTATAGTTTAACTACAGTCGCAAAACTAACCATAACTAATTCTTAATTAATAATTTCCCAAAATGACCCTGCTCGACGGAAAAAAAACATCCGAAGCCATTCAAGAAGAAATAGCTGCTGAGGTAGCTGAAATCAAAGCAAACGGTGGAAAGGTCCCGCACCTAGCTGCTATACTTGTCGGCAACGACGGCGGCTCTGTTACTTATGTTACAAACAAAGTAGCTACATGTGAACGTATCGGCTTCGGCTCTTCCCTTTTCCGCTACGAAGACACAGTTACTGAAGAGGAACTGCTGAACAAGATAAAAGAATTGAACGAGGACGAGGAAGTAGATGGATTTATAGTGCAGTTGCCGCTCCCAAAGCACATCGATTCTGAAAAAGTACTCGAAGCGATTGACCCAAAGAAAGACGTAGACGGCTTCCACCCGATAAACGTAGGCCGTATGGTGGCAAACTTGCCAGCTTACCTGCCAGCCACACCAGCTGGAATTCTGCAGTTGCTGGCACGCTACCAGATTCACACGTTTGGCAAACATTGCGTGGTAGTAGGCCGCAGCAATATTGTAGGTTCACCTATGAGTATACTGATGGCGAAAAACGCTAACCCAGGAAACTGCACCGTTACCCTTTGCCACCGCTACACTGCTGATTTGGCTTACCACACCCGCCAGGCAGACATTATTATTGTGGCTGTAGGAGAGCCAGGTTTGATAACAGCTGACATGGTGAAAGAGGGTGCCGTGGTGATAGACGTAGGAACTACTCGTGTGCCAGATGCTACTCGAAAGTCTGGTTATCGCTTAAGAGGCGATGTAGATTTCGATAATGTTGCCGAGAAATGCAGTTTCATCACGCCAGTGCCAGGAGGTGTCGGTCCGTTGACTATCGCCATGCTGATGAGGAATACTTTAAGAGCTGCGAAGAAGGAAGTGTATTTTTAGTTAGAAGCTAATAAAACAAACGGCCCCCATGAATGTACATTCATGGGGGCCGTTTGTTTTTGTTGGAGTAGGGAGGCGGCTACGTTAGTTTACCACGGGTATAGCCACCCCTCCTTGACTTCTGTATAAACGGTAGCTGAGACAAGGAGGGGTAGTTGGACATTCAAAAGCTCCCTTCCCTGTTCTCAAGACAAACTAGGAGAGAGGTTTCCCTGCAACACAGCCGCCAGCTCACTGAAGTCATTTTTTATATTAATCACCTGCTTCGGCTTGTTTAGGAAAGCCTGTAGCTGCTCTGGTAGCGGCGTGTCAGTGCCTAAAATCTCATCTATACTTCCTTTAAACTTGGCTGGGTGAGCTGTTTCCAGGAAAATGCCTGCTGTCTGCAGCGATGGTAGGTACTGTTTTAGGCTGAGGTAAGCAATGGCTCCGTGTGGGTCTAGCAGATAATTTTGCTCATCGTTCACCTCCTGAATTACCGTCTTTACTTTTTCATCATCTACCCAAAAGCCTTTTACTACCTGCTGCACAGAAATGTGGTTCTGCTGAAACATCTCCAGTATGCGCGGGAAATTGTTTGGTGCGCCTACATCCATGGCATTGGCAATAGTGGCGACAGAGGGTGCAGGCGTATAGTTGCCAGACTCTAGGTAATCAGGCACTACTTTGTTGCGGTTGGTGGCGGCGATGTAGTATTTTACAGGCAAACCCATTTCTCGTGCTAAAAGCCCTGCTGCCAGGTTGCCGAAGTTGCCGCTCGGCACGGCTATCGTTACCTCGTCCTGCTGCTGATCAGGGTTTTGTTTGCGCCATTGGCCCCAAGCATGGAAATAGTATACCATTTGCGGCAGCCAACGCGCCACGTTAATAGAGTTGGCTGAAGACAATTGCATGTTCTTGGCCAGTTCCTCATCAGAGAAAGCCTGCTTTACCAGCGCCTGGCAATCATCAAAAACGCCCTCTACGGCTACAGCCTGTATGTTTTGCCCTAGCGTTGTGAACTGCATTTCCTGTACCTCGCTCACACCGCCATTTGGGTATAAAATAACCACCTCAATGTTTTCAACACCTAAAAAGCCGTTGGCTACGGCACTGCCTGTGTCGCCAGAGGTGGCCACCAGCACCGTTAGAGGTTTGCCTTTTTGAGCGAAAGCCTGCAGGCAGCGCGACATAAAGCGGGCCCCCACATCCTTGAAAGCACAAGTCGGTCCATGAAACAGCTCCAGAGAGTAAGTATTATTTTCCACCTTTACCAGTGGAATTGGAAAGGTGAATACCTCTTGACATATCTCCTGTAGCTGATCGGCTGAAAGGTCTGGCTCAGTGTAAGCTCGTAAAACTTCGAAAGCTATCTCGGGCAGTTCCATATCAGGTAAAGCCTCAAAGAAAGAAGCAGGAAGTACAGGTATAGTTTGCGGGTAGAACAAACCTTTGTCCTGCGGCAGACCTTTTATTACAGCTTCTTTAAAACTTACCTCTGGTGCCTGGCAGTTGGTGCTATAAAATCTCATGATTGTGCGGGTTGATAAACAGGTTCTTCTATAAGTCGTGCGCCCTGCTCAGGCACTTGCGATACATATGTCTTTAACTCGATGCCACTGGAAGCATAAACGTTTTCCATAGCAACTCTTACTTCTTCGGCCTGAGCGGCCGTAGCCGATAAAGCAAAAATAGACGGACCTGAACCAGAAATGCCACAGCCTAAAGCGCCTGCTTCTTTCGCGGCTTGTTTGGCTTGGTTAAAAAGCGGAATCAATATAGAACGCTCTGGCTCAAATATTTCATCATGTAGGCTGCGTCCAATCAAGGCATAGTCACCTTTCAGCAGGCCAGCCATCAATGCTGCCAAGTTACCCCACTGGCGTACTCCTTTTTTCAAAGGTATTTCCTTCTTCAGGATACTTCTGGCTAGGGATGTTTTCAGCTCAATCTGCGGATAAACGATGGTACAGTATAGTTTGACAGGTACACCGAGCGGAATTACGTCCAGTGGATCGTAATCGCGAACAAGAGCAAAACCACCCAGTATAGATGGCGCCACATTGTCGGCATGCGCAGAGCCAGAGGCTTTGCGTTCGCCTTCCATAGCATAAACTACCAGTTCTTCTTTTGTAAAAGGAGAGCCTAAAACTTCGTTAACCGCAAAAGCGGCGGCGGCTGAACTAGCGGCGCTGCTACCAAGACCACTGCCGACAGGCATACCTTTGTGCAACTGCAGTTCCAGTCCATGAGATAGGTTTAGCTCCGTCAGCATTTTCTGGGCTACCACACCAATCACGTTTTCCGCTGGATCGGCAGAAAGGCCTTCAACACCAGTAACGGCTGAGATAGTGATGCCTGGCGCATCTTTCTTGCGTGCCCATACCTCATCACCTGGTTCATCCAGAGCAAAGCCTAGCACATCGAAACCACAGCAAACATTGGCTACAGTAGCAGGGGCAAATGCCTTTATAAATTGTTTATCGTTCATGTTTATACTTAACTATGCTAGCGCTGCGGCAGGTTTAACCGCCTCAGGCTTAAAAAAACTGTCGTGTAAAAGGTTTACGGCTGTTGCCGCATCTTCAGCCTTTACTACAAGCGATATATTTCGTTCTGTGGCTCCCTGCGCAATGGCTCGTATGTTGATGTTATTATTTCCGAGTATAGAGAACATCGTACCCGCAATACCAGGGTGCTTGATCATACCATTTCCAACTATAGCCACTATGCTTACTGGCGATTCCAAGCTGATTGGGTTCAGAACGTCCTGATCTATATCCGCATCAAACTCCTGTGAAAGCGCCAGTGATGCAGCTTTTTCATCGGCCATCGACAAACCTACGGTTATACTTTGCTCAGAAGAAGACTGCGTAATAAAGTATATATTGATGTTGCAGGTAGCGACAGCTTTAAACATACGCATGGCTATACCTGGCACTCCCACCATACCGCTACCGCTCAGCGTGAGCAGCGCAATGTTATCAATACAGGAAACGCCTTTAATCACGTTCTGGCTCGGCTTCGGATTGTTCGAAATCAGAGTACCTTTATGCGAAGGATTGAATGTGTTCTTGAGGCATAGCGGAATTTTAGCAGCTACCAAGGGTGCTATAGTTGGTGGATACAGTACTTTGGCTCCGAAGTATGCTAGTTCCATCGCTTCCTCATAACTTAATTCTTCAATAGAGTAAGCCAATTTTGCCTTGCGAGGGTCAGTAGTATACATGCCATCCACATCTGACCATATCTCTAGCAGATCGGCCTGCAGGGCGGCAGCATAAATAGACGCGCTATAGTCAGAACCACCTCTACCTAATACCGTTGTTTTTCCTTCTTGCGAACGGGCTATAAAGCCAGGGGCAATCACCAATTTCTCGTTTGCCAGCTCAGCTTTTACCTTCGCATAAGATTTCTTTAGGTCTACCTTCGCGTTCAGGAAATTACCGTCAGTTACAATGTAATCGCGGCTGTCGATGAGCCTGTTCGTTAGCCCCTGATGCTGCAGTGCCACCGACACCACCGCTGAGGATAGCAACTCGCCAAAAGCCATAAAGCGTGCTTTAGTGCTGTCGCTTAGCTCATCCAGCAGAAAAATACCTTTGCTCAAATCTTCCAGCTCACGCAGCAACATTTTAACACGGCCTTTCAATTCTATCTGATGACTGTAAGGTACCAACTGCTCAATGGCCTCCATATGCTTTGCCTCCAGTTGCTGCACAATCTCCTGGTACGTTTCGTCGTGCGTGGCTGCCTTTTCAAAACAGCTAATCAGCATGTCTGTTACCTTGGACATAGCAGAAACAACAACGAGTATATTGCCTGGGTAATTTTTTTCTTTTAAGATAGATGCTATCTGAAGCATAGCATCGGCGTTGGCTACAGAAGTACCACCAAATTTTAAAACCAGCATAGGGGTTGGTTTAACAGTTAAAAAAATAAGAATTGGAAAGATAGCCTCAGCTGAGGCTTTGCCTGCCCATGGGGCAACGCAAAAAGGAGGCGATATGTACAATTAAACCCCAAAAGGGGTAATGAAGGTGATAATGGTAGAAATAATGCAGGAAATAGAAAACATGCCGAAGCCGCCTTTTCTAAAAAGGAACCCTGTTATCTCTATGTAGTTAGCATTATTCATGTTATTGAGGTGCCAATATGGAAATTATTTAGAAGTAAAGCTACTAATTTTTAAATTTTGTTGTTAGTGCTTCTTCTAAATCATATGAAGCTTGATACTGATGGAACAGAATGTAGCTAGAAGCTTGTTGCATTTTAGCTACCTTTGCTGATTCTGTACGCGTTAGCGGCAGTAAAGCTTTTTCATATAAAAGGTGCGGTTGCAAAAGCAGGTGCACCATAGTTTTAGAAGGATTGGAATCAACAAAAACTTATACAACAGCCTCTATCCATACAGTGCCAAAAGATGGTAGTGAACTACCGCTGATGGAGGCATTTTACACCATACAAGGTGAGGGCGCAAACACAGGCGTGGCTGCCTATTTTATTCGTTTGGGTGGTTGCGATGTAGGTTGCCACTGGTGCGATGTAAAAGAATCGTGGGATGCGGAGCTACACCCACTTACCAAAGTAGAGGATATTGTAGAGACTGCTGCTGCTTACTCAGGCAAAAAGGTGGTCATTACAGGTGGCGAGCCTTTATTATATAACCTTAACCCACTCACTTCGCAGCTGCAGGCGCGTGGCATCAGAACCATGATTGAGACCTCTGGGGCATACCCCATCAGCGGAAGCTGGGACTGGGTTTGTCTGTCGCCGAAGAAGTTTAAAGCGCCTGATGCCTCTGTCTATCCTTTCGCAGATGAGCTTAAAATTATCATCTTTAACAAAAGTGATTTTGCCTGGGCAGAAGAACACGCCGCACAGGTGGGTGAAAAAACGAAACTGTACCTACAGCCTGAGTGGAGCAAAGCCAACCAAATAACGCCGCAAATAGTAGAGTACGTTAAAAATAATCCGAAATGGCGTGTGTCGCTGCAGACACACAAGTACATGGATATTCCGTAAGCTATATGTATAAAAAGCTGCTTTTCGTTTTCCTTTTCATGGTGATAAGTGTGGTAGCTGCTGTTGCGCAGAACCGTAGCCTCAGCACCACTTCTAAACGAGCTGAAAATTTCTATAACAAAGCAGTTGACTATGAAAAAGCTCGCGATTTTGATCGTGCGCTTAGTTTGTTGCGAGATGCGGTAGAGAAGGACCCGAATTTTACAGAGGCTTACCTGAAAGCGGCTCACCTGAACCAAATGATGGGTAAAAAAGAAGCTGTGCTGCAGCTCCTTGAAAAAGCCCTTGCAGATGCCCCGTTCAGTGCGGCACGTATGAACAACTATTATACACTTGCCGAATTGTACTTCGAAAGAGGTAACTATGAGCAGGCTAGCAAATTTTATAGCTTCTTTTTGCAGGCAGAACCGCGTAAAATGGCGCAAGCAGAGCGTGCACAGCAGCAGATAAAAACGGTTGCTTACGCAATAGAGGCCATGCGCAGCCCCATAGAGTTTAAGTCTGAGATACTGCCTGAAACGGTGAATAGATTCTTTCAGCAATATTTCCCCTCTATAACTGCCGACGGTAAGCAGCTTATTTTCACGGCACGTAAAGGAGCGGACCGTTCGCAGGATGAGGATATTTACATAAGCGGGCAGGTGAATGGTATATGGCAAGCGCCAGTTTCTATCTCCAGCAATATAAACACACCAGCCAACGAAGGAGCCGCCTCTATTTCTGGCGATGGCAAAACCTTGGTGTTTACCTCCTGCAACAGACCCGATGGCAACGGCGACTGCGACCTTTACATTTCTTACAGAACTGGTAACGACTGGAGCAAACCACAAAATATAGGCAGTTCCGTAAATTCGCGCTACTGGGATTCTCAGCCTGCACTCTCAGCTGATGGCAGAACGTTGTATTTTACTTCGAACAGAGGGGGCGGCCTTGGAAAGGAAGATATTTGGATTACGCATCAGAATGACGATGGCACTTGGCAAAAGCCTTCAAACGCGGGCGCTCCCATCAATTCAGCTGGTAAAGACATGGCGCCTTTTCTGCATGCCAGTGGTTCTACTTTATACTTCGTAAGCGACGGTCATGTGGGTTTAGGAGGATTGGATGTTTTTATGGCTGTAAAAGGAGAAGATCAAAAGTGGTCGGAGCCGCAGAATATGGGTTACCCGCTGAATACCTTTAACCATGAAACGGCTCTCTTTATCACGCCAGATAGCAAAACAGGGTATTACTCGCGTCAGGGAGAAACAGGGGCAGACCGAATACAGCTGTTCAGTTTGGTGGTGCCAGCCCAATGGCGTAGTCGGGAGGAAAGCACCTACGCACAGGGACGTGTTTTTGATGCTGATACCAAAAAGCCCATCGGAGCAGTGGTGCAGCTTTATAATGTAAAGAGCGATTCGCTGGAACAGCAGGTGAGGGCAGATCAGCAATCGGGAGAGTATACAGTGGTGCTGACAAAGGGGAAGCAATATGCCTTGTATGTTACTGCCCCAAACTACCTGATGAATAGCTTAAGCTTTGACTATACCAGCTCAAATGCTTTAACGCCTGTCGCGCTGGATGTATATCTTAAACCTATAAAAGCAGGAGCTTCTGTAGTGCTCAGCAACCTCTTTTTCGATACGAATGAGTACAAGCTAAAGCCTGAATCTAAAACAGAACTAAACAAGCTGATATCGTTCCTACAGTTGAACAAGGATGTAAAGCTAGAGATAGAAGGACATACCGACGATGTAGGGCAGGAGCAAGCCAACCAACTGTTATCAGAACGAAGAGCAAAGTCGGTGGTGGAGTATCTAGCCCAAAACGGCATCAACAGCCAGCGCCTCCGCTCCAAAGGTTATGGCGAAAGCAAACCTGTTGCTCCCAACACTACCGAAGAGAACAGGAGCCAGAACAGACGGATCGAGATGAGAGTACTTTAGTGTCGTTCTTCGTTTTCGCCTTTTGGATAGTGGCAGGATGGCTTATTCGCTGGCGCTATCTCCGAATTTATGACGTTTGACGAAGTGGAGTCTGTGACTCCAGGTATAAAAGCAAAAGCCCCGCTACTCTAAAGTAGCGGGGCTTTTGCTTTTATACCTGATAGGAGAATTATCGTTTCTCCATCGGAACATAATCTCTTTCTGTTTCGCCAGTATAAATCTGACGTGGACGGCCAATAGGCTCCTTTTGCTCACGCAGCTCTTTCCATTGCGCAATCCAACCTGGTAGGCGGCCAAGGGCAAACATTACCGTAAACATGTTTGTAGGGATACCGATTGCACGGTAAATGATACCTGAGTAGAAGTCTACATTAGGATACAGTTTGCGCTCTACAAAGTACGGGTCGTTTAGAGCAGCCTCTTCCAGTTCTTTGGCGATGTTCAGAATTGGGTCTTTCACACCAAGTGCTGTTAACACTTCGTCAGCTGCTTTTTTGATAATCTTAGCACGTGGGTCGAAGTTTTTGTACACACGGTGACCGAAGCCCATTAAGCGGAAAGGATCGTTTTTATCTTTCGCTTTTTCAATGAATTTCTTAGAGTCACCACCATCAGCTTTGATTTCTTCAAGCATTTCAATCACGGCTTGGTTTGCTCCACCGTGAAGTGGGCCCCACAAAGCACTGATACCTGCCGATACAGAAGAGTACAAGCTAGCATTGGCTGAACCTACCAAACGTACTGTAGAGGTAGAGCAGTTTTGCTCATGGTCGGCATGCAGAATAAGTAGCTTATTTAGAGCACTTACAACTACAGGATCAATTTGATAGTCTTCTGTAGGGTAAGCGAACATCATGTTCAGGAAATTAGAGCAGTAATCCAGCTTGTTCTTTGGATAGATAACTGGGTGCCCCTGAGAGTTTTTATAAGACCAGGCTGCAATAGTAGAGATTTTAGCTAATAGCCTGATAATAGACAGATCAACCTCTTCTTTGCTCTGGTTAGGATTAAGCGACTCTGGGTAAAAAGCAGTTAAGGAGCTTACCAAAGCAGAAAGAATACCCATTGGGTGCGCAGTAGATGGGAAGCCATCTAAGATTTTGCGCATATCTTCGTTTACCAGTGTGTGGCGCTTAATTCTGTCGCTGAATGCGTTTAGTTCTTCTTCAGAAGGCAAGTGACCATAAATCAGCAGATACGCTACTTCAATGAAGGATGATTTTTCTGCAAGTTGCTCGATAGGATAGCCTCTGTAACGAAGTATACCTTCTTCTCCATCCAAGAAAGTGATAGCACTTGTCGTGGCACCTGTGTTCTTATAGCCTGGGTCTAATGTAACATAGCCCGATTGAGCACGAAGGGCAGATATATCAATAGCTTTTTCATCTTCAGTGCCTACTACTATAGGCATCTGGTAGGTTTTGCCATCCAGAATAATCTCAGCGAAGTCTGACATGTTTATATTGGTTTATGTCTGTTTAATTTCTTATAAAGCGAAATTAGGCATTTTTGTTTTAAAAAGAAACGGGAGATTAGTTAATCTAGCAAATTGCAGATACTCTAGTAATCTTTAACATTTTCATCAAAAATTTAAGCATCAAGGAAGGGTTTGATGTTCTTTCTCCTTGTTTCAAAACCTGTTATGGCTTTAAAGTCACTATTAATTTGGATCGGTTTATCAATACACAGCTTATGAATTAAGCTTTTCCCTTCTTTTGGTTGAAACTATTTTAGCTAGAAAGGTAGTTCCCGTACGTGATATGCCCATTGCTACTGGTTATTACGAATGACTAATTCTATCATAGTCTATATAGGTATTTATTAATCTAGTTTAAAAAATGCTAACATAGTTAAAATATAGTGAGTGCTTGCTTATTTGATTTATTATTGCTTGTTTAGCATCAAGTTCATCAATCGAACCTGAAATTTCAAGAGTTACCTTTTTAAAGGTGCTAAAACGTTTATTCTATCTGATTGGCTACTGCTATGGTGTCCTTTCATGATGAAAGTTTTCTGAGGTTGTGAGTTCATTTTATTTCTGAGTTATTAACTAAAACACTTTTACCATGACAGATTCACAGGTAGAGTATTCTCGTTTGGAATCGGACCATCCACAAAGCCAGAAAAGTGTGGGTGACAAACAGCTGTGGGATGATTTTAGGAACGGAAGTGAGAGTGCTTATGCTTTAATCTACCAACGTCACTTTTTTTCTCTTTATAGTTATGGCTTAAAAATGTGCCAGGAGCGGGAGGTGGTTAAGGATTGCATTCAAGAGTTGTTTATTCATATATGGAAAAACAGAGATCGGCTTTCCTCTACCAACTCTATCAAGTTTTACCTTTATAAATCGTTAAAAAGAAAACTGATTGATAATTATAAGTTTTCATCAAAACACATCGCCGTTACTGATTTTGAATTGATAAATGAGGCTGTTGCTTCGGAAGAGAGCAATATCATAATAGCCCAAACTTCAGAGGCGCAAAAACAAAGAGTGCTGCATGCGCTAGAAAAGCTTACAGACAGGCAGAAAGAATCAATTATTTTAAAGTTCTATCAAAATTTGCCAAATGACGAAATAGGTAAGCACATGTCTATATCTGTGGAAGGGGTTTATAATTTAGTTTCTAAAGCCTTATCAAATTTCAGGAAGAACATGAGCAGAGCCTACTGTTTTCTCTTTTGGGGGCAGTTGCTAATCATCCTTACCTAAAACCACGCTATTAAAGGGCAAGCAATGTTTTAAATCATAACAAAGGGTGTATGAGTTGTTTGTTTTAAATATTATTTAAACATGATGAGATACTTTTGCAGGTACTGTTTAGTATACAAACAGACTAGGCAAAATGAAGTATGATAATTATACAACTTATGATTTTGTCATAGACCCTTACTTCCAAAAGTGGGTGCTATATTCTGATGAAGAAACTGATACTTTCTGGCAAAATTGGATAGCTGAACATCTTTCTAAAAAGTCTGATATACAGGATGCAGTAGAGGTAATTGTAGATCTAGGGTTTAAGAGCGATATAGCGGCAAACCGTGCTTTCATTGAAGTTTGGAATATTATAAATCCTGGAAAGTTGACTGCAAATGATTCTTGAGCAGGGTATTCCGAGGAGGAAGTTTCCTATTCCTGACTAGTTCAGCATCAAAGGTTAGTGACGCATGTTTTGCAGTTTTCCCTGTTAATTACAACTTGTTGTTTCTTGAACGAAATAAAGATTATGCTAGGTAGATGCATGCAACTTAGTTGAGGTAAACGGAAATGTCAGACAATTCTGTAGTTACTTTAAACAAATTCTTCTGCGGAAGTACATACTTATCTAAGTCATCCAGTATGACACCGCAGGGCCAGGAGGTAGTGAAAGTGGTAATAACTAACTGTAAAGGAAATGAGCGGGAGGTGGAGTAAAGGGGATAGGGTTTATGAGCAAGGTGTTTTAAAAGAATAATAGTCTAGATCCAGATGTTTTCACCCTAAAACGCTATAATATAAATTACTAAAAAAATAGGTGAGAATAGCGGATCCTGTTCGTTTATACAAAGATGAACTAACTTCTTTCACGCCATACTACACTCTATGCGTATGAAACTCCACAAATCCTTTTTTGGCCTTTGTGCCTTATTACTGCCGCTACTTCAGAATTGTGCCTCTCCTCAAAAAGAGGGCGACCTTGCTGTTGTGAGCGAAGAAGCAACTTCCCGAGAAATCTGGACAAAAGAAAAAGCAAACGATTGGTATGCCCAACAGGAGTGGCTGGTGGGTAGTAACTTTATACCTAGCAGCGCCATAAACCAACTGGAAATGTGGCAGGCAGAGACCTTTGATACAACCACCATAAACCGAGAGCTAGGGTTGGCCTCTTCCATAGGCATGAACACGGCCCGTGTGTACCTACACGACCTTCCTTTCGGGCAGGATTCGGCTGGATTTGTGAACAGAATAGATACTTTCCTGGACCTGGCGCAACGCAATAATATTAAACCGCTGTTGGTTATCTTCGACTCCTGCTGGGACCCTTTCCCAGCACTGGGCACGCAGCGCCAGCCAAAACCGCATGTGCATAATTCGGGCTGGGTGCAAAGTCCTGGAGCCAACGCTCTAAAAGATTCTACGCAGTACCCGCGCCTGGAGCGCTACGTGAAAGGCATTGTAGCCAGGTTTGCACAGGATGACCGAATTTTGGGTTGGGACGTTTGGAATGAGCCAGACAACGGGACAGGCCCGTCTTACGAAGCAGTGGAACTGCCTAACAAAGTAGATTTAGTCTTGCCCCTCCTGGAAAAATCCTTTGTTTGGGCCAGATCGCAAAATCCGTCGCAGCCGCTTACCTCTGGCGTTTGGGCTGGTGAATGGGCAACACACGAAGGGCTTACCCCAATACAAAAAGTACAGCTTGAGCAATCGGATGTGATCTCTTTTCATAACTATGATTCGCCTGAAGAATTTGAGAAGCGTGTAAAATGGCTGCAGCGCTACGAAAGGCCGATGCTTTGTACTGAATACATGGCACGTCCGAATGGTAGCACCTTCCAGGGCTTTCTGCCGCTGGCCAAAAAGTATAATGTGGGTATGTATAACTGGGGCTTGGTAGATGGTAAAACGCAAACCAAATACGCCTGGGACACCTGGACGAAACAATATACAGCAGCGCCAGAAGTGTGGTTCCACGACATCTTTAAGGCAGATGGTACACCCTACAGGCAGGAAGAGGTAGCCCTCATAAAAGGCCTAACGGCGAGAGGAACTGCCTCAAACTAAGGTTAAATTTTAGTTGTCATCTCGACGAAAGGAGAGATCTGCTACATTTTTTACATCAAATCTCTCTTTTCGTCGAGATGACAATAATCTAAAAAAGGCTTTCTGAAACGACAAAACATATCACAAAAACTATCACATGCAGGCCAGCTCTACTCTAAGTTTTATACTTGTTATCCTGGTACTCTCCTTAGCGGTATGTTCTTCTTCTAAAATACAGCAGTCGGGGCAGCAAAAGGAAATTAACTTGGCTGATCCGACAGTTTTTTTGCATGATGGGACCTACTACCTGTACGGCACTGTAGAGGGTAATTCAGGTGAGGGATTTCTGGTTTATACATCCAAAGACCTTAAGAATTGGGAAGGATCCAAAGGTGCACGAGAGGGTTTTGCGCTCAGGAAAGGTGACAGCTTTGGCACGCAGGGCTTTTGGGCACCGCAGGTTTTCAGGTACAACAACAAGTTCTACATGGCTTATACGGCTAACGAAAACATCGCTATTGCTACAAGCAACAGTCCTTTAGGTCCTTTTACGCAGGAGACTTTACAGCCTTTAGCCGCGCCAGTAAAGCAGATTGATCCTTTCGTTTTTATAGATGATGATGGGAAAATGTATCTTTACCATGTTCGTCTGCAAGAGGGGAACAGAATTTTTGTGGCTGAGTTGGAAGACGACCTGAGCAAGATAAAAGAGCAAACGCTGCAGGAATGTATTATGGCAACTGAACCTTGGGAGAACACGGCTAATGTAAAGTGGTCGGTGGCGGAGGGGCCAACTGTTTTGAAGCACAAAGGTGCCTATTACCTTACCTACTCTGCCAACGATTTTCGAAATCCGAACTATGCCGTTGGCTACGCTATCAGTTCAAGACCAACAGGACCTTGGCTTAAGTCTACTTCCAACCCAATCATCAGCACACAGAATATAGGTGAGAACGGTACTGGACATGTCGACATCGTAAAAGACAAAAAAGGAGACATGTTCTACGTCTTCCATACCCATCAAGCCGATTCCACTGTAGGGCCAAGAAAAACAGCAGTAGTTCGTATCAGTTTCAAAGAAAATCAAAGTAAAGGGCAAGATGTGTTAACCATGGAGCCAAACACTTTTTTCTTTCCTAAGGTGAGAAATAAGTAGGCGGACCGTTTTGAAGTATGTAGTATGAATAAAGCTATACTCACACCACCAATTCGTTCTGTATGAAGAAGCCTGTACTGTTTATCTTTTTCCTGACGTTCTTCCTGCAAAACACTTTTGCGCAAAAAGCAGGTGATTTTGACAGTCTAAACACCAATATCGAAAACTATTCAGGCTTTCCTGAGCCTAGAATCGCTCCATCAATGCTGATAATTTAACGAGCTTATCAATCTTGCTCTTTACTATACTCGTCTAGCAACTAATTTACAGCTAACTAATTCTTTTCTATATGAAGAAAACATACCTCCTGCTTTTGTCAGTGTTTCTTTTCAGCTTCAATCTAGCAGATGCTCAAAACAAGGAATGGAGCATTGTTAAAGGGAAAATTACCTCGCCTTGGGCCGAGAAGGTTAATCCTGCTAATCCGCTGCCAGAGTATCCACGTCCCCAGATGGTGCGCGACAACTGGCAAAACCTAAACGGACTGTGGAGTTATGCTATTGCTCCCAGAGCACAGCAGGATAACATGCCTTCTGCTTTTGCAGGTAAAATTTTGGTGCCTTATCCTATTGAGTCAGCTTTATCTGGTGTAGGCAAAACCGTAGGAAAAGATAGTGTGCTGTGGTACAAAAAAACTGTCAGCATACCTTCAAAGCTTCGGAAGCAAAGGGTGCTACTTCATTTTGGTGCTGTAGATTGGCTATGCGATGTGTATGTTAATGGAAACAAAGTTGGTACGCACCAGGGCGGCTACGATCCTTTTTCTTTTGATATAACGTCAGCGCTAAAAAGAGGAAACAACCAGGATGTTGCCATCCGTGTTTGGGATCCTTCGGATGATGGCCCACAGCCACGGGGCAAGCAAGTAAAAAAACCTGAGAGCATCTGGTATACTCCTGTAACAGGAATCTGGCAGACAGTATGGCTGGAGGGAGTGCCTCAAACGTATATCGCCTCTACCAGGCAAACCCCAGATATAGATCAGCAGACAGTATCAGTAACAGCACAGGTAGCAAACCGACAGGCAAACGATAAATTGAGGATTTTAGCTTGGGACGGCAAAACGAAAGTAGCTGAGAAGGTGGTAAATGCAGGCGACGAAGCTGTGCTGCAGGTAAAGAATCCTAAACTGTGGGCACCAGGCAGTCCTAACCTTTACGATTTGCGTGTGGCGGTGGTACGAAATGGAAAAGTGCTGGACGAGGTGGATAGCTATTTTGCGATGCGTAAAATTAGCGTGGCACCAGATGCGGATGGTGTTCTGCGCATGATGCTTAATAATAAGTTTGTTTTCCAGTACGGCCCACTAGACCAAGGCTGGTGGCCAGACGGACTTTACACAGCTCCTACCACAGAAGCATTGCTTTTTGATATTGAGAAAACAAAAGAGATGGGCTTCAACATGATCCGCAAGCACGTGAAGGTGGAGCCAGCTATCTGGTATGCCCATTGCGATAAATTAGGTATGCTGGTTTGGCAGGATATGCCAAGCGGCGACTTGGGCAACCGTTGGGAGAGCCGACCAGGCGTAACAGGCAGAGGCACCGAAAAAGACAGAACACCAGAATCAGAAAGCATCTTTCGCCAGGAGTGGAAAGAGATTATGGATGACCTGTACAACTTTCCGAGCATCGTGGTGTGGGTGCCTTTCAACGAAGCATGGGGCCAGTTCAAGACTGTAGAAATGACGAAATGGACGATGGAGCACGACCCGACACGTCTAGTCAATAGTGCCAGCGGTGGTAACTTTCATCCTGTTGGGCATATCATCGACCTGCATAATTATCCAGACCCTACCATGCCACGACCTGATATCTTTGGTTCAAAGCAAGCCATTGTGTTGGGTGAGTTTGGTGGGCTAGGACTGCCTGTGACAGGACATACATGGCAGCAGAAAGATAACTGGGGCTACCAAACCTTCAAGAACGCCGACGAACTGTTTGAGCGGTACAAAGCTTTTACAGAAAGGCTGGAGAGATTGATAAATGAAGGTTTATCGGCTGCTGTTTATACTCAAACCTCTGACGTAGAAATAGAAACCAACGGCCTGATTACCTATGACCGTAAGGTGATAAAAGTGCCTGCCGAAAAGCTGAAAGAAGTTCATGAGAAGCTTTATAACAGCAATTTAGTTGATATGAAAGCGACGACAGCGCGATAGGAAGCTACTTTTACATAGAGCTTGTTTGAGGGAGATTCGTTTTATCAATGATAAATATACTGTGGTAGTTTAGTCGTAGTAGAATAGCAACTGAGCATGAAATCAGGTTGCCTTTCCGCTGCGATTAAACTATTATTGCTTTAAGTTTTTGATATCAATCCTAAGATTGTCTTTGAACTGTACTTAACAGGTAACAGAATGCAACAAGAAATAATAGCAAAATTTACTGACCTCTACAAGACAGATCCAGTTGTTGTCCGCTCTCCTGGTAGGGTGAACCTGATCGGGGA
>NZ_JAJJWH010000018.1 GCF_020907245.1 Pontibacter harenae | reverse complement strand
AAAAGACCAGTACTGTAAATCCTTAAGTTGACGGCATTGGGAGTAACGCGTGGTTTTAGATACAACGGAAGCGTTCAAAAATTAGCCTTAATAACCTATAATACATTTTATTTAGTGCAATTCATAGTTGGTAAAGTGATACAAAAGTGCATAAATCTTATTTTTACTAAGTTTTTATTGCTTTTTACTTAAACAATTTTACATTTAATTGAATTATTTTGTAATTTAAACTGTATTTAAACAACGCATTTATGGAAGAGTTAGACAGACTACACAAAGGGCTAGAAAACAGTAACACACTTATTTTCAAAAATCACAACTCAGGCATCACATGTTCTTTCATTAAAGAGGGACTTGTTTATGATTCTTTTGATGTAAAAGATCAGGCTTTGGCAGATGTTCTTACCGAAAGAGGTATGAACGGAGTAGTAGAAGGCAGTAATTTTTATTCACTTAAAAACAACTATGAATGGTTTTCTTTGAGTGTTAAGTCTAGAAAACTGTATTCTGTTTTGCAGTAGGATGTCACTACTGCAGTAATTCACTCTTTCTCTTATTTCACTAGCTTATATTGCTAGTGCTTTAGAATAAGCCTTCTGGGCAGCATCTTAGCCAATGCTGCCCAGAAGGCTTATTTTTTTACCTGTTAATCATCTTTATTGGCTAACATACGTCCTAATACTAATCCTCCTATAGCCAATGCACCTGCCAATAATTTATTTCTGTTCATGCTTACCCATAGTTCAGGGCTAAAGTTTGTAGATTGGTCACCAAAGGTTCCGTGGGCACCATGGTCGCCAGGTATAGGTTCCCATAAGTTGTGCTTGCGGTTCGGATCTTCAGGCACATCTGTCTGCTGGCCCTTGATGCCACCCTTTGCTAACACATAATCTCCTAGGCCTGGGGCAATCTTATCTCCTACAATTGCCTGTACGGTAGGATAACCTACAAATATCTCTCTACGATTATTGTGTGCTGCAAACACAATAGCTCTGGCTGCTACTTCAGGCTGGTATATCTTGCCCATTGGTTTTGGTTTGTTCGGCAGGCGCGTTTTCACAAAACCAAACTGTGTGGTGTTCATAGCAGGTAGCTGCACCATCGTTACTTTTACCTTACTTTTATCATGTATCAGTTCAGCACGCAAAGAATCAAAGAAGCCTTCTATGGCATGCTTAGAGCCGCAGTAAGCTGACTGTAAAGGTATACCACGGTAGGCAAGAGCAGACCCAACTAGAATGATAGATCCACGGTCCCTTGGCAGCATTCTTTTTAGCGCTGATAGCGTACCATAAACCTGGCCCAGGTAAGTTACCTCCGTTACCCTTTTGTAGTCAGCTGGCTCCATTTCTTTCACAGGGCTGAAAACGCTGTTCATGGCGTTGTTTACCCATATGGTTATTTCGCCTAACTGCTCTTCAGTTTTCGCGGCGGCCTCTTCTACAGCCTGAGCATCAGCTACATCAACCTGGAAGTATACAGCTCTTCTTCCCATTTCTTCTACTTCTCTTTTGGCTCCCTTAAGGCCTTCTTTGCCTCTGGCTAGCAAAGCCAGGTCGTACCCTTCTTTTGCGAACTCTCGCGCAATAGTACGACCAAGACCTGCCGAAGCGCCTGTTACCACTACAACGCCTCGGCTTTTTGTATTATGTGCTTCTTTTTGTTTCATAGTTCTCTGTTCCTAATTTATTGCTGTACTTACGCCTTTGTTACAAAAGGAGTTATCGTATCACTTGTTTCATTAAAGAAAGAGTTTTTGGTATGTGTAAAATTGCTGAGCAGAATAGCAGTTGCAGTTAGTGTTTTGACTTATACAGATATTCTTTGATTTGATATTACCGCTAACCACAGATGAACTCCTGTTGTTTTAAGGCGTAAGCATTAATAAAATGAAGCTATGAAAGAAGAGACAAGCGTAATAGATAAGATGCGGAGCGACAGTAGTGAAGCAACACAATATCGCCGCCAAATTGCTGCATTGGCGGCGGCAGGTATCGTAGATTTTAGCCTAATTTCTCTGTTCCAGATGGGGTACATAAAAAAACTGCCAGACGTGCCAGGCAAATTATTCGACACAGAAAAAGTTAATACTTCTAAAGATGCCGTACTGCTGGGCCTGCCAGACGGCGTAATCAGTTTAGGAGGATATGCTGCGACTATGGCACTTGCCGTGGCCGCTACAAGGTTTAAAAAGCAGTCGAGAATATTGGATGTGTTACTTGGAGGGATAGTGCTTGGCCAAGCCGTAGGAGCAGCTCAATACATGTACACGATGACAGCCGTTCAGAAAAAAGTATGTATTTACTGTGTGGCAGGTGCTGCCATTAATTTTGCAGCTCTAAAACCTCTTGTAAACCTGTTTAAGAGGCGCGATTGATATTTGTAGGTGCTGGGTGACATCTTTCCTTCAGATGCCACCCAGCACCTTAATTAATCATTATCTTTTTTTGCTTCATCCAGATGCACAAGGTAACGGGTAAGATTATCCCATTGAATATCCTGGAAGCCAGCCCAACCACCTTCCGAGACAACAGTATTTAACATAGCTCTGTCGCCTGCTTCTTCGTCTTGGTTATTTATACCTTCGTGTTTACCAATCTCGTACCCAATTAGTTTGTTGCCTTGCCTTTCTACCTTAAAGGTACTACTGGCCTCTTTCATGAAGAAATGTTCTATCACTTCTTCATCTCCACCCAACTCTTTCGGTTTTTCACTTGGGTGTACCACAAATTGGGCCATGTCGTCCTGAACAGTTATATCAGCTATTTTAACCCAGTTTTCTATATCAGAGGCTGGCAAAATTATTTTGAAATAATATCCTACTTCAGGCTCTAAGGCCGTAGTTCTTCGTCCACGGTTATCATATAGCATAAATGTAGAACTTATTCCCTCTAGGTCAGACCAACCATCTATATTGAAAAGTTTACGCTTAGCTCTTTCAAACTCTTTCTTTGCTGTTGCCTCATCAGGATAAGTGTTTTCATTGGTGAAAAGCTTGTCTTTCGTTTCCTCTCCCTGTAGCACCTTTATTTCCTTCTTAGCCTTATTTATAATGTCTTTCAGTCCCATAGCTATAAATTGATTTGTTTCCATTGTATACGAACAACGTATCTTCTTTACGCACTTTAAAGGCTTATGTTAGTGCGCCTACTAGTACTTGAACGGCTAATTACAATAGTACAAATAATCCTTAAATTATCCTGTGTGAAACTATGTCGTATAAGAAGTTTTGATGTGAGAACATGTAAAAGCATTCTTGAATGGAAAATAAAAACCATAAGCATAAGGAGCAAGAGCATCAGAACGGAGGCATGGGCATGCGTGGGGTAACGCGCCCCATGGCTGAGAAGCAGCTGCGGCAGCACAACCAAAAGATGCATGAAGACGGCCACAATGATCAGCATAAGGAAAAGCACGAAAACGGGCACGACAAAGGCGGCAAGATGATGATATCGCCTGAGATGCGTGAGAAGATGCTGCACATGCACCACATGCAAACACTGTGGGTGTATTGGATGATTATTCTACTAGGGGCTTGGGTGCTGCTGTCACCGCTCACTTTCGACTACAGCATTGGTACGGTAGCTCCTTCTGGAGGTAGGACCGTTTGGCTTTCGTTAGAGCAGCGAATCCTCTTTATGAAGTGGAGTGACATTATCAGCGGAGCCTTGCTTATTTTCTTTGGCTGGCGCGGCCTTACTCCAAACCGACCTGTCAGCATTTGGATCTGTTGCTTTATAGGTATTTGGTTAACGATGGCTCCGATCTTGTTTTGGTCACCTTCTGCTGTTGCTTACCTCAACGATACCATGGTGGGTGCATTTATCATTGCCCTAACCATACTGATACCAGGCATGCCGAACATGATTATGTACATGAAAATGGGGCCAGATACGCCTCCAGATTGGAGCTATAACCCTTCTAGCTGGCCACAGCGTTGGATTATGATTGTGCTGGGTTTTGTGGGGTGGGTTGTATCCCGCTACCTGGCAGCATTTCAACTTGGGTACATCGATTCGGTGTGGGATCCTTTTTTCGGGGCGCAGAGCGAGCGTGTGCTAAATTCGGCTATGTCGCATAGTATGCCTGTTTCAGATGCAGGCTTGGGTGCCCTTGCATATACTCTCGAGTTCCTGATGGGGTGGATGGGCGCTCCATCCCGCTGGCGCACCATGCCCTGGATGGTTGCCATCTTTGGTATACTTGTTATTCCGCTGGGCATGGTACACATCCTTCTTGTTATCAGCCAGCCAGTCATAGTTGGTGCCTGGTGCACGTTCTGCCTATTGGCAGCGCTTATTATGTTGCCTATGATACCCTTGGAGGTGGATGAAGTGATTGCAATGGGGCAGTTCATGAAAATGAAAGTAAAGCAGGGGGAGAGCTTCTGGAGGATTTTCAAAAAGGCGGCAACATAGAGAGTGATGCTAAGGACGAAGCTCCTGAAATGATGATGTTCCCTCAAAAGCCAGGCAGCGTTTACAGCGCTTCTATCTGGGGCATAAGCCTCCCCTGGACCTTGGTTGTAACCACGTTACTGGGTGTACCCTGATGGCGGCTCCAGGTGTTTTTGGGGTTAACATTCATGAGCGCGTAGCAAATGTATTCCATTTGGGAGGTGCGTTAATTATAGTTATGTCTGTTTTTAGTATGGGAGAGCCGCTGCGCCTGATGCGTTACCTGAACGTACTATTAGGTTTGGCTGTAGCCGCTTTTCCCTGGTTTTTGCAGGATAGCCCTTTAGAGTTAAGGATTACGGGTTTAGTGTTAGGACTTGTAGTAGCTGGTTTGTCTATACCAGTAGGGCCAAAAACTCAAAATTATGCAGGTTGGGATGAATACATTAAATAATAAGAGACGGAACAGGTACAGCGAAAACAGTTGAAAGAGAGTCCTAAACAGCAGGGAGGTCAGGTATTGTCAGACGAGGAGATAGAACAGCAGGTGCGAAAGCTGCTGTATAACAACAAGATTGAGGGCCATAACGGCGGTTATACTTTTCATTATACTAAACCTTCGCCTGGCACCTATCCTTTTCAGTACTTCTGGGATACCTGTTTTCATGCCCTTACGCTTACCGCTTTGGGCGACTATGAGATGGCAAAGAAGCACATTCGCACATTTTTCCTGTTGTAGGAGGAGACTGGGTTCGTAGGTCACATGAACTATTGGAAGCGGCTGATGCCTGCTAGAGTAACAGACTTCTTTCAGCTTAAGCCTGCCTCACTGTGGCACCTGCACAAGCCACACATGTCTGCTTTAGTGCAGCCTCCCATTGTAGCACAAGTAGTGGAGCGAATTTATGAGTGTAGTTCCGACTTAAATTTTGTGCGAGAACTACTATCAAAACTAAAGGCCTATTACAACTGGATTGCCCATAACCGTGATTTTGAGCAGGAGGGGCTACTATCCATTATTTCGCCCTATGAATCAGGCATGGATTGGAAAGCTAGTTTTGATCCTGTGGTGGGCTTTAAGGGGCGAGCCAACTGGCGTCTTTTCCTGAAGGTGATGCAGGTAGATGCAGGCAACTTTTTCGCTAACTACAATCTTCAAAAGATCTATAGGCAGGACAGGTTTCTTGTTAAGGATGCAGCCTTCAACACGATCTATGCGCAAAGCCTGGATTCTATGGCTAAGCTTTGCGAACTTGCTGGTGATGCGGATGCTTCTATTTTCCGCGCCCGTTGTCGCCAAACAGAAGAAAGTATTTTCACGCGTATGTATGATTCAGAAGCCAAAGCTTTTATGATTTGGCTGGCCGTGAGCAGCGAAAGCTGAAGATAAACACTGCTACCATACTTTTCCCAGTGTTGTTACAACATGTACCCCAAGAGGTGTGTGAGGCGGTATTGGAGAAGCATCTTTTCTCTGAGGACGGTTTTGATGTTCCGTATCCGTTGCCGTCACTTTCCAAAGACGATCCTGCTTTTGAACCGAAGGAATCTGTCTATATCTGGCGGGGTCCTACTTGGGTGCTGTTTAATTGGTTTTTACATAAGTTTCTGCTAAAAAAAGGATACGTGCAGGAAGCAGATAAGCTTTTGCAAAGCGTGAAGCAGTTAATCACTAAGAGCGGATTTAGAGAATACTACAACCCTTTTACAGGGGAAGGTTACGGCGCCGAAAACTTTACCTAGTCTGGCTTGGTGATTGATATGATTAAGAGGAGTAAGCAGAAGTAAAGTCAAATTAGGTGTGGATATAAAATTAAATCCTAAACTTTTAAGCTCAATGGTCATGAGTTTTGTCATTTCGACCATCAGGAGAAATCTGAAAATTACATACAGTACGTCCAGATTTCTCGTTCTGTTCTAAATGACAGAAGCATGTACATTCTACATGTACTGCTTTTTCTAAGCAGTAACTTCTGCTGAAGTAGTAGGTTTCAGATTTAGTTGCGATAGCATCACATTTATAACGTCAGTCGCTGCTATAGTGGCAGGAAGTGGTTGACTAGCGTTTTTAGTGAAGAGCACTGGCCATTCGTTTTTATCGTCAGGAATCCTTCCATGAGACCCTTTTATAAGAGTTGCATCGAGCGGAATAATATCCATGACCATTCGGAAGCCGAGTTTCTTCTTCAGTACTTTACCTGCAACCAAAGGCATCAGAAACTTGATGTTCGGGTCAGCAAACATTTCTACGGGGTCGTAGCCTGGCTTTTTATGGATGTCTACCATGCGGGCATAGTCAGGTGCCTTTTTATCGTTCAGCCAGAAATAGTAGGTAAACCAGGAGTTTTGGTCTGCTACTGCCATCAGTTCTCCGCAACGTTCGTGGGCCAGGTGGTATTTGTTTCGTTCATCACCCTCAAGCACTTCTGCTATGCCAGGTACCTGCTGCAGGAGCTTCTTCACTTTGGCTATATTCGCAGGGTTCTGCACGTAAACATGCGCCACCTGATGATCGGCCACAGCAAAAGCTTTGCTCATGGCTGTATCTAACAGTTCTGTGCCGCGTTCTTCACGCACTGCTATGTACCCATGCTCTCGCAGCACCCGATTGATGTGCACTGGGTTGTTTACTGATGTAATGCCATACTCTGACAGCACAATGACGTGTGCACCTCTTTCTTCATAAAACTGGATAAGGTCGGCGCAAACAGCATCTATTTCCTGCAGGTCCTGCGCTAAACGAGGTGCATTTTGGTCAGGGCCGAGGCGCTGAAGGTTGTAGTCTAAGTGCGGCAGGTAAATGAGTGTAAGCGTGGGGTTGTACAGGTTATCTGTAATCTTAGACGCATCTGCAATCCATTTACTTGATACAATGGAGGTCTTTGGTCCCCAATAGTTAAACAGCGGAAAGGTGCCTAATTGTGCCTGTAGTTTGTCCCGAAGGTCAGCTGGTTGGGTATAGCAGTCAGGGAGTTTGCGGCCATCAGCCAGGTACTGCGGGCGTGGTGTTAAGGTGTAGTCGGCGGCGGTATTCATGTTGTACCACCAGCCCATATTGGCTACTGTAAAGTTCGGGTTTTGTGCTTTGGCAATATCCCACACCTTTGGAGCCTGCACCAGCTTGTTAGACTGTCGCCAGAGCTTCACTTCATCTTCGTCGCGAAAGTACCAACCGTTCGCAACAATGCCATGCTCTTTTGGCCATTTACCTGTTATATAAGTAGATTGTGTGGCGCAGGTAAGGCCTGGCACCATGGGCTCAATCAAAGAAGCCTGTGCATCAGCCGTCCATTTGGCCAAGAAAGGCGTGTTTTTGCCGATAAGTGATCTAGTTAAACCTACTACATCTATAACTACCGTTTTCTGCATAGTTTTCTACTTCAAATTTTCAATTACCCATTCCATCTCTCGCTGAATGGAGTCGTGCAGTTCTTTTTTTAGATCCTGTGGCAGCACATCCCAAGTATACGTTTCTACTTCCAGGTGCTGAGTCAGTTGTTCCTGTTTAAGTATATCCAATACAGCTTTAATGTCTCCCTGGGTGGAGAGCAAGCCGTTGTAGGAGTCGGTAAAAAGCGGCACATGGAAGTGAATGCGCCATTCTTCGGCATCAGGTTTATTTATTTGCGCCAGGGCTTGTGGCAAGTCAGGATATTGGGTCAGTTTGTTGTCTGCGCCCCTTTCTACAACCTGGTGAAGGTATGTTGGTTCTACAAAGGCTGCCAACCTTTCTGCTACAGCTGCTTTGTCTGTAACATTGTTTGGCAAAGTCACCTTCAGGGCGGCGCTTAGCTGAATTTTACCGACCTTAATACCTGCTTCTTTCAACTTATCGAAAGTTTCGGCTGGCTTTTCATAGGCGAGGGCAAAGTGGCAGACATCGTAGCAAAGCTGAATGTGCTCTTTAATGGCTTCTGTAACCTCTGCTGCTGAAAGCTCTTGTTTTAATTTTTCTACACCAACGGGAATAAGCTGATTGGTATAAAAGCTTATAAACTCATGGCTGTTTTCCAGAAAGCCATCTGGCTCTGGTTCTATATCAATATGTATACTTTTACCAGTAACAGATTTTATACTGATCAATTCTGCTACAACCTCAACCAAATTTTCTGTAGCAGTTCTGGTGGTTTCATTATATGCCTCTTGCTTGCCAGTGTACCAGGGCTTATAGGAGAGGGGCGAGGTGGAGATGCCGCCTTCTACACCCTTAGGAAGTAACATGCTCAATATATGAGCGAGCCTTATTGTATAAGCTACTCTGGTTTTTGTTGTCCAGTCAGGTTGGTGTACATCATCCTTCACTACCTGTTTATGGAAGCCTCCGAAGGGGAATCCGTTCATCGTAAAGACGTACAGACCTTGCTCCTGTAGCCATGCTTTAAAATTGAATAGTTCTTCACCCTCCATCAATTCTCTGCTGGCTAAGTCTGACAGCCGCAGCCCGATGCCTAAAGGCTGGTCTGGTGAAAGCTGCTGTTTGAGCGGAGGGAAATACTCCTTAAGGCTCTGGAAAACTTCATCCCAAGTTTCGCCTTGGTGTATGTTGGTACAATAAGATAAATGGTATTGTCGGTTCAGGTACATAGTTTGCAGGTATAGCGTTTAAGAAGCAGAGAAACAGGAATGAATATTTACATTAACGAAGCATGTTAAGCTTTATTAGAGGTTAGCGCTGCTTGCTGTCCTTGCTTTTCTGCGAGTTCTTCTACTGCTTTTGCTACCAAAGCTCCATCTATTTCATGCACTTCTACGCCTTTGCCTATTTCTGTTAATAGCATAATAGTTAACTGCCCGCCCAAATGCTCCTGGAATTCGGTAAGGCCTTTCAATATGTGTAATTTCGTGTCTGTCTCATCGGTAACAGCGGCAAGTGCAGGCACATAAAGATCGAAACCAAGCTGGCTTAGCAGGACAAGTATGTCTTCTGTCTCTGCTTCGCTTAACATACCCGACAGCTTTGAATATACTACATCCAGGGCAATACCAACGGCTACAGCTTCGCCATGCCTAATTGAATAATTTGTGAGTTGCTCCAGTTTGTGTGCTGCCCAATGTCCAAAGTCAAGCGGACGGGAAGAACCTTTTTCAAACGGATCTTTGCCGCCTATGTGTTCTACGTGCATCTCCGCACATCGATGTATGAGTTGTTGCATAGCTTCCATATCACGTGAAGCTAATTTTTCAGCGTTTTGCTTTATTTGCTTATAAAAGGCTGCGTCTTTAATTAAAGCAACTTTGATAGCTTCTGAAATTCCAGAACGCCAATCCCTATCGTCGAGTGTTAGCAGGAATTCGCTGTCATTTATCACAGCAAAAGGTGGCGCAAAGGTGCCCAGGAAGTTCTTTTTATTGAACGCATTTACCCCATTCTTTACACCTACGCCAGAGTCGTTCTGCGACAGCACCGTAGTAGGAATCCTGATATGGCGAATGCCTCTGTGGGCAACAGCCGCCGCAAAGCCTGCCATATCTAAAATTGCTCCACCCCCAATGGCTATAAGATAAGAATGTCGGCAAACACCGAAATCGTTCACCGCATCCAGCAAATCCTGCATTAGCTGCTTGTCGTTTTTGGCCACTTCACCGCCTGCTACCACCATAGGAGGGGCCACCTGCTTCAGCGTATCCGCATGTACAGTAGCATAGCTGGAGATAGCATTTATCAGGTTTGGGTGCGCCTCGGCAACACCATTGTCAATCACAAAAAGTACTTTTCGAGGTGCTGTGTTACCATCCTGTTGCAGCACATCTTTCAGCATTGAGTTCTCAGGATTAAAAAGGCCTTCTGTAAAATACACGCCATAGTTAAACTGCACCTGAAAGTTTTGTATAATCGGTTTCATATTAGCCAAGGGTAATTTAAAGCACTTTGTTATTTGTGCTATGTAATTTTTGTACCTGATAAACGTGTTTGGCTAGCGTTATCTAACCAACTTTAATTTGACTTTCACAGTCTGTTTTGCGTCTAAGCTTTTAACTTGCTGGCATGCCATTTAAGTTTCCCTTCCTGTAAATCAGGTAACAGCAAAGCTTTTCGCTACAAGAATAGATATGGGCAATAGAAATAAAACTGCCAAGCCGTAAGGCCAGCCTGCAAAACCAGCTGCTATGCTCGCATCCATCGCTATGAGAGCAACAACACCAGCTTTTACTGCTTTCATGATTAAGCGTGGCTCCTGAGCTGGTATGGCTTTAAATAACGGTGGAAATATAAGATAGCAAAACAACAGCAGAAAGGGCAGACTATACCAAATAGTAAAGTCTGGAAGCGACGCAAGGGCCACGATGCCACCTATAACAATGGCATAAAGTAGTACAGCTCCTTTCAGAGCCTTAGGATTGCCACCGTGTACTTCGCCGCGACTGATCATGGTAATGGCAGAAATGTAGACAACAGGAATAAGAGCCAGATACCACAGTTCGCTCACAGCGGCAGGTACAGCACTCACACCTAAAAGTAAATTACCCCCGCGGCAGGCGCCCATGTTCACAGGCCCCAGTATATGCTGGTGTTTTCCTTTCCAATCATAAAGTAAGGCTAAACCTGCTACTGCAGTTGCTATTAAAGCACTTAGCCCCGACACTTGCCAGGCTGCAATTATGCCACCGATCAGCAGTATGGCCCCCAGCGTTATGGCACCCTGCATCGTAGCCAGTCCGCTTGGTATAGGACGCTCAGGCCTTTCCACGCTATCAAGTTCTGCATCAAACACATCGTTAAATACCACACCGCCGCCATACAAGCCTATAGTAGATAAAATGAGCCAGTAAAGTGTTTGCATGTAAGAAGTGCCCAGCACGCTTAAGTCCCAAGATGGAACAGCGAGCAAGGCTCCTGAGGCAGCAAACCCTAGTGCAATGTCTGCAATAGCCGTCACAATGTTGGCTGGGCGCATCAGCCTAAGATAAGCAGCCGTTCTACTCATCGTACTATGTTAGAAGGCAAGTCGCCTGATGATTCAACTTCTCCTACTTTGGGGGCCTGGCCGCCTCTTAGCACCGAGTTATTAGAGAATTTCTCACGTTGATCGACGCTTGTTGACTCCAGCCAATCACTTTCTTGTATCTGCCCGCTCTGCCCGAAAGCAGTAAGGGCATTTTGATAGCAAACCATACGTACATCGGCTTCCGAAATGCCACGCTCCAGCATCAGCGAAGCAGTTTTGGGTACAGAAAGCGGATCGCTGATGCCCCAGTCAGCAGCACTGTTTATCATAATTCGTTCAGTACCGTACTGCTTCACAATCTCCACCATGCGCTCGTTGCCCATTTTAGAGTGCGGATAAATAGTGAAGGCAGCCCAGAAGCCTCTGTCAAGCGTATCTTTTACAGTTTCTTCGTTATTGTGATCTACGATTACCATACCTGGTTCAATACCGTGCTCCAGGCAAACTTCCATACTGCGTATTGTACCCGACTTCTTGTCGCGGTGCGGTGTGTGAATCTGCACGGGCATGTTCACTTCTTTGGCCAATTCTAACTGCAGTCTGTAATATTTATCTTCTGCGGGTGTCTGGTCGTCGTATCCAATCTCGCCAACACCTACTACGCCTTCTTTACAAACAAACAGCGGAAGCAACTCCATTACCTGTTCTGCCAACGCTTCGTTGTTTGCTTCTTTTGAATTCAAACCAATAGTACAGTAATGCTTTATGCCGAATTGGCTGGCGCGGAAACGCTCCCAACCAACCAGGCTGCTGAAATAATCTTTGAAAGAACCAGGCTCTGTGCGTGGCTGTCCAAGCCAGAATGCAGGTTCTATAATTGCCACAATTCCTGCCTGCCGCATTCGCTCATAATCGTCGGTGGTGCGGGAGGTCATATGGATGTGTGGATCGAGGAACATCATGTTTTTCATGTAATAGTGTCTCAGAAATAATTTATAGTTAGACGTAAGCTTTTTTACCTACCGTATCCCAGGTAAGGCTACCTGATTTTATTTTTTCTTTTAAATGAGGATGCTGATTCAGCAGTTCTTCTGCTCCTGCATGGTTGCTTTGCGAACAGGCTAGTGCCGCTGCTTCGTGCTGTATCTCATCAGGATGTTCAAAAAGCTGCCTTATGTCGTTTAGGATGTTGTCATCTATGAAAGGGCCTACCGTTCGCCACAGTTCAGGCGTAACGGGTCTGCCTGCTGCCCAACGTTCGTGTGCGTAATCAGAAAGTGTATTGGCTAGCGCTTGGTTGGCTCTTCTCTCTAAACCATAAATTCGATACAGGGACTTGCCTACAAAAAGTGTCTTCAGCACTAGCTGGTTCCAGGCTCCTTCTGATAAAAAATCGGCAGGATAAGGATTTTCTAAAGTAACTGCCTCTAACACATTGCTCATGTTCGTGCGAATTCCCTCGGCCGCGCGGTCTGCAAATGCTTCTGGATAGGGCAGTAGCGGTAAACTAGCATACAGTGCCACCAACTCTCCCATATCTGCTGTGTTAAACAGCATGTTAACTTTTTCAAGAAAGGCCTCTTTATCAAGCTGCGGAAGCGAGAGCAGGAGTAGGGAGCGTGCTGTTTGGTCTACTGTCCAGTTTGCGGGGTAGAAGCCTTCTCTAAGTTCAGCTGCAGCTGCTAGTTCTTCTTCGGTTGGGTCAAGAGTGCTTTTGCCCATAAACCTTGGCGCAGCACTAAAAGCAAGATAAAAGTCTTTTGCAGCTCCTGCCTTGCTTACTTGCTCCAGTTTTTGGTCTAGCCATTGCATTCCCTTTTCTGTTGCTCTGATAGCCAGTAAGTTATGCAAATAGCTTCGGGTGTTAGTGATATCTGCCTGTTGCACGGTTTGTAGGTTTATTGTCATATAATGTGGCAATACTTAATGCAGATTATTCAAAAGGAAAATAAATCAACCTTTTTTAATGTTGCCCACATAGCCTCTGCATGCCCTTCATGACTAAAGGTAACGCAAGTTTTAATTTTGAGCAACAATAGTCTTTGTTTTATATAAGCTCAATTTGACGTTTCTAAAGCTCTTAATTTAAGCTTTTAGCATTTAATAAGAAGTAAGAAGATGTAAACATCAAGTATGTACCATACAATTATATATAATGTTAAAACATTATATATAATTGTGTTTCAACAAAATATAGTATGCTCCGTTAAAAAAGAAGTATAATTAAAACTATAAAAACTATGGATGAAAACATGATGGGGGATTTTTTTGTTGGCATGGGTATTTTCGGACTACTCCTTGGATTAGTAATTCTGATCATCTACATCTGGAGTATTGTATGGTCTTATAAGGATGCTGAGAGAAGAGGAAAGCCAGGATGGCTGGTTGCTTTGTTGGTAGCCTTGTTGTCATGGCCCATTAGCCTCATTCTATGGTTAATTATCAGGCCGAGCATAAAATCGCACTATAACGATGGATTATAAACAGAAAGGCCTGCGTTGGTTTCAACACAGGCCTTTCTGTTTATGGTATAGAAGAGAAATTAATTATAAACTTCCTCATTTGTACCGCACTTCAGCATAGCGTCGCCAAAGTAAGGGTTTCTTATTTCTTCATTAGTGCTAATCCAGTAGCCACCTTGGTCATTACGTGCCATCGGGCAGTGCTGGTAGTAAAGTGTTTGGTCAGCTGCACCAAATGCTTTTGTGAGCGAATATACCGCATTAGAAAGTTGCTCCAGGTGCTCGCGCTGTGCCTTTATGTCGGCAGCCTGAGATATTTGGGAGGCACTTTCTTTGATCGCGGCAGTTTTCTCCTCAGCAAAAGCTTTTTCCTCTCCCGTAATGGTGGCAACAGGCATGGCATTCGCTAATGTTAGTATGTCGCCAGCTGCTGTACGCGCATCTGCTGCATTTGCTTCTACTAAAGCATTTTTAAGCTTCAAGTATTGGTCCAGCACCTGAGATACTTGCGTTTTTACAGAGGCACTTACATTCTTATAATCTGGAGTTTCCACTACTATACTTCCAGCTGTCGGCATTCCGTCAGCGTGCTCCTGTTTTGCAGTTTCTGTCTCAGCTGTTGCGCCCTTCTTGTTATCAGAGCAAGATGCAAGTAAAAATGCTGCCATGGCAGCGGCTAAAAATGTCTTTTTCATTTCAGTTTTAAATAACATGTTAAATATAGTTTAAAGTTAATAATTCATTTGTTCGAAGAAGACAAGTAGCAGACTATAGACTACTAGCTTACGATCTGTTTTGATTCACCTTTTGTTTGTCTACTAGTTGTTTTGCTAGATTCTATTTAGCATACGTGTTAAGTCAATTTCATAAATTTTTCAGTTTCTGTTAATCTAGTGTTGGTGACTGGCCATTGGCTCAGCACCCTTTTTAAGCACATACTCGCTGTAAAGCAGGTAAGCTCCAGAAGTAACAACTTTATCGTTTTGCTGTAACCCAGAAAGCACGGCCACTTGTTCGGCGCTTTCTTCTCCTAAGGTTACCATGCGTGCCTTAAAAGTATGGTCGCCTGTTTGCACCCACACATGGTTACCTTCAGCGTCTCGTATCACGGCGTCAGTTGGTACAGTTACTGTTGTTGAACCACTGGTGCCGCCTATGGTAACGCTAGCCTGCATACCAGGTAAAAGTTGACCATCTGGATTTGGTAGCTCAGCCCGAAGTAAGGCTACCTGGCTTCCTGCCCTAAACTCTGGACTTATAAATGTAACGGTGGCAGTTAGCGGCTCCTGCATAAAACCCTGAATAGCTACATGAATGGTGTCACCTATTGTTGCATTGTTTACCTCCTGAGGGTACAACTCAGCCTCGAGCCATATTTTATCTAGTTCTGAGAGCCTGTAAAGCATAGAACCTTCCGCCACATATTGCCCCTCAGCAGCTGCAACCTCCGTTACCACTCCAGAACTAGAAGCCACAAAAGTAACGCGTGCATCTAATTTTTTTGAGTTAGCGAGGCTTCTGATTTGAGCTTCAGTTAATCCATAAAGCAGTAGTTTCTGTTTGGCTGCTTCCAAAAAGGAGGCAAAACGTGGGTTTTCAGCGCCTAATTCCTGGTGTTGCGTTAGCGCCAGCAGATACTCACGTTGTAGTGTTAGTAGTTCTTCTGAATAAAGTTCGTACAGCGGCTGACCTTTCTGAACTTTTAATCCAGTTTCCTTTAGGTAAAGCCTTTCTATGCGGCCAGCCGCGCGGCTACTGATAATATCTGTTTGTGTTTCGTCTATCACCAATCTGCCTGTAAGAATAGTATTATTGCCTACGGAACTTAATGTTACCTGTTGAACGGCAATATTTCCTAATGCCATCTGGCTCTCGCTAAGCATCAACTCTCCCTCATTTTGTCCTGATTGTGAAATGGTTACCAGATCCATGCCACAGACAGGGCAGGAGCCAGGTTCCTGTTGCACGATTTGCGGGTGCATCGGGCAGGTGTAGGTAGTTTCCACTGCTTCGACATGCTCGTGCGCTTGCTCTTGGCAGGCTACTGTAGCTATAGTTAGCAGCAGGAACAGTATGTTTAGGTATCTTTTCATGGTTTGCTGATTCTTAAATGAGGGCTAATGGGAAGTTCTTACATGATACTGTTTCGGAAATCATCTTCTCTATACATCCTCCCAATTATTCCCTGTTTACTTTTACAAAGCTTTCACTATCGACCAGGAACTGTGCGTTTGCGGCAATTGCCTCTCCTTGTTGCAGACCAGACAACACTTGAACCTGTCTTTCCTCAGTTGTGCCAGTAGTTACAACTACAGGTTCAAACACGCTGTTCACTTTTCTAAAAGCTACCGACTGTGTTCCAAGATCAAGCACCGCCTCTCTAGGAATCCAAAGAGCAGAATCAGTAGCATAGCTTGCGCGGCCTTTTACCAGTTGCCCTACCATAGCTAACTTCTGTTGGCCTGTCAGGTACACACGTACTTTTGCAAAATTTTCTCCAGCTTCGAAGTAAGGCTGCACTAAATCTACTGTGGCTTGTAGATGTTCGCCTGGAATTTGGGGGAATGTTATTTGTACAGGAGCTCCTTTTGCTAATGAATTGATCTCACCAGCAGGAACATTAAACTCTGCCCATAACTGATCTGTATTCACAACTCTAAAAAGAGTTTGGCCTGTATTCACATACATGCCTTCTCTTAGCTGTATTCTCTGGTTTTGCATAGAACCTGTAACTGCAGAAGACCTGCTGCTCATGCCTTGGGTACTGCCTCCGCCCATCGCATCCATGCCACCGCCACTCGTACCTGTTCTGCTAGGCAGGCTAATAGTTGCAGTCGGTGCTTCTGTATTGAGTTCTGTCACATAACCATCGTAAGGGCTGTACAAAGCGAAAGTATAACTTGCCTCACCTGTGCGAATCAGGCGGTTAATCTGCGCCTGAGTGGCTCCCAGAAAACTGAGTTTCTGTTTCGCTGCAGCGATTAGCTGGACATCTTCAGGAGAATTTTTTACAAGGTATAGCAGCTCTTGCTGTGCAGTAACCAGTTCAGGACTATATATCTCCATTAGCTTTTGACCTTTGCTGATAGGCTGATTATTATAGGTTACATACAACTTTTCGATTCGGCCAGCTATTCTGGCGGGTATGTTATAAACCCGTCGCGGATCGTAGGTAATAATTCCTTCCATCTCCAGAGAAGTCTGCATCGATTTATATTCAGGTTCAACTGTGGCTATTGATGAAATAATGGTGCTGTTCGCTGGTCTGAGCAAATAACTTAGGTCCTCTGTTCTCTCCATAGGTTCGCCAGGGCCAGATAGAGAAACCAAATCCATGCCGCAGACAGGGCAGGAGCCAGGCTCCGACTGCACTATTTGGGGGTGCATGGGGCAGGTGTAGGTAGTTTCCACTGCCTCGCCATGCTCGTGCGCTTGCTCTTGGCAAGCCACTGTAGCTATAGTTAGCAGCAGGAACAGTATGTTTAGGTATCTTCTCATTTTCTTTGATTTTGAATAACAAACATTAAGTAGAGGGAATCTGTGGGCTAAACCCAGTTATTCAATTATTCAAGTTTTATCTCTCTATCTCCTTTTCGTAAGCCACAGCCAGGAGGTAGAGCTGCTGCAGGTTGTTTAGGTATTCTAGCTGTGCCATATTCAGTGCTTCCCAGGCATCAAGCACTTCGGGTAGTTCTGCTGTATTTTGCTCGTAAGCCAGCATCGTCACATCATAGTTTTTTCGTAGTGCAGGAATAATCTTTTGCTGGTAACTAAGTACGTGGTGGTGCATTGTGTTCAGTTCCTGTGCCATGCTTTGAACCATAGCCTGGGCCTCCACTAGTACTGCTTCTCTTTCTCGCTCCATCGCTTCAATCTCTAAATTCATGCCTCTGGTGTTAGCCCTGTACATTTTTGATGACCATGGAGCAATAGGTATAGAAACCATGCCCATGGCCGAAAACTGTTGTGGCATCATGTTGTCGCGTGGTGTCATGTGATCGAAACGGATGCGGAAATCGGGCTTGCGTTCTAACTGCTCCAACTGTAAGTTCAGCTGCATTGCCTCAATAGTTCTGTCTATTCGGTGTAAGTCGCTTCTGTTGCTATTCAGGTAAGCTGTATCTGCCGAAACAATAAGAGGTTGCGGTATAGCTACAAGCGTATCAATCATAAATCTTTGTTCTTGAGGTAAGTTCATCAGCATGTTCAGGCGGATATTCTGTTGTTCAATTTCGTTTTTTACCATCAGCTTCATATTTTCCACCTCCTGTTGCCTGGCTTCTGCTTTATAAAGACTGCCTAACTTCGCCTGGCTGTATGGGTAGCGGATTTTTGCCAGCTTTAGCATAAACTCCATAATCCGTCCACTTTCCTGTAATACATTTAACTTTTTCTCCAGTACAACCCAACTATAGTAGGCTGATTTTGCTTGTGCCTTTAAGTCGTTGTAGGCAACTTCTCTGCCTGCATTTTCTACTGCAGCCTGTGAGCGGACATAGTTTTGTCTTGCCCGTTGCTTTGCTGGGTTTGGTATAGCCTGTTCAGCAGATAGCATCAGCATACCCGCGTTTTGGCCTTCTGTTGCCCTCTGCCCTGGGTAAGGATACATGAAAACGCCGCCTCCCACCATCGGAGCCATCCAACCTGTAGCCCCCTCGGCATAGGCCTCTTGTGCTTTTGCTCTTAAGCCGTACTCCTGCAACATCGGGTTGTTATTGCTGATTCTGAGGAGCACGCTGTCCAGTGGCAGCACATTTTGAGCCGAGACAGTTGAAGGCAACAGAGCAAACAGCAACAGCGCTAACAAGACTGATACTCTTGGCTTAGACCTTTTTGCAGGCAGCTTAAAGGAGAAATTATCTAAAAGATATTTTTTAGTGCTTAACATCATAAATATCAATTTTGCCGTGTTTCTTCAATTCGTACTCTTTCGTCATTTCGAACACTACTGGTGTTACCAGCAGAATATGTATGGAGGAGGTAAACACACCACCGATCATGGGCAGCACGATGGGCAGCATTACGTCAGAGCCAACTCCTGTGGCCCATAGTACAGGTATCAGTCCGAAAAGAGCCACCGAAACGGTCATGATTTTAGGACGAAGGCGCTTTGCGGCTCCCATAAATACATAATCTCGAATGTCTTGCTTCGTGATGGTTTCGCTGCTATTGCCTTTCAGGTCTACCAGGTTTTTCATGGCCTCATTCAGGTACACCACCATCACCATGGCAGTTTCTATGGCCAATCCAAAGAGCGCTATAAAGCCGACCGCTACAGCAACTGACAGGTTTACGCCATAGAAGTAGACAATGAACACGCCGCCAACCAAAGCAAAAGGAATGGTAATAAGGTTGATCAAAGCTTCTTTCATCGATTTGAAAGAGAAGTATAAAATGAATAGGATGATAACTAGTACCAGCGGAATAATGATTTGCAGCGTTTGGTTTGCCCGCACCTGGTTTTCCCATTGGCCACTCCACTCCAGGTAATAACCTTCTGGTATGCCAGTTACTTCGTTGTTTATCTTTGCTATAGCTTCCTGCACGGTGCTTCCTAAATCTCGGTCGCGCACGTTAAACAAAACTGCTCCACGCAGCTGCGCATTTTCGGAGTTGATCATGGGAGGACCATCTGTAAAGCGGATGGTAGCGACAGAAGACAAAGGAACCGTTCCAGCCGTAGCTGTCTGTATCTGGATGCGCTGAATTCGTTCTACGCTATTGCGATACTCCTGGGCCAGGCGTACATTTATTGAAAAACGCTGACGGCCTTCGATGGTATTACCTATTGGTGTACCACCCAAAGCTGATTCTACAATCATGTTTACATCATCCACAGTTAAATCATAGCGGCCTAAGGCTTCGCGGTTGATGTCGATCTCCAGGTATTTACCGCCCGTAACTGGGTCTACATAAAGGTCTTTTACACCAGGCACATCATTCAGAGCCGTGCGTACCCTTTCCGACACAGCTGCGATAGAATCTAGGTTTTGGCCATACACTTTCACTCCCACATCGGTGCGTATACCTGTGGCCAGCATATTGATGCGATTGATGATGGGTTGCGTCCAGCCATTTACCACACCAGGAATCTGCAGCTTAGCATCCAGTTCCTGAATAATCTTCTCTTTCGTCATTCCTGCACGCCATTCAGATTGCGGCTTCAGCATAATAATCGTTTCTATCATGCTGATAGGAGAGTTGTCGGTAGCGGTACTCGCACGTCCTGCTTTTCCGAGCACAGTTTGCACTTCTGGTACTGATTTAATAATCTTATCCTGCACCTGCAGTATGCGCTTTGCCTCAGCGTTAGAGATATCAGGCAGCGTAACAGGCATAAATAAAATGGAGCCTTCGTTTAGTGGCGGCATAAATTCTGTGCCGAGGCTGAATAACATGGGGATTGCAACCAGTAGCGCCAGTATATTAATACCAATCGTAGTTTTCCGCCACTTCAGGCACCATTTCAGCACTGGCCCATATACCCGCTCCAATCCTCTGTTGATAGGATTGCCTCTGTCGCTTTTTAGCTTTCCTTTCATAAAAAAAGAAATAAGCACAGGAGTGAGTGTAATGGCCACAACAGCATCTACAATTAAAATAAAGGTCTTCGTCCAGGCCAGCGGGCTAAATAATTTTCCTTCCTGCCCCGTAAGCAAAAAAACTGGCAGGAAAGAAGTTATTACAATCACCGTACTCCAGAATACACTGGGGCCAACCTGTTTGGAGGCTTTTTCGATGATGCTGATTCTTTGTTCTTGTGTCAATTTCATGAGCTTCTTAGATTTCTTCTTCACTTAAATGACCATCTTCTGCATCCGCTAAATGCCTGTAGGCATTCTCTACCATCACAATCGCATCATCCACAATCACACCTACAGAAAGGGCTATACCTGTAAGAGACATAATGTTGGAGGAAATGTCGAAGGCGTTTAGGAGGATAAACCCTATCGAGACAGAGAGCGGTAACTGAATCATGATCACCAGAGCGCTTCGCCAGTGGAACAGGAAAAGAAACACAATGACGGAAGCCACAATCATCTCTTCTATCAAAGTGTTTCGAACAGAGGCTACGGATTCGTTTATAAGGCCGCTACGGTCGTAAACGATGTTGAACTTGACTCCTTTGGGTAATCCTATGGCGACTTCTTCCATCTTCTCCTTCACGTTTTCAATTACTTCAGCGGCATTTTCGCCATAGCGCATCACCACAATGCCACCTACTGCTTCGCCAGTGCCGTTCAGGTCAAATATTCCCAAGCGGCTTTCTCCTGTCATTTGCACCGATGCTACATCCCTAACCCGTACAGGAATGGTGTTTTGAGTGGTGACGGCAATGTTTTCAATCTCTTCTGCAGATTGAAGGTATCCTGTGGTTTTGATAATGTAGCCGATGTCGCTCAGTTCGAATTTGCGTCCGCCTGCCTCGTTGTTGTTTGCCCGTACGGCTTGTATAACCTGTGGTACAGATAGGTTGTAGTAGGTGAGTTTGTTTGGATCTAAGGTAAGCTGATACTGTTTCTGAAAGCCACCGTAAGAAGCTACTTCACTTACCCCTTTCACATTCTGAAGGGCAAACTTTACATACCAATCCTGTAGCGCGCGTTGCTCGCCCAAGTCCATGCCAGGAGCATCCAGCGTATACCATAGTATATGTCCGACACCTGTGCCATCAGGGCCAAGGTTAGGTGCAACGCCATCTGGCAGCAAGTTGTTGGCACTGCTTAGCCGCTCCAGCACTCGTTCGCGTGCCCAGTAAACGTCTGTTTCTTCCTCAAAAATGACATAGATAAAGCTCATGCCAAACATAGAGGTGCCGCGTACATATTTCACCTGCGGCAGTCCCTGCAGGTTAGTTACCAACGGATAAGTAATCTGGTCTTCTACCAATTGCGGACTGCGGCCCATCCACTCCGTAAATACAATTACCTGGTTTTCTGAAAGGTCAGGAATGGCATCAACCTTGTTGTTCTGTACCGAATATACGCCCCAGCCGAACAGGAACGCCGCAATGAGCAGCACCATAAAACGGTTTCGGAGCGAAAAGGAAATTAACTTCTCTATCATGAAAATGAATGAATAGCCTTGAAATGTAAACAAAGTCAGCTTTAAAGAAAAGCAGAATGGTGTCTGAGGCTTATGCTAGAGCATAACCTTATACCTGCAACGGCAGGAAACGTGACACCTGTTAACTTAAAAGGCTATAGAAGGAATGACTGCACCAAAACAGGTATGTTTCGGGCAAGCGGGGGAGAAGTGTAGCTAGTGAAAGAAGGAGCAATAACTTCCTCTGGAGAGAAAAGTTGTAGTACAACTACTTTTACAGCAGCTATAAACTTGAGGTCAAGCGTTTTGTTTATGATAAGCGCTTTGGTGTCAGAAGCAACATCCAAACGCTCTACCACGAACTCATGGTCTTGGCAGCAGTCGTCAGCAGGGGCTTGCTGCTCTTTAGGAGTGTGACAAGGAGGCAGCTTTTCTTTTTTCTGCTGCTCCATGGGGCAATCAGTAGCCTCACCAAAAAGACTTAGATCGCGAAGTTCTCCGCCACACAAATGCATACCTACTGATACGCCCGTTGAAGAAAGGAGCAGCAGCAGTGTGAAAGCAAGCAGTATGAACTGACGGAATAATTTCATAAAAATTTTATGCGTACTACAAAGGTAAACAGGAATGTGCTTGTAGTGTTACATAATTAGCTAAAAGATTTACAGTATTCTGTGGCTTTAACAGTTTCTTTAGTCTCATTTGTTCAAAAAACTAAGTTTCGCACTTTTAATCTGAACTATAATTTGCAGATAAAAGTTATAACATCCAATTTATTTGGCTTTCACTCAGTTATGGAAGTTATACTATGAGCATCTGATTTTTTTCTGCTCGTCAAGAAGTTTTATAGGCTTTATCTTATAATTTAAAGACATTTTAGATGATTCTGTCGGTATAAGTATCGCTATTACAAATATATTGCTCAGTATTAATACACAATTTGTAATTTGAACTGTCTGATGTTATCGAGTACAGGTGCCTACCAAGGTGGCGCAAACTTAATTAAATAAATGACTCCCGACTTCTACAAAGCCATCGTCAAAAACAGCTCCGATATGGTTGCCATTTTTGACCAAAGTGGTGTCTATACTTATTCAAGTGATTCAACAGAGTTTATACTTGGTTACAAACCCGAAAATCTTGTTGGTAAGAGTGTGTTCAGCTTAGTTCATTCTGAGGAACTGGCCTACACCCTTGCGACTTTTGAAGAGGTGCTCAGGGGGAAAGATTTGAAGATGTCTTACATACGTTTTCAGGCAAAAGATGGAGGTTGGCGCTGGTTAGACTGTGTAGTGACTAATTTGCTGGGTAATGAGCATGTAAATGGTATAGTAGTAAACTGCAGAGATGTGACTGAAAAAGTGAAGCGGCAGAGAGTTTCTGAAGAATCTCAGGCCATTTATAAGTCACACTTTCAAAACAACCCTGACGCAGTATTTACACTCGATTTGGAAGGTTGTTTTCTTACCATTAACCCAGGTACATTAGAGGTAACAGGCTATACTGAAGAAGAGGTAGTTGGGACACACTTTAGCTTTTTTGTAAATGATGTTTATAAGGCTTTGGCTTTAGCTACTTTTCAGAAAGCACTTACAGGTGAGGCAGAAAACATCAAGCTGAAAATAACAGCCAAAGATGGTGTGGTTAAAGATTTGGCTTTAACTATTTTCCCTGTTATGCTTCATGGTCTGGTGCACGGGGTGCATGGAATAGCAAAAGATATCACTTTTGTGCAGCAGGCAGATGAGTTAATCAAGCAGCAGGCTCAAAAGCTAGATAATGTTCTAGGAAGTATTTCTGAGGCTTTTTTCTCTATAAACAAAGAATGGAGAATAACATATGTTAACTCTGTTTTTTCTGATTTCTTAGGGCTGCCAACTCCAGAGTTACTTGGTCAGCTTATTTGTGAGAAGTTTCCTGATTTACATCATACATTGCTTCTCAGACAGTGTGAAGCAGCAATGTGTGACGGAGTCGGGGCAACATTTGATGAGTATTTACCAAATCTAAACCAGACATTTAATTTTACACTCTACCCTTCAGCTGACGGCTTGGCCATTTATTTTAGAGATGTTACTTTAGAAAAGAGGGCTGAAAAGGAAATAGAGAAGCTATCGTTAGTAGCCAGCAAAGCAACAAACGGTATTATAATTACGGGTGCTACAGGAGATGTAGAATGGGCAAATGAAGGCTTATCCAGGCTTATAGGATACAGCCTCTATGAATTACAAGGATTGAATCCTTTGAAAGTCTTGCATGGCAAAAGAACAGATGTAAACACTGTAGATGCATTCAATTCCTGTATTGCGGAAGGGAAGCCGTTTTCTGGGGAACTGCTGCATTACAAAAATACAGGGGAGGAGGTATGGTTTAAATTTGATGTTTCTCCTGTATTTGATGAAACTGATAAGCTAGTCAGGTTTGTGATTATCCTGACTGATATTACCGACAGAAAAAAAGTCGAGGCTGACTTGATACAGTTAAAGGATGATTTGCACATCCAAAACCGTAACCTCCAGCAGTTTACATATATTACCTCACATAATTTAAGAGCTCCTGTAGCAAACCTTATTGGCCTTACTAGTCTGGTTAAAAAGCTAGACTCTGGTTCCGAAGCATTTAAAACGGTAGTTGAGCATATTAGTCGCTCTACATTGCAATTAGACTCTACGCTCAGAGATCTTAATACCATGTTGGCATATACCCCAGCCCCCTCGCAAAGTATAATTGCCCGTGAGCCTGTTTTAGTTGAAGGAGTTTTGAAAGAGGTGCTTGGAACCATTACTCCGCTGCATACAACCATAGGGCAAGATCTAACATTTTCTGTGACTGGTGAAGAAAAGCTTTATACCAACAGGACCTATCTGTATGGCATACTGCTTAACCTGATCACAAACTGTGTTAAGTTTAAGTCACCAGCTAGGCCCTTACAGGTTCAGGTAAAGCTTATAAATACCCCAGCAGAGTGCAGATTAGAAATAAGCGACAATGGGTTGGGAATGGATATGGAGAAAGCTAGCTCTCATCTATTTCAGCTCTATAAAAGATTTCACCAAGGTATAAAAGGTAAAGGCTTGGGCTTATTTCTTGTTAAAACCCAGGTAGAGTCATTGGGCGGGGAAATATGCGTAGAGAGTATAGTTGATGTTGGCACCACGTTCCGACTTCACTTTAGGGACAGACATTAATAACATTTTCATCATCTTACAAAGTATAGGGTCAATCCTTCGTTAGCCAGAACTTTGCTACGAGGTGATGCTCTGTGGCTCCTAACCCGTATTTCGTAATGTAAACATCCCAAGGTGCTGACAGAAGATAATTTTACTTAACCTATCATCAAAAAGCGCCTCTGTCTCCTGTACAAAAGGGGTAAATAATCTTGCCTATACTCGAAGGTGTGTCGATTAGCAGCCCGTCTGTTACTGCTTATGTAGCAGTAACAGACGGGCTGCACTCACTTTTAAAGAGTATGGGCTTAGCTTAAGCAAAAGCTTATGCAGCATAATCTAGAGTAGTTTTGGCTGTTTCCAGATGGCGTATATTATATATATATTCTAATATTTTTGCTTTTGTGGTATGTCTTTAAAAGATCTTTTCAAAAGTGATTTTAGATTTAAAGCAATATTTAATATTTATATAGTTGTAGATTTTTGTGTTAATTAACTTCATAAGCAGTTCGGGTGCTTATTTTATAGATTCCTTTTGCTATAATTGTTACAAAGTTTGCTTAAAAATAATATGTCTTAACAAGTTGTATATTAGTTGTTTAAAATAAATGGTGGTCAACTGAAATTTCTTAAGTAGCTTTAAAAGTAAATTAAATATAAGTTTTGTATAAATAGTGTAACTAAATATTTTGTTTTTAGTATTATTGAGTAAATACATCCTAAACTATCTCAATAATATCAAATCATGAAAAAAATAGCTACTCTTCTTTTTGCCTTACTTCTTATAGGTGCTAGTGCTCCTGAGACTTTTGCAGCAGAAATGTCAGCATTAGAAATTAGTAAGGACTTAGGCAACATTTTCTCTTCCGATGGTGGAAGGAATTACAAAAAGTATAACAAGAGAAAAAAAACTATCCTTAGAAGGAACAGACATAAACAAAGGAAGTTTAACCGTAGCTGCGCAGCATAGAGCTAAGGTTTAGTTATCATTTGGCAGTGTTTGCAACTAGTTTGCTGCGGGTGCAGCAGGGGCATTGCCTGTACTTGTATTGAATCTTAATCACTGATAAGGAGTTAAGAGGAGGCAACTGGTTTAGATAAATAACCGAACCCTGTTTAAAATTGGGGCGTGGGCTTTTGTGGGGATAGGCTAAGTTCTTTAAATTCCTGACCTACAATCAACAAAACCACAACATAAGCCCTTCCTGTTTTACATGATTTGTGTTTGTGCTGAAGTGATTTAGGAAGATGAAGGAAGCGACAAGGGCTAGGTATGAGTATTTTTAAGCAATCTCTATATAAAGCTAATGAGAAGGAGTCTTTGACTCCTTTTTTTATTGGCAAAAAAGAAGGCTTGCAAGTGATACTTGCAAGCCTTTCAGTAGCGGGGAGCAGAATAACACCCTATTTAGAATGCGTTTAAATTTTGCGTATCAAGAACTTAATTAAGGTTTTAGCATTGGGTTTTACATTAATTGACATATATTGAGTTAGCAAATAGTTAGCACTACTCTAAATATATCTAAAAATGAATGTAAGACTGATGTTGCAGAAGACTAAGCCAAACAGAGCAGGCTTATGTGTTATTTATGTTGAAGTTTCAATTAATCCCAAAGGAGGTAAGAAAGAAATCATTCGCATTCCGACTGGTGAGAAAGTTCCACCTAAATATTGGGGTAGAAAACAAGAAGTGACAGCAGGTTATGCAGGCTATAGTGACATAAATAATGCTATAATCAAGAAAAAGCTTGAGGTACAGCAGGTCATAAGAGAAAAAGATGGAGCTACTCTTACTGATATAAAGTTAGAGTTTGAAAAGCGAACAAACATAGAGCCTGAGGCAACACTTATACAGTTATTTGAACAGTATAAGGCTTTCAAAAGTAAGAGCCTTACAGAAAACGGTATGAAAAATATCGTTGGCCTATATAATACACTTGTTGATTTTGAGGAAGAAACAAAGAAGACATTATATCCTAAGAGTTTAGATGTTAAGTTCTATGATGAATTTTGCTCATTTTGCAGAAAGAAACAGAGTAACAACACTATCTATAAGCGAACCGAAATTTTTAGGATATTCTTAAATTACCTGACTGAAAGAGGTTTAAATGATAATCTTACTTATAAAAAATGGCAGTTACCTAAAACTGTTTCAACGCAAATCATAACTTTAACTAAATCTGAATTAGATGCTCTGTTTGTTTTAGAGACAACCAATAATAGGATTGATAATGCTCGTGACCTATTCGTTTTCTTATGCTCAACTGGTCTTAGATTTAGTGATGCTTTGAGCATTAAGCCACACCATGTAGTAAATGGGCACATTAGACATAGAGCAAGTAAAACTCAAGAGATAGTATCAATTCCGTTGAATAAGTATTCTAAGGCAATTCTTGAGAAACATGGAAATGATATAACACCCCTCAGTATTTCCAACCAAAAATTTAATGAAGCAATCAAAGATGCTTGTCGTGCTGCTGGCATTACAGAGGTGGTGGCAATGCATAAGTTAAAAGGTGGTAAGGTCGAGGATGAAGCTAAAGAAAAGTGCGAGCTTATTAGCAGCCATGCTGGACGTAGAACTTTTGCATCATTATCGTTAGAGCTTGGTATCAGACAGGATGTTGTAATGGCAATGACAGGGCACAGAGACTATAGAAGCTTCAAAAAGTACGTTGAGCATAGTAATCGTATTAAGGAAGCTGAAATGGATAAATGGAATCTATAACGATGCAAAAGTTATTTCACCATCAGAAGTATAACGAAGCCCTATTCCCAAGAGTAGGGCTAATCGTTGAATTCCAGTATGAAACGCAGTTACTTGGGTATGTATCAAGTTTCTTTGATGGCTATTTTAAAGGTAGTGCAGTTGATTATATTGAAAACCTAAGGCATTTAGGAATTATCAAAACTGTTGTTAGGTCAAGCTTTCTCAATGAGGCTGAGAGTATTCACTTTACCCTTGATTGTCACTATTTATTGCAACATCTTGGGCTTATTGAGAATACTAAGACCGAAGACAATCTTCAGCTTTATACTATTCAGGAGGTTGCTAAGATTTTGGCTGTGACAAGACAAACAGTTTATAATCTTATCAACTTAGGTTATTTTAACCCAATTCAATTAAAGGGTATTAAAGGTCAGCGTATAGCTCAATCTGATATTAGACAGTATCTCAATAACAAATAAAGTGTCAAATGTTAAGGGGTTGTGTTACCAGTTAGTATATTTTTAACCATAGAGCGTAATAGGTGGCTGTAAGTCTTATTATTATTCTTACTGAATTGAATTAGTTCTTTATACATCCCTTCTGTTATTCTAAATCTTATTGTTTTATCTTTTCTTGTAACTCTGTTCATATTAATAAATACTGTAATATAATTTTATTGTAGCTCTATTCTTGTTGAAGTAGTAAATAGCTGTGATATTTTAGAGACAGAGAGTATAGTCTTTTGTGATGGGGCATCAAATATCTTAAACTCGATTTCTCTCCTTCTTTGCTCTATTTGAGCCGTTATTGCATTTACTTTATGTTGTTTAATATAGCTTTTCGTAAGTTTCCTGTATAGATTTCTGTTAGTTTCATTTACCTCAGCACTATTAGCAATAGTCCTTAATTTAGCATCAACTAAACTATGTTTTCTGTTAGAGATGAAATCTTTGATAGTCTCAATTAGTGTTTCAGCACCACCCTCAATAAATATATATAAGAGTGATTTGAAGCGTTCTCTTATTTTATAAGGTGTAAGGTCAGGTAAGATGGTATCGTTTATCTGAGGCTTTCTAAATGGCATCAACGGTATATTATTAAAGTTAATAAGGTTAAATGTTTTATAAACCAGTTTGCCATATTTATCCTTCTTAGCTTCATGTACTTTCATTGCCCTAAATCTTAGCATCTCTTCAGCATGTGTTCTGAAAACTGACCAAAGTATTTCTGGTGCTGTTAAGTCTTCTATACCAATATTTTTATCACACATATAGCTATTGTTCATTCTTAGCTCTATACGCTGTATTGGTTTAGTAACATCCATGCCAAGGGCTTTATAATAGGCAAGTTTATACTGTTGATTGGGGTACTTCTCTATATGTGCAGATTTATTATAACCTGCAATTGTTTTACCTGAGGAATTTTTGCTACCAATATTAATAGTTGAGCTATTGTTATGTATGCTAATAAATGCTTTACCTAAATGCATATAGTCATAGCCTTCTTTTATAAACTTATTGCTTTTAGTAACAATATACTGGAGCCTGTCAAACACATTATAACTATCAAATGCAATCTCCACTTCTGCTAAGTCATGATGGTTAAGATTTAATGCATCAAGTATTCTTGGATAATAATATTGCCAGTCAGCCTCATAAAATACACTATTTACAAATTCAAGCTTCACATACTCTTTAGAGTTATTTCTGTAGCCATCTGTAAAGAGGTTTGCTACATAATAGTTATCATAGTAAAGGTTAAATGCATGTGAGTAATGTGTTTCCTTACGCCCAAGTTTATCTAAGTAATTCCACTCTTGATGTAATATTATACTCTTGTTTATTAGGTATTTATCATCCTTCCTTATATAGTCTCTATCAAGTATGCACTTAGTAAGTAGAGGGTGATTGTTTTTGCTTATTGAGTATGTTGCTAATCTGTCGAGGGTTATAGTGTATTGGTTTTCGCATCCTAAACCTTCATTATTAATATGGTCGGTAACCTGTTGTTGTATATTCATTGTCAATTTTTATTACTGGCACTAACCTCTCTATTACCATGAGCTATGATTTTAAAATAGGTTAGTTATATATTATTTTATAATAAATACTGTAGCCACAGTTTTTCTATTATACCAATAATATGTTTTAAAAGCGACAATTAAAAACTGTAGAAAATTTTTTAATTTTTTTTCCAACAATGTAGATATGTAGGGGCTTGGATTGGATTCTCAATGCCAAAAATTGTACAGGTCATATATCTGTACTTCCCCGTAAATGAGGGGGTGGGGTAGGAGGCGTGGGTAAACAAAGGATACGCCCCCCGAGGGGTAAACGTGCCAAAAGGTTTGATATTTGAGCTTTATATTTTAAGGTTTTTTTTGCTGGTTCTACTAATACATATTAGGCTTTATTGCATTTACATGTAGGTTATGATGGTAGTATTGGAACTTGAGTTTGCTTAAAATTTGGCGATAACATTAGTATTGGAACCAATAAAAAAGCTGGCCTTTTGAGCCAGCTTAATTACCTAAATGTTTAAATCCAATTGAGTATTATTAGGTTCTGCTTCATCTACAATCAACTCAGGAAATCTAAATATACTACCTTCAAGATAATCTTGGTTAAGCTCTACAGATAGCCAATGACGATTGAGTTCTTCTGCTGAAGAACCTGTTGTATTAGAACCTCCAAAGGGTTCAAATACTATATCGTTTTCATCAGTTAAGAACTTTATAAAGAAATCAGAGAAACCTTTAGGGAATCTTGCTGGATGGGGTTTAATACCTGCTGCTTTGCATCGCTGCATATATGAAGAGTTTGATTCGGTATTTGCTAACTCAAGCAAATTAGCAGGAATTGCACCTTCATTGTTCTTGCTAAAGTTATCAGATATATCATGTCCACTTGGTCTTAGCTTTGCTTTATATCCATTCTTTAACAAGCTCTTCATGCTATCGCTATATTCCTTAAGCACATTCCTGTTTGATGCTTTTGGGAACTCAGTCTTAGAGAGCCACCATACCACGTTAACAGAATCTTTTACTCGAATTCTTCTTACTGTTACCCATTCAGCAGGTGCTGGCAATCTTGATGGATTGTAATGGTAGAATTCTTGAGCTAAGAAGAAGTTTAGCTCTTTTACCATTCGTACAAGTAATTCAAACTGATAAACAGACCTTGTGGGGTACCCAGGAAGATAGGCTCCACCTAAGTCAATTACTAAAGAACCATCAGGAGCTAAGATTCTATAAAACTCTCTTGCAAAGTTCATAAACCAATCTACATATTCATCAGCACTCTTATTGCCATATTCCTTTTTTCTTGTTAATGCAAAGGGTGGCGATGTAAGAATTAGGTTTACAGAGTTATCCTGCATTTTGCTCATTACTTCAAAACTATCGCCTAAAACAGCAGTACCTTTTTCAGTATCGTAGAATGTATTTACCCCTTCAGTATTGTTAAACAATGGTAATAATTCATTAATCATAATAGTGTATTATAAAATATTAGCTTCTGCTCAATTCCTTCCTTGCAAATACAGCTTTAGCTTTCTGATTTAATATCTCAATTATAGCTGTATTGTCTTTTTCTATCAACTTTATATCTTTTCCATCAAGTAGTATCAGATAATACCTTGAGTGGTTCAGTACTTCTTCTGCATACTGGTGGGCATCTCTTGTAAAGTTGCTGGTAGTAACTACCATAACAACATCTGCTTTTGTTAAAAAGGTTAGTCCAATTTCTTTAGCAACAACTTCTACGCTAACAGGGCTAACAGTATTTTTACACTGTATTTGCCATCTGTTATAAACTATTTTATCACTGGCAGCAAGCACATCAACTTCAGCACCACCTGTTTCTTTATCTCTTTTTCGCCATTGAGTGAATTTTAGGTCTAATATTCTAATAAGCCATATAGCTAATAACTCTAATGCTTCACCTTTAATATAAGTATTAGTATGGGAGAGGTCTTTTACTACTTCAGCAAAAGGTTTATTTAGGGATAATAAAGTATGGCCTGTTACCTCCGATAATTGCTTTATTAGAGGCTCTAATAATTCATTAACCCCTTTAGGAGTTAATTTAACTTGATGTGATTTTGCACCTCTACCACCTGTTGATTTAAGAGTCTCAATTAATCCTAAATCTGCTAATGGCTCTAAAACTTCCTTTACTAACGATTTAGAAGTTAGTCTTATCTTATATATGTTTCTTGTATGGCTTGCTATTGCACTTGCTGTTGTAAAACTTACTGCTCCTAAGGAAAGCATTGACATTAAAAAATACTTTTGCTGGTTATCAAGTTTGTAAAGTTCATCAATTAGATGTTTGTCTAACCCCAACAAACTGTTTACAACACTCCAATCAATATGATATGAGCTTTTATCTGAAAAAACACCTGCCCTATACAGCCAAGCTTTCATGGTGCTTACATATGTGCAGGAAGTTGAGATTTTATAACCAGCATCAATTAATTCGTAGTTGATGTCTTCTAACTGTAAAGCCTCACCACGAGCATGCATTGCATCAATAGCTTTAAGTAGATTTAATCCTTCTACATTAGCTAATATATGTTTCGCAAATATGATATACCTGTTAGCATCATTAGCTTCGCTTTTTATAGTGTCAAATATATCTGTTGTACTATAGCTGCTTCCTGTATCGTTGATTAATCCGTAGCTCTTAATACTAAGAACACAGTTCATTGCCATCTTCCCTTTATTGGCTCCACGACTACTGCTAAAGTATGTGTTGCCTATTTCCTCAGTTAGGTTCTTTTTGTCGCCTTTGTTAGCTTCAATAATCCTAATAAGTTCTGACCACGTTATTTTATCAGGTGAGAACTGGTCACCATACGGGAATCTCTTTTCCATCTCAGATTTATTCTTAGTATCTCAGGAAGTAAAGCCGAAATTAACTAAACTATCGCACTTGGTGGTAAATATTAAGAGATAATCTTTAATTATTATATATAATGGAATTCAGGTTGATTATCTTAAATTAGTAGCTAATGAACCAGTATAAGAGGTGGTTATCACTCTTATTTATATGGGTTAATTCTCTTGAGTATTTAAAAACAGGTATCCATCAAATCTTAATTAAGACAAGGGCTATTTTTGAAGATTAGTTAGCGAATAGTTAGCAAAAACAAAAAACCCGTTGTAAGTGATTGACCTACAACGGGTTTCTGTTTTGTATGTAGCGGGGAGCAGAATCGAACTGCCGACCTCAGGGTTATGAATCCTGCGCTCTAACCATCTGAGCTACCCCGCCGAATTGTGGTGCAAATATAGGGTAATGTTTTTTAAATGCACAATAGTTCTTCAAGAAAAAAAATATTTAATTTTCTAGATGTTTAAAAATCAGAATATAATATGTATAATTACCCATACACTTAGAACATTCAATTATGATGAGAGATACGAAGACCAAATTTGTTCGGGAATTTCCGATCAATGCTTCGGCAAAACTATTATACCCTTATCTAAGTAGTGCCAGTGGTTTAGCCCAGTGGTTTTGCGACGACGTAAAAATAGATGAGGACAAGGTATACAACTTTATTTGGGATGGCCGCTCTCATTTTGCCGAAATGACAAGTATTCGTACCAACCGCTCTGTTAGGTTTAATTTTCTGGATGACAACAAATCTCATGTTTCAGATCCTGCTTATATCGATCTTAGCATCGAGTCCAGCGAACTAACCCAGGAACTCTTTCTGAGAATAGTAGATTATACTGAAGAAGAGGATCACGAAGAATTGGAAGAGCTTTGGGACAACCTAGTGCAAAATCTGAGAGAAAAAGTAGGCGGTTAGTACTTAATCTTCTGTAGCCGCTTATCTTTGCACGATTTTTGGGTACTTTGTGTTTACAGTTAGCATAAAGTAACCATTATGACCTAAGGCCTTATTGGCGCACATGAAAAAATTAGATAAGCTTATTATTAAGTCGTTCGTCGGCCCGTTCTTGCTCACGTTTGCTGTAGTTGAGTTTATATTGCTCACGCAGTATATGCTGAAGTACCTGGATGAATTAGTTGGTAAAGATCTGGGCGCGGAGGTGTTTGGTGAACTTCTTTTTTATTTTAGCCTTAATATGGCTCCAGTGGCACTCCCTCTTGCTGTGTTGCTTTCGTCGCTCATGACTTTCGGCACAATGGGAGAACACCATGAGCTTACCGCCATCAAAACATCTGGTATTGCTTTGCCCCGCATATTGCGCCCAGTTTTTATACTGGTTGTGTTGCTAAGTGTTGGCGCTTTTTATTTCAACAATCAAATAGTTCCTAAGGCTAACCTTAAAGCATATAGCTTGCTGTGGGACATACGCCAGAAGAAGCCAGCCATGAACTTTAAAGAAGGCGCTTTCTACAATGGGCTTCCTGGGTATAGCATTAAAATAAATGAAAAGCTGGAGGATGGTACAACCCTTCGCGATATCATGATTTATGATCATACCAAAGGAGGAGCGAATACAACTGTTATTCTGGCAGATTCTGGTAAAATGTACTCTTCTTTAAACGACACCTATCTTATATTGGAGCTTTTTAAGGGAAATACGTATGTAGACCAGAGCAACTCTAGTTATAGAAGTTCTTCGGAACAGTTTGTGAGACAGAATTTTAAAGAAAGTAAAATTGCTATCAGCCTTGCGTCTTTTAATTTTGAACGTACGAAAGAAGAATACTTCTCAGACAGTAAAATGATGAAGAATGTGCATCAGTTGAATACGATCACAGATTCATTACATAGGCATAGCAATAGAGAGGTGGAGCTTTTTCCGCTCAGTCTGGACCCTTTTTACATGTACTTTAAAGCTGACACGAGCAAAGTGAAAAATGGCTTAAAGGTAGCTGGTAAAGAAATAGAGCGAGAACTTCCTGCATATACTCCTGAAACTATGGGTTTAGCTCTCAATAAAGCGCGTAACATTAAAAGTTATACAAATGGTTATGCAGAGAGGATAAAGGCAATTATTCGTGATGCTAACAACTACGAGATAGAAATTTGGAGAAAGTACACGCAGTCTGCCGCTATACTCGTTATGTTTCTGATAGGCGCGCCTTTGGGTGCCATCATCAAAAAAGGAGGTCTTGGGGTTCCAGTTATTATTTCCATTGTCTTCTTTATAGTAATGTATGTATTGGCTATACTAGGAGAGAAGTGGGCGCGCGAAGGTTTGGTGGAAGTAGGAGCTGGTATGTGGGGCGCAAACCTGATATTGTTACCCATAGGTTTGTTTTTCCTGTACCAGGCACGCAACGACTCAAGCTTATTAGAGGTCGACTTTTGGCAGAAGTTGATATCTCGCTTCCGAAAAAGCGGGATGTAAGGACTTTGATTTAAATTTGAGGGCGAAATTATTTTAACCTAAAGATAATTATTCTTATCTTTGCGGCTTATATAGCTGTATCTACCTATAAAACACGATTGATATTTTATTATACGCAATGAAATTAACTACTGAAGCGAAACAAGAAATTTTTGAAAAGTACAGCCTAAGCAAGTCTAAGACTGACACTGGATCATCAGAAGCTCAGATCGCGCTGTTCACAACACGCATCGCAGATCTTACAGAGCACCTGAAGGTTCATAAGAAAGATTATGGCACCCGCCTTGGTCTTTTGAAACTGGTAGGTAAGAGAAGAAGATTACTTAACTACCTGCTGAAAAACGATATTGAAAGATACAGAGCAATCATTGGAGAGCTAGGTATCAGAAAGTAAGCTTATTATAATTAGGGAATTCATACAGGAATTCCCTAATCTTTTTCTACTTACCTCATTCTTCCTCCTTGCCAGTACCGACAGCAGTTACAAAGGGTAGCGCTGTCTTTTTGATGCTATAAACGATACAAGAAGATGTCACAGAACGCGATTATTAAAACCATTACACTCCCTGATGGCAGGGAAATCATTATTGAAACTGGTAAACTAGCAAAGCAGGCCGATGGCTCTGTAGTTGTTAGAATGGGAAACACGATGCTTTTAGCAGCAGTGGTTTCGAACAAAGATGCTCGAGAAGGAGTAGATTTCTTGCCTCTTTCTGTAGACTATCAGGAAAAATTTGCCTCTTCTGGTAAAATACCTGGAGGTTTCCTGAAAAGAGAAGCCAGACTTTCTGACTACGAAGTGCTGGTATCACGCTTGGTAGACCGTATTTTACGCCCAATGTTCCCTGGCGACTACCATGCGGAAACTCAAATGACAATAAACTTAATCTCTGCAGACACAGAGGTTATGCCTGATGCACTTGCTGCTTTGGCTGCTTCAGCCGCACTTGCTGTATCTGATATTCCATTTAACGGTCCTATTTCTGAAGTAAGAGTAGCCCGTATAGACGGACAACTAGTAATTAACCCGAACGCTTCTGACCTTTCAAGAGCCGACATCGATATGATGGTTGGTGCTTCTGCAGATAGTGTTGCCATGGTGGAAGGCGAAATGAGCGAAGTTTCTGAAGCAGAAATGCTAGAAGCTATTCAGTTTGCGCATGCTGCTATCAAAGTACAATGCCAGGCGCAGGTAGAACTTGCTGAATTGGTTGGCAAAACTCAGAAACGTGTATATTCTCACGAGACACACGATGAAGAGCTTCGCCAAAAAGTGTACGCAGCCACTTACGACAAAGCGTATGCAGTTGCTAAACGCGGCAGTGCTAACAAAACTGAGCGTAAAGAAGGTTTTGCAGCTGTTGTAAACGAGTTTATAGAGTCTCTAGGCGAAGACCATGGTTATGACCTTGGCCTGATCAAGACTTATTACCATGATGTAGAGAAGGAAGCTGTACGTAACATGATCATGGACGAGCGTGTTCGTCTGGATGGCCGTCAGCTTGATGAGATCCGTCCAATCTGGTCTGAAATCAACTACCTGCCTGCTACACACGGTTCAGCTATCTTTACAAGAGGCGAAACACAGTCTTTAACAACTATAACACTCGGTACCAAACTGGATGAGCAGTTAATTGACAGTGCGATGGTATCTGGTACAAATAAATTCTTGTTGCACTACAACTTCCCTGCATATTCTACAGGTGAGGTGAAGCCAAACAGAGGGCCTGGCCGTCGTGAGATCGGGCATGGTAACCTTGCCTTGAGAGCCTTAAAGAAAGTGCTTCCGCCAGAGTCTGAAAACCCATATACAATCCGTATCGTTTCTGACATCCTAGAATCTAACGGTTCATCTTCTATGGCTACGGTTTGTGCTGGTAGCTTAGCCCTGATGGATGCTGGTATTCCTATTAAGAGTGCCGTTTCTGGTATAGCTATGGGCCTTATCACAGATGTTGCATCTGGTAAGTTTGCCGTGCTTTCTGATATATTAGGTGACGAAGACCACTTAGGTGATATGGACTTTAAGGTAACTGGTACCAAAGATGGTATCACTGCTTGCCAGATGGACATAAAAGTACAAGGATTATCGTATGAGGTGTTGAGCCAGGCTCTTGAGCAGGCAAAAGCAGGTCGTGCGCATATCCTGAACGAAATGTCTAAGACTATCTCGGCTCCTAATGCAGATTACAAACCTCATACGCCACGTTCATACAATATTGTTATCGATAAAGAATTTATTGGTGCAGTGATAGGGCCAGGCGGTAAAGTAATCCAGCAGATCCAGAAAGACACTGGTGCTACTGTCATTATCGAAGAGAAAAATGAGAAAGGCCATGTGAACATCTTTGCTAGCAACCAAGAGTCTATGGACAGCGCAATTTCTAAAATTAAAGGAATTGTAGCCCAGCCAGAGGTTGGCGAAACATACATCGGTAAAGTTAAGTCTATTCAGCCTTACGGTGCCTTCGTAGAGTTTATGCCAGGTAAAGATGGCTTACTGCACATTTCAGAAATCAAGCACGAACGCTTAGAAACAATGGATGGTGTGCTGGAGATTGGAGAAGAAGTAAAAGTGAAACTGATTGATGTAGATAAGAAAACAGGTAAGTTTAAGCTTTCTCGCAAAGCTGCTTTGCCTAAAACTGATGCTACACAGCAAAACCAATAGGGTATAACTTTTTGCTGCAGTATAAGTTATAATTAAACTTGTGCTGCAGCAGAAGTAATAAAAACCAACGGCTCCCAAATTCTTGACTTTATTTAAGAGAACTAAGAACTTTGCGCGTTCTTGTGATGTTAACACACCGAGCCTAAAAATAACATTATAAAATTTAAGTCTTAATATTATACTCTGATGAGACAACTCAAGATAAGCAAACAGATTACGAACCGTGAAAGCCAATCGCTGGATAAGTATTTACAGGAGATTGGTAAAGTTGATTTGCTTACACCAGACGAGGAAGTTTCGTTAGCACAGAGGATAAAAGAAGGAGATCAGTTTGCACTTGAGAAATTAACCAAAGCGAACCTTCGCTTTGTGGTGTCGGTGGCAAAGCAGTACCAAAACCAAGGCCTATCTTTAGGCGACCTTATTAATGAAGGTAACTTAGGTTTGATTAAAGCTGCCAAGCGTTTCGACGAAACAAGAGGTTTTAAATTCATTTCTTACGCAGTGTGGTGGATTCGTCAGTCCATTCTGCAGGCTTTGGCTGAGCAGTCGCGTATTGTACGTTTGCCGCTAAACCGAGTAGGTTCTTTGAACAAAATCTCAAAGTCTTTCTCAGAGCTGGAACAAAAGTTTGAGCGTGAGCCATCTCCAGAAGAGATTGCTGAAGTGCTGGAACTTACTACTGCAGAAGTAGTAGATACTCTTAAAATATCTGGTCGCCACGTATCCGTGGATGCACCTTTTGTGCAGGGCGAAGAAAACCGTTTACTAGATGTGCTTGAGAACGAAGACGAAGAGTCTCCTGACACAGGTTTGATGACAGATTCGCTTCGTAAAGAAGTACAACGTGCCCTTTCTACACTTACTAAGCGTGAGGCTGATGTTATTTCTTTATACTTTGGCCTTAACGGCGAACATTCTCTTACTTTGGAAGAAATAGGAGAGAAATTTAACCTGACACGTGAGCGTGTACGCCAAATTAAAGAAAAAGCAATTAGAAGGTTACGTCATACATCTAGAAGTAAAGCTTTAAAACCATATTTAGGTTAAGTAATAGCTTTGTAAATATAGCCTGGCTGCAAAGTCAGGCTTTTTTTTTGTAAAGTAAGTGTACAAAGTGACATGGTAAGGTTTTTGAAACTGTTGTTCTAAAACAAAGTTTTCAAAATCAAAATGCTTATAAAATTGTCCAATTTTTAGCCGTGTATGTCCAAGCAACATACTTAACAGTGAATATTACAGCGCTAGTGCGGCTTAAAGGGCAGAAATTTTGTATACTTGCATCCAAATTTGAAAGTGCTAATTTAAGATGGAAATAGAAAGAGTAAAATGCCTGATTATAGGCTCTGGCCCTGCCGGTTATACTGCTGCCATTTATGCATCCAGAGCTGGCCTTAGCCCAGTGCTTTATCAGGGGCTGCAGCCAGGTGGGCAGCTGACAATCACAAATGATGTAGAGAATTATCCTGGTTATCCTGAGGGAGTTAACGGTCCTCAGATGATGGAAGACTTCAAGAAGCAGGCTGAGCGTTTTGGTACAGATGTGCGCTACGGTATTGCAACGGCTGTCGATTTTTCTTCTCAGCCACATAAAGTAACGATAGACGATCAAAAGGTAATAGAAGCCCATACTGTCATCATATCTACTGGCGCTTCGGCTAAGTGGTTAGGCCTTGAGTCTGAAGCTAGATTGAACGGTAGTGGTGTTTCTGCCTGTGCCGTGTGCGACGGTTTCTTTTACAGAGGTCAGGATGTGGCTATTGTTGGAGCTGGTGATACTGCTGCAGAAGAGGCTACTTACTTATCTAATCTGTGCAATAAAGTTTACATGATTGTGCGCCGTGAAGAAATGCGGGCCTCCTTGATTATGCAGGAGCGTGTAAAGAAAACCAAGAATATAGAGATCTTGTGGAATTCGGTTACAGACGAAGTATTGGGTAAGTTTGCCGTAGAGGGTGTTCGTGTTAAAAACACGGTTTCAAACGAAACCAGAGAAATTCCTGTGAGCGGTTTCTTTGTCGCTATCGGTCATCAGCCGAACTCTGATATCTTCAAGGATTATCTTAATTTGGATGAGAACGGTTACATCCGAACAATACCTGGAACATCAAAAACAAATATCGATGGTGTATTTGCTTGCGGTGATGTTCAGGATTTCACTTACCGCCAAGCAGTAACAGCAGCGGGTTCTGGTTGTATGGCTGCCCTTGATGCTGAGCGCTATTTAGCAGCAATGGAATTGCATTAATTTATACTGGTGGTTTAATTTTCTGTACTGCTCTTTGTAGTATTATTTTTAAAGGCCTTGCAATAAAAAGCCTGTAATGTGAGTTTAGAAAGGCGAATACTGAGCGAAAGAGCACATTACTGCTTAAACAAATCCTAATGTTAAAGAAAAAAGCATCCTTATACTTTGTACTTTTTTTACTCTGCTTAACTGGCTTAATACACAGTGCCAATGCGCAGCAGGGTAAACTAAAGGATTTGATCAAAGTTAAGGCTCCTAAAATCAACTACGTAAAGCCTGATACAACTGTACTTATTAAGTACGAGGAGTTTCCAGAAGAAAATTCAGAGGCGGGTAAATCTATCCTGTTCAATCCAAAAAAAGAGCTTTCAATAGTAAGTGAGGACACCACAGAGCTTAACCTGGGAGAACAGCATATTGTGGAAGTTTCGGAGGAAATTCTGATTGATTCTTCCTGGGTGAAAATAGCAGGTTATTATGCCATTTGGGATACCTACAACATCAACCCGTACCGCATGGATGCGAGTAAGATGAAGGATACTGTTGACATAACCTTATATGACCCAACCGTTAACAGGGACTACAAAATGCCTCTTGTTAAAACTCCCGTTACGAGCCACTTTGGCGGTAGGTGGGGGCGCTTGCACGCTGGTACTGATATAGACTTGAATACGGGAGACTCTGTTTATGCCGCTTTTGATGGTGTTGTACGCATTAATAAGTGGGATGGCAGTGGCTATGGCAATTATATCGTGGTGAGGCACTACAATGGCTTAGAAACGCTCTATGGCCACATGAGTAAAGCTGCAGCAAAGCCAGGACAGTTTGTAACGGCTGGAGAACTTATCGGTTATGGGGGGAGTACTGGCCGTAGTACAGGTCCGCACTTGCATTATGAGGTGCGTTACCAGGGGAATCCGATCAACCCAGAGCTAATGTACGACTTTCCTGATTACCTGCTAAAGGGGCAGAATTTTGTAATTACATCAGCTCTCTTTAACTATTACAATAACACAAAAAGCGGAGCCACCAGTAGTCGTAGAGCTACTTATCACTCCGTTAGGAGCGGAGATACACTTTCTGGTATTGCGAAGAGATACGGTGTTAGTGTAAGCCAAATTACAAAGCTTAATGGCATTTCTGCCCGCACTACCCTTAAAATTGGCCGCAAGCTTCGCATTAGATAATACTTGACATAAGATTAAATGAAATTAGACATACTTGCTTTTGCTTCTCACCCTGACGATGTAGAACTTGGTTGCTCAGGCACCATTATAGCGCATATTGCAGACGGTAAGAAGGTGGGCATTATTGACCTTACCCAAGGAGAATTAGGGACAAGGGGAACACCAGAAATTAGAGCTGCCGAAGCCGAGGCGTCCTCTAAAATAATGGGTATAGCTGTGCGCGAGAATTTAGGCTTTGCCGATGGTTTTTTCTTGAATGACCGTGCACATCAGCTTAAGATTGTAGAGAAGGTAAGGCAATATAAGCCAGAACTAGTGCTGATGAACGCTATCTATGATCGACATCCAGATCATGGACGTGGCTCTGAAGTCGTAAGAGACGCTTGTTTTGTCGCTGGCCTGAAAATGGTGGAAACTTTTGATAGCGAAGGCAACAAACAGGAGGCATGGCGGCCAAAGAACATGTACCATTACATTCAGGATCGTTTTATTGTACCTGATGTCATTGTAGATGTGACAGCGCATTGGGAGCAGAAGATGGAAACAATCCGCGCCTTTAAATCCCAGTTCTTCAATCCAGACGACACTTCACCAAACACTTATATTTCTTCCCCTGAGTTTTTAGGTTTCGTGGAATCCAGAGCAAAAGAGTTAGGGCATGCCATTGGCGTTACTTACGGAGAAGGTTTCACAAAAGAGCGTTCACTAGGTGTTAAAAGCCTTTTTGATCTGATATAGATAGCTACGCACGTATAGTACGTTATGAGCCATACAACCTACTAATGTAACAGAAGAGGCGCTTTCACAAAGCGCCTCTTCTGTTTTGGAAGTGTAGTATAAACTTACTTTAACCTGTTTTTGCGCCAGTTGGAATCAGTTGCGCTTGTTGTCATGGCTGCAGCCGTAACTTGCTTTGGATTGTGGTTTTGTAATAGTATAGCAGCTAGCACAGCGGCTACTTCTTCTGTATCTTCTTCTGGTTGCTTAGCTAGTGCTTCAGGAGTAAAGTAGCGATCGATAAATTTAGTATCGAAATTTCCACTCACAAATGCTTCATGCTGTAGTACATAAGTTCCGAAAGGTAAAGTAGTTTCTATACCTGTTATCTGGTACTCATCTATCGCGCGAAGCATTTTTTCGATGGCTTCCTGTCTGTCTTTGCCAAACGATACCAGCTTTGCGATCATCGGGTCGTAATAAATAGAAATGTCCATGCCTTGTTCAAAGCCATCATCCACGCGCACGCCTAAGCCTTGCGGTCTTTTATAGGTTTCTAATCGGCCGATGTCTGGAAGGAAATTATTCGCCGGATCTTCTGCGTAGACACGCAATTCCAACGCGTGCCCGTTTATTTGCAGCTCTTCTTGCTTGAACCTTAGTAGGTTACCCTCCGCTACTAGAATCTGTTCTTTAACCAGATCCAAGCCTGTAATTTGCTCCGTTACAGGGTGCTCTACCTGCAGACGCGTATTCATTTCCAGGAAATAAAAGTTCAGGTTTTCATCCAGCAGAAATTCGACTGTGCCAGCTCCCACATAATCGCATGCCTTGGCTACGTTTACGGCGCATTGGCCCATCTCGTCGCGAAGGGCAGGAGTAAGAACTGCAGACGGTGCTTCTTCTATTACTTTCTGGTGGCGACGCTGAATCGAACATTCTCGCTCGAACAGGTGCACAATGTTACCATGTGTATCACCTAGCACCTGAATCTCGATATGGCGCGGCGAACCTATATACTTCTCTATAAAAACTGAGCCATCGCCAAACGCCGAGGTAGCCTCGCTTACCGCCAACTGCATTTGCTCTTCAAACACTTCAACACTTTCCACCACGCGCATACCCTTACCGCCGCCGCCAGCGCTGGCCTTGATCAGTATCGGGAAGCCTACTTCCTGTGCGATTAATTTAGCTGCTTCTACATCCGTAATCGCTTCTTCGGTGCCTGGCACCATCGGGATGTTATACTTAGCCACAGCAGCTTTAGCTGCCAGTTTGCTTCCCATCAATTCTATGGCTTCTGGCGACGGACCAATAAATATGATACCCGCTTGTTGTACCTGTTGAGCAAATCCAGCATTTTCCGACAAGAAACCATAGCCAGGGTGTATGGCATCAACGCCTAAATCTTGACATACCTTTATAATCACGTCACCACGTAAGTAAGACTCACTTGATTTTGGTCCACCCACACAGACAGCTTCGTCAGCAAAGCGCACATGCAGCGCATTACGGTCGGCCTCGCTATAAATGGCTACTGTCTTGATACCCATTTCTTTGGCAGATCGCATCACGCGGAGCGCAATCTCACCACGATTAGCCACTAATATTTTATTTATTTTATTCATGAAGAAGCAGTGGTTTTATTCTTTCAAAGTAAGGATTTTGGGCCGAAACATAAAAACTTGTATACGAAAAAGGTGGAGAAGACTTAGAGGTGAATTGTTTATGACTTTATAAAAACTTAATTTTGTGCCGCATTTTACCTAAATTTGCTTAATTGTATATTTTGCTTTATTTATTGTAAATCGAAAGTTGATTCTGAAATTATCCCGATAACCTAATTATTACACAAGTGGATTTATTTGAAAAGTTGTTGACCAACAGAGGTCCTTTAGGCAGTCACTCTCATTATGCACATGGCTATTTTACGTTCCCAAAACTTGAAGGTGAGATTGCTCCACGTATGAAATTTAGAGGTAAAGATGTATTGACCTGGAGCCTTAACAACTACCTTGGGTTAGCTAACCATCCGGAGGTACGTAAAGCTGATGCTGATTCAGCTGCAGAATGGGGTATGGCTACGCCAATGGGAGCTCGTATTATGTCTGGTAACACCAGTATTCATGAGCAATTGGAGGCTGAGTTAGCGGAGTTTGTTCAGAAGCCTGATGCTATGCTGTTAAACTTCGGCTACCAAGGAGTTGTTTCTATTATAGATGCATTGGTCGACCGCCACGATGTAATAGTGTATGATGCTGAATCGCATGCCTGTATTATAGATGGTGTGCGTTTGCACCAGGGCAAGCGCTTTGTGTATGCGCACAACGATATGCAAAGCCTTGAAAAGCAGCTAGAGCGTGCCACACGTTGGACTGAAAATACTGGAGGTGCTATACTTGTTATTACAGAAGGAGTTTTCGGTATGTCTGGTAACCTGGGCAAACTGGATGAAGTAGTAGCACTGAAAGAGAAATTTAACTTCAGACTTTTTGTAGACGATGCCCACGGTTTCGGTACAATGGGTAAAACTGGAGCTGGTACAGGTGAGCATTTAAATTGCCAGGATGGTATTGATGTATACTTCTCTACGTTTGCCAAATCTATGGCTAGCATCGGTGCCTTTGTGGCATCAAACGAGCAGGTGATAGAATATTTGCGTTATAACATGCGCTCTCAGATCTTTGCTAAGTCTTTGCCAATGCCTCTAACAGTTGGTGCGCTGAAGCGTTTAGAGTTACTTAGAACAAAGCCTGAGCTAAAAGACAAACTTTGGGAAGTGGTGGATGCTCTACAAAGCGGACTGCGCGAGAAGGGCTTTAACTTAGGTACTACACAATCTCCTGTAACACCTGTATTCCTGAACGGACAGATTCCTGATGCTACACAGCTGACACTGGACCTTCGTGAGAACTACAGCATTTTCTGCTCGATTGTAGTGTATCCGGTAGTGCCGAAAGATGTTATCATGCTTCGCCTGATACCTACTGCTGCACATACTTTGGATGACGTAAAAGAGACAATCGCAGCATTCGAGAAAATATCACAAAAATTGGACAAAGGCTTGTACTCAAAGTCAGCAGTTACCGCCTAGCTGGCTGTAAAGCCATATATTAAAAATCCTTAATTTTTGCTTGTTTTCATTAAATGTGTATATTAGAGCGATTAAACCATATGTTTCACTATAACCAATAGCTCTAATGGCAAACAACTTTAGCAAACTCAAGGATCTAGTAATGTCGCTTGAATCTGATTTCGAAAAATTCTACGACAAAGGAAACGCTGCTGCAGGTACTCGTGTACGTAAAGGCATGCAAGACCTAAAGAACATGGCTCAGGACATCCGTAAGGAAGTTCAGGACATGAAAAACAGCGAAGCTGCACAGTAACTGAATACTCTTCTACAAGAGATAAACAAAAAGGGTGACTCGAAAGAGCCACCCTTTTTGTTTATAAGGTTTTGGTATTTAATTATTTAACACTAACTAGGTAGTAGTTCTTTTTACCTTTCTGCACTACGAGGTACTTCTCTTGCAATAGTTCGAAATTTACAGCGTCTTCGGCGCTCTGTACCTTTTCAAGGTTAACTCTTACGCCGCCATTTTTTATCATACGCTTGGCTTCGCCTTTAGAATCGAAGATTAAACCTTGTGTGGTTTCGGATAATAAATCGCTTACCGTGTTTGCCTCAGCGTATTGCTCTTTGGTGATTTCTACCTGTGGCACACCTTCAAAGACAGACAGCAATATTTGCTCGCTAAGTCCTTTTAAAGTGGCTAAATCGCCTTTACCAAATAAAATTTCTGAGGCTTCTACAGCTGCATTATAATCTTCTTCAGAATGCACACGAATTGTAACATCTTTAGCTAAGGCTTTCTGTAGAACGCGTAAATGCGGCGCCTGATTGTGCTCTTCTGTAATCCTTGCAATTTCATCTTGAGGAAGTAATGTGTATACCTTTATGAGCTTCTCGGCTTCTTCATCAGAAAGGTTGAGCCAGAACTGGTAAAACTTGTAAGGAGAGGTTAGTTCAGCGTTAAGCCACACGTTGCCGCCTTCAGACTTACCAAACTTTGTACCGTCTGATTTTGTAACCAGCTTGCCAACCAACGCAAAGGCTTTGCCTCCATCCATACGGCGAATAAGCTCTGTGCCTGTGGTAATGTTGCCCCACTGGTCTGAAGCTCCCATCTGCAGACGTACATTTTTGTTTTTATACAAATGGTAAAAGTCGTAGCCCTGTATAAGTTGGTACGCGAACTCTGTATATGAAAGTCCCTCGGCGCGTTCACCTTCCTCGTCAGCATTAATGCGCTTTTTTACAGAGTCTTTGCTCATCATGTAGTTAACAGTGATGTGCTTGCCCACGTCGCGCAGAAAATTTAGGAAGCTAAACTCCTTAAACCAATCGTAGTTGTTAACGATTTCAGCTGAGTTGGCTCCGCAGTTAAAGTCCAGGAACTTCTCCAGTTGTGCACGGATACCTGCTTGATTTGTTTGAAGGGTTTCTTCAGAAAGGAGGTTGCGTTCAGCCGACTTGCCTGAAGGGTCTCCGATCATACCTGTAGCGCCACCCACTAAGGCTACTGGTTTATGTCCTGCACGCTGTAGCTGCACCAGTAGCATGATAGTGGCAAGGTTACCAATATGCAGAGAGCTGGCGGTAGGGTCGAAGCCGATATAGCCTGTCGTCATTTCAGCAGCTAATTGCTCTTCTGTACCTGGCATGAAATCATGGAGCATGCCCCTCCATCTCAATTCTTCGATAAGATTCATCTAAACCTAATTCATCTGTTTAAGGCAAAGATATAAAAGAGTTAGGAGTAAGCAGCAGAGAATCGTGCATCAAGTGTTCTTTAAGAGTGTTTAGAGGAGTCAACATAAATCAAAAACTTAAATAGACTAGTACCACATCGAGTCATTATACAAAAGCAGATAAAAGCTGGTAGCTGGTTAATAGCTTGCACCAGCTTTAAGCTACTTCTTTATCAGATTTTCTTACTAAATATAGCTCACAATATCTTATTTATATATTCTGAAAATAATGTACATTTAAGGAGACAACCCGTAGCTCCATGTTCAAGAAAGCCTTTCTATCCTTCTCGCTGGCTCAGCAGAATATTCGGTCTAGACTTTTTCACACGCTTCTCTCCATTCTGGGTATTGTAATTGGGGTAGCGGCGCTTGTGTCTGTGCTGTCGCTGATAGATGGGCTGGAGAAGTTTGCTCAGGATCAGATTACAAGTACCACATCCTTGAAAGCGGTGATGATACAAACAAATACCCGCAAAAAAGTAAATAATGTGTGGCTGAAGAAGGAGGAATACAACTATCTAAACTACACGAACTTCACAAAGCTTACATCTTCCTTATCTAAACCAGCGCAAGGTTACTTAAGCATCTCAAGCTCAGAAGAAGTTACAGTAGAAGGTATGGCAGCACCGATGGGTGCCTCGGTTGTGGGTTCTGCGGCGCCCCGTGCAGCTGATACACCTATAGCTGTTGGACGTGCTTTTTCTGCAGCGGATGTTGCAGCTGGAAGTGGTGTGGCCTATGTAAATTATTGGTTGGCCAAAGAAGCAATGGGTGCGGAATCTGTTGAAGATTACATAGGAAGAAGTGTTGCGGTAAGAGGCAGAGAGGCGAAAGTGATAGGTGTTTTGAAGCAGAATAAAGACGAAAATCATGCGCAGGTTTATGTGCCTATTACTTTATTTACGGAAGAGGAGCTGAAAGCCACACCTCCGAAAGGAATATTAGAGGTAGGAAGAGTGGAGGATGTTCCTATTGTTAAAGCAGAGATAGAGAACTGGTTAAAACTGAACTTTCCAAGTGACAGCACCAATTTTGTCTTGATAACAAATGAAGCGCGCGTGGAGCAGGCAAGCAAAGCATTCCTGCTTTTCAGAATAGTAATGGGCTTGATTGTAGGTATTTCTGTGCTAGTGGGAGGTATCGGCATCATGAATGTTCTGCTAATATCTGTAAATGAGCGCACTGTAGAGATAGGTGTTCGGAAAGCCATGGGCGCCAAAAAGTTCGATATTTTGCTGCAGTTTTTGGCAGAGTCAGTTACGGTGTCGCTTTTCGGTAGCTTTCTGGGCTTGGTATTAGGTGTTCTGGCTACCATGGCCATTGTACCTATCATAAAAGTGTTTGTAGACGTGCCTTTTCAAGCAGCCTATACCTGGAACACCTTTTTTACTATTGCCGTTATTGCAGTAGTCATTGGTATTATCTTCGGCACCTATCCTGCTACACGCGCTGCTAAGCTAAATCCTGTGGATGCAATTAGGAGGGAGTAAAACACCAGCTGTTTTTAAGTATCCTTCCAAAAAGCCATGCCATGCGCATCATAAGTCTTAGTCTAACAATAGGCTTGGCTATTCCATTCGTTAGACTTCCATTTTTGTGTTCATTTTCTCGAAAAATAATCAGATGCACCCTCGGTTTCTCGTCTGTTTATACTTTGACTTTGCCAGCGATAGCTTAAATTTGTAGGAGGGAGGCACACGTATTTATCAGCCACACTTCTGCCAGAGAGTGTAAAAGCCTATCCAAATTTATCCGTTACAATACCCAACCGCAATGGCACACACACCCGAGGGGATTTTAGAGCAGCTGGAAAAAAGGCATTTTGCTCCTGTATACTTTCTACAAGGCGAAGAGTCTTATTACATTGATCTGATAGCAGATTACATCGAGAAACATGCGCTGCAGGAGCATGAGAAGGGATTTAACCAAGTAGTAATCTATGGTAAAGACGTAGATGTGTCCACTATTTTGCTGCAGGCTAAGCGATTCCCCATGATGTCTGATCGGCAGGTGGTGATTGTGAAGGAAGCACAGAGCATACAGGACATAGATAAAGAAGATGGCATGAAGCAGCTGGAAGCGTATCTTCAAAATCCATTGCCTTCTACTATTCTTGTTTTTTGCCACAAGCATAAGTCCCTGGACGGGAGAAAATCGTTGGCAAAGGTTGTGCAGAAACACGCAGTGTTACTCACCACAAAAAAGCTGTACGACAATCAGGTGCCCGCTTGGGTTACCAGTTTCCTGAAGACAAAGAAGGTACAGGCCTCACAGCAGGCGGTGCTCATGCTTAGCGAGTTTATCGGCGCCGATCTTTCCAGGTTAGCCAATGAGATAGAAAAACTGCTGATCAACCTGAAGCCAGGTCAGGCAATAGATGAGAGGGTGGTGCAGGAGAATGTGGGCATCAGCAAGGAGTATAATATTTTTGAATTGCAGTCGGCTCTTATTGCCAGAGACGCTCTGAAGGCAAACCGCATCATCCATTACTTTGAGGCAAATCCTAAAAACAACCCACTAATTCCTAATCTGTCTCTGCTTTTCTCTTTTTTTACGAAGCTGCTTTGCCTGCACCAATCTGCAGATAAGTCGGAGGCAGGCCTGCGAAAGAGTTTGGGCAACAGAGCTTTTCTAGCAAAGGAATATATGCAGGCCCTGCGGGTGTTTCCGATTCAGCGCTGTGTCGATATTATACATTTTATTAAGGTCGCCGACCTACAGGTAAAAGGTGTAACAGGAGGCGACATGACAGAAGCTGATATTTTAAGAGAACTTGTCTTCAAAATATTGCACCCAGTACCGAAGGCGATGGCATCCTGAGTTGCAAAATAGTTCAGGTACCACAAAATAAATTTAGCTTTTTCTTCATTGTATAGATATTGTAGCATATTCTTTGCTTGGTGAGTTTATTGTAGCAGAAGCCTCGGCAGCTACTTAAATTTTATTAACTTTGAAAATGGTGAGGGAGGCTTTGCAGCAAAAATCAGCCAATTCGTTAACTTGTACCTCCCAACTGTAAAACAGTCAATTTTAGCCTGCTAAGGCATTAATGTTTAATATGAAAATAGCCTACAAAGTAGCACTTGCGTCAGTTTTGGCTGGCGGTTCGCATGTAGTGGCGGCACAGCACACGCAGGTTTTCACTTCTAATGAAAAATATTTTCATGAAGGAATAGAACTCTTCGACCGTGCCAAGTATGGTCCGGCACAAGAAGCCTTCAGAAAGTATATTGCCCTTATCGGAGAAGCCTCTAAAACAGCTGATGCACAGTACTACTATGCGCTTAGTGGTTTGAACCTGCTTCACCCTGATGCGGAGCAACTTATCCTGAACTTTGTAAAGGATTACCCTGCGCATCCTAAAACAGCTCAGGCAAAATATGAACTGGGGCTTTACTACTTCAATCAAAAGGATTACAAGAAGGCTATTGAGTATTTAGATCAGGCGCCGATACATTTGCTGAGCATAAAGCAAAACAAGGAACTGGAGTTTAAACTCGGCTACTCTTACTTTGCCACCAAAGATTTTGACAAAGCGAAAACCTATTTCGATAAAAACAAAACCACTGGTTTCAGAGAAGATGATCATCGTTATGCTTATGCCTCTAACTATTACGCGGGCTACATAGCGTATCGTAACGGAGATTATGCTGCTGCTAAAACAGACTTGAAAATAGCGGAGAAAAACGAAGCTTATGCGAGCATTGTTCCTTATATGATCACAGAGATTCTTTATAAGGAGAACGATATTTATGAGGTAATTCGCTACGGAGAGGCTTCGCTAGCCAAAACGCCAAAAGTGCAGCAGGCTGATGAGATTGCCTTACTGGTTGGTGATGCCTACTACCAAAAAGCTGACTATAAAACAGCTGAAAAGTATTTTACACAATATGCTCAGGGCAAACGCACGTTTGATCCTGTGGTGCAGTATAAAATTGCTTTTACCGACTACAAGAACGACAACTACAAAAACGCTATTGCCAACTTTAAGCAGGTAGCGCTTAAAAAAGATACACTGGGGCAGAATGCGGCTTATTATCTTGGCCTAAGCTACCTGCGCGACGATAACAAGCAATTTGCTTTGACTGCTTTTGATCAGGCGCGTAAGAGCAACTTGGATAAGGATATAACAGAGGCTGCCACCCTAAAGTATGCACAAATCAATTTTGAACTGGGTAACTTTAGAGAAGTTATAAATTCGCTGGCAAGCTTCAACCAGGACTTCCCTGAATCTGAACAAGGAGAAGAGGCTGACCGCATTTTAAGTGAATCTTACTTTAACTCAAACAACTACGCCGAAGCCATCAAGCATATCGAAGGCTTGAAAAACAAGAGCTGGCGCATCTTACAAACTTATCAGCGAGTAACTTATTACCATGGGGTTAATCAATTTAATGATGCCAAATTCCCTCTGGCCGTACAGACAATAGAAAAGTCGCTGCAGTACCCTTACGACAAAGAAGTAACTGTTGCGAGCCATTACGTAAAGGGAGAGGCTTTCTCAATCGGTCAGCGCTTCGACGATGCTATTAATAGCTATGCAGCCGTTTTCCGTACAAGCCCTAGCACATCCAACGATTACTACGTTAAGTCGCGCTATGGTATTGGTTATGCCTACTATAACACCAAGCAATACGATAAAGCGCTAACGCATTTTAAGGCTTACCTGGATGCAATTCAGCCAAGCAACCCGAACTATAACGATGCAACGCTTCGTTTGGCAGACACCTATTATGTAACGAAGAACTATAACGAGGCGCTGGGGTTGTATGAGCGGGTAATATCTTCCAGTTCAGCAGAAAAAGATTATGCTCTATTTCAAAAAGGAGTTGTGTCCAGCCTAATGGGTAGAAATGATAGAGCAACTGCGGCCTTGCAGGAGATTATAGCAAAGTACCCAAATTCCCGCTACCTGGATGATGCCATGTACCAGCGAGCCTTAATAGATTTTGAGGCAGGTAACTATGCGCCTGCTATTACAGGTTTCACCTCACTGATTAACAGCCAACTTGAAACTAAACTCATAGCAAACGCTTTGCATAAGCGCGGAGTTGCCTATGCTAACATGAGAAGGTACAATGAGGCCATACAGGATTATAAGCGTGTGCTGGATGAATTCCCCGCTGCTAAGGTAGCAAGCGGCGCGTTGTATAGCTTACAGGAGGCGCTGGCTACACAAGACCGCAGCGAGGAGTTTGATGTTTACCTGGCGAAGTATAAATCTTCTAACCCAGAAAGTGATGCCTTAGAAAGTATTGAGTTTGAGGCAGCTAAGACACTTTACTTCAGCGAAAAGTATGCCCAAGCTGTCACTAAATTCGAGTCTTACCTGACAGCTTACCCTAAGAGCACCTTTGCAAGCAATGCCCGCTATTTCCTGGCCGATTCTTATCTGCGCCAAAATAACCTGCAGGCTGGCTTACAGCGCATGAGAGAGGTTGTTGCCGAGAATAAATCTGAATACGTTAACAGAGCGATTCAGAAAGTGGCTGACATGGAGTTTGAGGCGAAGAATTACAATGAGGCTATCAAGTACTACAACCGTCTGCGTGACTTGGCAACGAACAGAAAAGAGCAACAAACTGCTTTAACTGGACTAATGCAAAGCTACTATCAGACAAAAGATTATGCAGCAACAAAGCGTGTAGCAAATGAGCTGATTAGCCAAGGAAACGCTGCGCTGAATGCTTATAACACGGCATTACTGTTCAGAGCAAAATCTACATACGCACAAGGCAATCTGGATCAGGCTTTAACAGAGCTGCGCGAGACGGTTAAATCTGCAACTGATATAAATGGTGCGGAGGCCCAATACCTGATTGCTGAGATACTTTATAAGCAAAAGAAATACAAAGAGTCTACGGATGTAGCCTTCGAGTATACCAACAAGTATGCGAACTACGATTACTGGTTAGGGAAGACCTTCCTTATTATTGCTGATAACTATGCTGCCCAGAATGAACAGTTCCAGGCAGAGGCAACACTCAATTCTATTATTGAAGGATCTCCAGTGCCAGAAATTGTAGAAGAAGCGAAGCAGAAGTTAGCGAAGATGAATGGTAACAAAAATGCAGTTGCAGCTCCTCGCGATTCATCTAAAAACAAAACTGGGCAAGGCATCAAGTAGTTTGGCTTAAAAGGGACAAGACATTAGCATGAAAAAGAATATAAAGTTAGCTTCATTAGCCATTGTACTGAGTGTAGGCTATAGTATGTTGAACAATGCGCAGGCGCAGGGTAATACAGGTTGGGGCGAGGGAGCAAAGCTAGAAGACGCAGAGGTTGTGGTGGAGAAGAATCGTACGATTGAATTACCACAGGCTGCTCGTAACTTCGAGATGATCCGCATCAACGCCCCGGAACCAGCTGACAGAACTGTTCGCTACCGTTATAGCGATTATCGTTTGCCATCGCAGGATATAGAACTGCAGATGAAGGTGCTGACCATTAAGCAGGAGGAGTTAGAGAAACTGTACGGCAACTACCTAAAGGGAGGCATTGGCAACTATGGTACCGTTTATCTTAAAGGATACTTCCATAACAAACGCAGCGACAAAGCTTCGTATGGTGCGGAGGTTGGGCATATTTCTTCTGCCAGAGGCCCTGTAGACAAAGGTAATTCTGCTGTGGCAAATAGTGCCATAAGCCTGCACGGCGAGCAGTATCTCAAAGGACTTACCATTGGAGGAAGACTTGGCTATAACCGAGATAAAGTTCACTACTATGGTTACCAAGGCTTCACAGATATAGAAGTACCTGTTGACAAAGAATCCATTGAGCAAATCTATAATAAGGTAAACGCCGAAGGCTTCTTGCATAACCAAGACTCAAAGTCACCATTCCTTTATAATGCTGGCCTGAAGGTAAACTACTTAAACGATAAGTATAACTTAAGCGAAACGAATGTAGCACTCGGAGTAAGAGGAGATTATAACATAGATGATGTTTCTGACTTCAAGGTAGGCGTAGATTTCTCTTATGTGTCGCAGAAAGACTCTGCATCCGTTAGTCGTCCGTTTTTTAAACTGAACCCGACGTATGAACGCCAACTGAATGCTGTTCGTTTGGCTATTGGAGCTAATGTGGCATATACGGGTGACACCATCAACAATGCTCGCAAGCTCAATATCTATCCAATGGTTAGATTAGACCTGGAGCCTATTAAGAATAACCTGTTGATTTATGCCGGTTTAGGTGGCGATTTGCAAAGAGTAACTTTATATGGGCTAACAGAGGAGAACCCATTCCTAGCTCCTAATGTGCAAGTTGCTGATGCCAACAAAGGATTGGAAGTTTATGCAGGATTTACTGCCAACATCGCTAATTATGTAAATCTTACTGGTAGAGTGGCATATCAGAACTACCGTAATCTTTACTTTTACAACCCATCTGAGCAGGACCCGACAAAATTTGAATTGGTTTATGACGATGGTGTAACAAATGTGATGAACGTATATGCCGAAGCCGTTTTCAATCATTCAGATGAACTACGCCTGGGTTTTAAAGCAGATTATAACAAGTACAATACTGCATCTTTGGAGCAGCCTTACCACCGTCCAGAACTGATGGCAACTGCTTTTGCTACCTATAACTTCTACGATAAGATTCTCTTTAACTCAGAACTTTATTATATTGGCAGTTCATACGCTCGTGTAAATTCTGCTCAGGAAGCATCTACGTTAAGAGAAACTGACACTATTGTAGATTTAAACCTGAAGGCAGATTATAGATTTACGAATAAATTCACATTCTTTGTGATGGCAAATAACTTGTTTGGGCAGAGGTATGAACGTTTTATAAACTACCCAAACAAAGGAATTAACCTTATTGGTGGTGTAACTTATTCATTTTAAGAGCCTATGGTTGAGAAGCACATAAAGACTTTACTCTATGACCATGACTGTGTCATCATTCCCAACTTTGGTGGGTTGATCGCACGGTATGTGTCAGCAAGGGTACATCCGGTAAAACAGATAATTTTACCTCCTTCTAAAAAGATTGCTTTCAACGAAAAGCTTGTTCTGAATGATGGCTTGTTGATTAGTACAATCGCGCATCATAAAGGAATAAGTAAGGATGAAGCACAGCAGGAGGTAGCTGCTTTTGTACAACAGGTAAAAGCTAAATTAGAGGCCGAACACAGATTTGAACTGACGGATATCGGCGTTTTCAGGTATAACCAGGAGCGCAGGCTGGAGTTTGAATATGTAGAGGGCGATAACCTGCTAGAGGCAAGCTTTGGCCTGCCAGAAATTGCGCTTAGGCCTGTGAGGCTGGAAGAGCCTGCAGTGTTGCGTACTTTGCTGAAGGAGCGCCAGGTACCTGTTGCCGAAAAGCAGCCGTTACGTAAGCGCTTGAAGCGCATGTATACAGTAGCTGCCGGGCTTATGATAGGTGGTTTAACGGTGTCAGGCCTTTATTTTTTAAACTTACAATCTGACCACAACCTTAGCAGCCTTAATCCTTTCAGTTTGATGCATGGTAATTTGCAACAGCGATCTAGCAATGCATCGAACTATGTTACTTCTGAAGCAGATCGTTTTATGGCGATGAAAGCTTTGACAGTAGGCTTGCAGCTTTCTAAGGAAAAGCAAGAGCCAGAGTGGCTGGGTCCGTTGAATGATACATTTACCTATGCTGATGCAGAAACTGATACAATAGCTGAAAGCGTTGATGAAGGTAATGTAGCTGAAGTTGCTGTAGAAGAGGATGTTATTGAAAATAAAGTGGTGCCAGCAACTGTTGAAAAAACAAAAGCTGAGCCGCTCATAATCAAAAACAAAACTAACCGTTACTATATTATTGCAGGTAGCTACTCTACACAAAAAATGGCAGAGATAAGCCGCGATGCAGTGCTTAAGAAAGGACATAAAGCGTTAGTTTTAACGCCGTATCCTGGTAAAAAACTTTACCGTGTGGCCGTAGCAGATTTTGCTACATCAGCAGAAGCCGTTGGTAAATTGGAATCTTACATGAAAACTTTCGGAGAAACAATTTGGGTACTTAATTATTAACATGACATCACTCTTTTTACAAATTATTACAGCTCCTGCCGACTCTACGGCAGCTCTTGCTGAGAATGCAGAAGCAGCTGACACTTCTGTTCATCTGATTGATTTAGCTCTTGCTGGTGGTTGGGCTATGATTCCCCTTGCGCTTCTTTCTCTAGCTGCTGTGTACATCTTTTTTGAGCGTTACCTTACGCTTAAGAAAGCAGCAAAAAACCCAGACGGCTTCAACGATCGCATAAAGAGTCTTGTTTTGGCTGGCGATATAAACGGTGCTAAAATGCTTTGTGCCCAAACAAACACGCCAGTTTCACGCATGTTGGAAAAAGGTATTTCACGCATCGGTAACCCGCTTAAAAACATAGAGACTTCTATAGAGAACACTGGTAAAATAGAGATCAGCCGTTTAGAGAAGAATCTTTCTGCTCTGGCTACTATTGCTGGTGCCGCTCCAATGCTAGGTTTCTTGGGTACAGTAACTGGTATGATCGGAGCCTTTATCGCTATTGCGCAGGCAGAGGGTTCTGTCAGCCCTAAGTTGCTTTCTAGCGGTATATATGAAGCCATGGTAACAACAGCTACAGGTTTGATCATCGGTTTGCCTGTTTATGTTGGGTACAATTATCTGGTTTCTAAAATCGATAACATCGTACATAACATGGAGTATTCTTCTATTGAATTCATCGACTTACTACAAGAGCCTCAGGTTTAATGAATCTTCGATCTAAAAACAGAATCAATGCCGAGTTCAGCATGTCGTCTATGACGGACATTATATTTCTGTTGCTCATATTCTTTATGCTTACTTCTAACTTCGTTACACCTTCGGGACTACCTGTAAGCTTGCCTTCCAGCCAAACCTCGAACATTGTAATGCAGAAGATAAGCATTACGATTACCCCTGACTTAAAGTATTACTTGAATGATAAGGAGATTGCTGTAGGGGATATTCAACCACAATTGGCAGCACTTTTGCAAGGAACAGAAGAAGGCGTGGTGGTGTTACATGTTGACAAAAGCGTTCCAGTGGAGCACTTCGCTAAGGTAGCTGGCATTGCCGCTGACCTTAAAGCTAAAGTTTCACTGGCCACTGTGCCAACAGAATAATAAAAACAAACTATGGCAACTTACACATTAGAGGAGGAACAGAAAAATAAACGAATTGCTGCTGGCTTAAGTGTGGCCCTGCATGTGCTTATTTTGCTGTTTCTGCTGTATATGCTGGCCTGGCGCGCTCCAGATCCACCAGCTCCTGAGATTGGTATAGAATTAAACTATGGTACCTCAGCTGTTGGTAGCGGAGACGTGCAGTCGGAGGCAACCCCAAACGAATCTAAGAACGTAATGGATAGTAAGCCTGCGCCTACACAACCCGATCCGCTTCCAGAGCCAGAACCTGTAGTGCAGCCAACGCCCCCAACTCCTGTGGAAACACCTAAAGTGGCTACTACAACGGCAAATGCGCCTGTTGCTGTAAAAGAGGAAGTAAAACCTACTCCAAAGCCACAACCAAAGGAGGAAGTTGTTAAAAAAGAGCCTGAGAAGCCAAAGTCTTTGTACCCAGGGAAACCTACCACAAGTACAGGTACAGGTAAAAGCGGCACCTCTAACGAAGCAACTGGTAATAACAATGGAGACGATGCCAATGCCGTAGGCGACAAAGGCTCTCCAGAAGGAAAGCTTGATGCGAAAGCGCTTTATGGCAAACCAGGTGGCGGTGGTGGCGGCTCATTGGATATGGCTGGCTGGCGTTATGACATCGAACCACGCAAAGACCCATATGAAAATGAAACTGGCATTGTAAGGTTCAGGATCAAGATTGATGGAGATGGTAACCTTGTAAACGTAACTACAATAGAAAGCACTGTTTCTCCAAACGTAGAAAAGTGGTACAAAGACCAGCTTCAAAAAACTACTTTTAGCCGTACAGGTGGCAGTTCTGCCAATTCTGCAGGGGCTTCAGGTACTGTTACATTCAGAATTACATCCCGCTAATTTTTTCAATGACCTACCAAGAGTGTCTTGATTACTTATACCAGCAATTGCCGATGTTTCACCGCATCGGCAATGCTGCTTTTAAGAAGAGCCTAGACAATACTATAACCTTATGCGATGCCCTTGGGCAGCCACAGCATACTTTTAAAACTGTGCATGTGGCAGGCACCAATGGCAAGGGCAGCAGCTCACACATGCTGGCGGCTGTTTTGCAGCAGGCAGGCTATAAAACAGGCCTTTATACTTCTCCGCATCTTAAATCATTTACAGAGCGTGTCCGCATAAACGGGCAAGAGGTGCCAGAGGCGTATGTTGTGAACTTTGTGGAACACCATAAAGCTTTATTTGAGAGTGTGAAGCCTTCCTTTTTCGAAATGACGGTGGCCTTGGCTTTTAAATACTTTGCTGACGAAAAGGTGGATGTGGCTGTTATAGAAGTAGGGTTGGGCGGCAGGCTAGATTCTACTAATATCATCCAGCCAGAGGTCTCACTTATTACGAACATCGGTTATGATCACCAGGCTTTACTGGGTGATACCTTACAAGCTATAGCAGGAGAGAAGGCAGGTATTATCAAAGCAGGTGTACCTGCCGTAGTAAGTGCGAAACAACCTGAAATAGCAGAAGTGTTTGCAGACAAGGCTGCCTCAGTAGGAGCCCCTCTGCATTTTGCTTCCGAACTTATTCAAGTTAAGGTATCTGAAGTTTCACTGCAAAGTCAAGCGTTTAACGTCTATAAAGACAATAGTTTATGCTTCGAAGGTTTAGCTATTGATTTACCTGGACGGTATCAGCAGTATAACTTGCCTGGGGTGCTTCAGTCGCTGTTTCTTTTACAGGAGAGAGGCTTTCAAATTTCGGATGAGGCAATAAGAGATGGACTGGCTAACGCTGGAAAACTGACTGGACTAAAAGGAAGGTGGCAGGTGCTAAACCATAAACCTTTAACCATATGCGATACAGGTCATAATGTAGATGGAATAAAGCAGATTTTACTTCAGCTACAGAGTTTGGAGCCCAAGAAGGTGCATTTTGTTTTTGGTGCTGTTAATGATAAGGATGTAACTACCATTTTGCAACTCCTCCCAAAAAATTATAGCTACTACTTTTGCCAGGCAAACATACCAAGAGCCCTGCCTGTGCAGGATTTACTTCAAAACGCAGTAGCTAACGGCATAAAGGGTAGTGCTTATTCTACAGTTGCAGAAGCTATAGCGGCAGCGAAGGAGTTTGCTGCTGTAGATGAGGTAATTTTTATTGGAGGTAGTACCTTTGTGGTAGCAGAAATAGAAGAACTTTAACATGTCGAGATCAAAACTCAAGAAATTTGAGGCAATAGCAGAAAGAGAAAATGTATTACAGGAGGGTGACGAAAACTTTGGCCAACTGGTAGGACAGTGGCGAGAAGTTCATTTCGAAAACCAAAAACCTTTAGTATTGGAAATAGGTTGTGGCCGTGGCGAATATACCGTAGGTATGGCCAAGCTGTTCCCTGATAAAAATTTTATCGGGGTAGATATAAAAGGAGCTCGTCTCTGGAAAGGAAGTACACTGGCGTTGGAGGAGGAGTTATACAATGTGGCGTTCCTGAGAGTATACGTAGAGCAGATCAAAGATCATTTTGCCGATGGAGAAGTAGATGAAATTTGGGTTACCTTTCCAGACCCTCGTCCACGCGATCGTGATATTAAGAGACGCCTGACTTCGCCACGGTTCCTGGACCTGTACAAGCAAATTTTAAAACCAGGTGGTATTGTGCATTTGAAAACTGATAACCTGGAGCTTTATGAATACACCTTGGAGGTGCTGCAGGAGCGAGGTATAAAGAATCTGTTGCAAACTTCAGACCTATACAATTCAAATCTGCAGGAACACACAATGGGTATATATACCACCTACGAGAAGCGCTATATGGCTGAAGGTGTTCCTATCAAGTATCTACAGTTTCAGCCTTAAAGAACTGAACTTTATTTTTGTAGTTTAAATAAAGAGGGCCTGGTAAAAGATTACCAGGCCCTCTTTATGCTATATGTAAAGCTTTAACGTTTGTTTAATAATTTGTTTGTATCAAACCAGTTAAGGCAGCGGTCAAACCACAGGTCCTTGGTGGTAGGGTTTTTCAAACCGAAGCCGTGACCACCAGCCTGGTATAGGTGCAATTCTGCAGGAACATTATTTTTTAGCAAGGACTGGTAAAACAGCACACTGTTATTTGCATGTACCACATCGTCGTCGGAAGCATGCACCAGAAATGTAGGCGGAGTCTGAGAAGTTACCTGCAGTTCGTTTGAGTATTCTTCTATTTTAGCAGTAGAAGCCTTATCTCCTAAAAGATTATTAAATGAACCTTGATGTGTAATCTCCTCTTTTCTGCTGATGACAGGATAAATGAGCAGCATGAAATCTGGCCTTACGCTGGTACTTTTTGGGTTGTCGATATAGCTTTTCTGAAAGTGAGTGCCTGCCGTAGAGGCTAGATGCCCCCCAGCGGAAAAGCCCATAATTCCAACACGAGAAGGATCTATGTTCCATTTTTTAGCGTTCTCCCTTACCAAAAGCAGTGCCTGTTGCGCATCTTGCAGAGGCGCTATTTCTGGGTTAGATGAGGTTTTAGCACTTGGTAAACGGTACTTCAGTACAAAGGCAGCTACACCTTGTTCATTAAACTTCTTTGCAATATCAGAACCTTCATGTGAGGCAGCTAAAATGGCATAGCCACCTCCAGGGCAAATGACAACAGCCGTGCCATTAGCTTTTTCCTTTGGCGGTAGGTACACAGTAAGAGTTGGCTTTCTTACTTTCTCAATCTTCAACCAACCCTCAGGCACTACTTGAGAATTTTCCTCATCCAAACCTGGCACTTCGTTTGGAATAGTTTTATATAGGGGTATTACCTGTTGGTTTTGTTGGGAATGCACTTTTGTAAGCGTAGAGATAAACATGAAACTTAGTACAAAGAGGTATTTGGCTTGGCAGTACATCATTATAGTTAAACTTTAAATAATCTGTTATAACATCTTGTGATTACAGGTTTGTAACATTTTGTAGAACCTCTACTAATAGCAGCCTTAAGCTTCTTCTATCTCTTCGAAAATTTCCTGTAGCTCATCAAAGTCTTTCAAGCCTGGTTTGATTTCGTTTCCTCCTTGCAAACCGATTCCGACAGGTTTGATTTTTTCTATTACTTCCAACGCATTTTCTTTGCTTAAGCCAAAGCCAATGTATACATCAAATTGCTTGGCTATGCCTTTCAGAAATTTGATGTTAGTGTCGTCTATTGTTGTGAAGTCGTTGGAGTCGATAATGAAATATTCTACATAAGGGCTGTAGAGCTCCATTACTTCCAGCAACTCACTTTCCACAGTGTCTTTGTCTACATATACTTTCAAGATCACTGGTCTATTTATTTCTTCTACCTCGTCAATCAGGTAAGGTACGTTTAACTGAATGTAGTCCAAGTTAAACTCATCAGCCAGGTCGTTTATAACCTCAGGCTTTGCCTTTATAAATTCTCCAGCAAGTTTAACACCTGCTACCCAGCCACTGATTTCTTTCAATGTCTCAGCAGAAACACGCTCAGGATCATCCAACATCAGGTTGAAACCTAAAATATCAGCGCCCATACCTGCACAATAGCGTGCATCGCTCAAATTGTTCACTCTATTTACTATAACTGAAGTTCGTAGACTCATATTGGTTTATAATTTTATAGAAGCTTGTGTGTTATTATATAATCCAAAGTAAACTCCATTTCTTTTCTATGCCAAATTTTGCACACTTTTTTACAACGTTAAAACGTCAACAGAGCCGTATCTAATGTCTTTGTACGTGCTATTTTGCTACTCTGAATCTTTATTACTGCTCTGTTGTTACTATATTTGTGAAAATTTTAAGTCAGAATCTGAATTTTATACATAAATGAGTACAAAAGGAAGAGTATTAGTAGCTATGAGTGGCGGTATCGACAGCTCTGTGGCTGCCGTAATGCTGCATGAGCAAGGATACGAAGTAGTAGGCATGACTATGAAAACATGGGACTATGCCTCCAGCGGTGCGAGTAAGAAAGAAACAGGATGCTGCAGTCTAGACTCCATCAACGATGCCCGTAATATTGCCGTTAGTCTTGGATTCCCGCACTATATTATCGATATCAGGGAAGAGTTTGGTGACTTTGTTATAAATCATTTCACAGATGAATATTTAGCAGGCCGCACTCCAAACCCTTGCGTGTTGTGTAACACGCACATTAAGTGGGATGCTTTATTGCGCCGTGCCGATCAATTAGGTTGTGATTTTATTGCTACAGGCCATTATGCTAATGTACGCGAAGAGAATGGACGGTATATCATATCTAAAGGTCTGGACGAAAACAAGGATCAGTCTTATGCTTTGTGGGGAATATCGCAAAAGAGCCTGAGCCGCACTATTTTCCCGCTGGGTAACCTGCATAAGTCTGAGATTCGCCAAATGGCATTGGAGCGTGGGTTTACAGATCTGGTAAATAAGCCTGAGTCTTATGAAATCTGCTTTATTCCTGACAATGACTACAGAGGCTTTCTTAAGCGCAGAGTGAATGGCCTGGAAGAGCAAGTGGCAGGAGGAGAGTTTGTATTAGAGGATGGTACTGTGGTTGGTAAGCACGAAGGATATCCTTTCTATACTATTGGCCAGCGTAAAGGCTTGGGCGTAGCACTTGGTTTTCCTGCCTATGTAACTCGCATCGAGAAAGATGAAAACAGAGTTGTATTAGGCAATTTCGAAGATCTAGCTAAAAATGCCATGACAGTTGGAAAGTTAAGTATGGGGAAATACGATAATTTAGACGGTAGACCTATACCAACAGTTACGAAAGTACGCTATAACGATCCTGGCACAGAGGCTATCATAGAACAGGATGGTGACAAAATGAAAGTGCATTTCATAAAAGGCGTACATGCTATAGCGCCAGGGCAGGCAGCAGTGTTTTACGAAGGAAACGACGTAGTAGGCGGTGGCTGGATTGAAACGAACTATAATATGGCTTATCAGCTCGATGTTTTAGCATAATGAGAAAAATTCTGTTGTTAGTGGTGGTAGTGGCTAGCTTGGTAGCTGGTTGTACCGAAAGTTTTGTGGAGCCAGATCCTAAGGCAAGGGGATTAGAATATTATCCCTTGCATGTTGGCGACTACCACATCTACAACGTGAGAGATATTAAGTACCAGCACAACGTTGCTGTTGTAGACAGCATTTTCCAGATGCGGGAGGTGGTAACAGATACGTTCCGCAACCAAGCCAACGAACTCACTTATAAAGTTGTTCGCTCCATTCGCAAAAATGAAAGTGGTGCTTGGCTTGAAGATTCAGTTCTGACAGTTGTGAAATCAGAACATATGGTAGTCCTCTCCAAAAACAATACGAAATATATAAAGCTGGTTTTCCCGGTAGAAGAGGGCAAAAAATGGCTAGGTGATGCATTCAACAATAATATTGTAAATGACTTGGCAACCGATCCTTACTTAAGAAAGGAATCGTATAGTTACCAGAATGTGGGTAAGCCACTGCAAATAGGAGAAAATACGTACCCTGAGTCCCTAACTGTTGTACAGGGTAACCCTGCCGATAACGTAGTGTTTAAGGATGAGCGAAAGGAAGTATATGCAAAGGGTGTAGGAAAAGTGTATAGACTTTTCAATCGTGTGGTTTATGCTTCTTGTACCCCAGAAGACTGTGTGTATGGGGAAGGTTACAAACTTAACGGGCATGAAAGAACGGAAGAATTAGCTTCTTACGGCAAATTGTAGATTCATGAGGAATTGGCTCTTCTATATCTTTTTAGTTTTTAGTGTTACGGCTGCTTATGCTCAAAGCACAGGATTAGAAGAGCGCAAACACCTGATATATTTTACAGATAAAGCAAACTCACCTTATCAAATAACTCAGCCCCAGGTTTATCTTTCTACAAAAGCCATAGCCAGGCGTGAGAGGCAGCACATTCCTATCACGTTAAAAGATTTACCTGTTAATCCTGCTTATGTGGCAGGTCTTAAAGAGCAGGAGGGTGTAAAGCTGTGGTATACTTCCCGTTGGTTTAATGCTGCTGTCGTGGAATGTACTCCCGATAAACTGGAGGAGTTACTAGCCCTGCCTTACGTTCGCTCTTCCCAAACTTTAAACAGAACAGCTTTCTCAGAGCAAATACGGCAACAGGTAAAAGCGTTAGAAAATGTTCCTGCTGTTTCTTCTTCCATATTGCTCGATACGGCTGATTATGGATTAGCCTTTCATCAGGCAGATATGCTTGGAGTCATTCAACTGCATGAAGCAGGTTTCAGAGGCGAAGGCTTGTCTATTGCTGTACTTGATGCTGGCTTTCCTTCTGTAAATACTATTTCTGCCTTTTCCCATCTGTTTCAGAATCAAAATCTACTGGGGACGTTTGATTTTGTGGCGAAACAGGAGAATGTCTTCCATGCTAGTTCACACGGAACAGCAGTGTTATCTACTATGGCTGCCTACGAGCCAGGCAGAATGATTGGTACAGCTTATGAAGCTAATTACTATTTGCTCAGAACTGAAAATGCCGCCTCTGAGCACCACATAGAAGAAGTAAACTGGCTTTTAGCCGCAGAATATGCCGACAGTGCAGGTGCTGATGTAATAAATTCTTCTTTAGGTTATAACTTATTCGATGAGCCATCAATAGATTATACATACAGCCAAATGGATGGGAACACCACTATTGTGTCTAAGGCAGCTGATTTTGCTGCGGCGACAGGTATGTTAGTGGTGGTAAGCGCGGGTAATGATGGGGCTAGCAGTTGGCGGTATATTGCCGCTCCTGCCGATGCTGACTCTGTGCTTGCAGTTGGTGCTGTCGATTCTCTTGGCAGACGTGCACCATTCAGTTCTTTCGGACCAACGGCTGACGGTCAGATAAAACCTGACGTGGTGGCTTTAGGGTGGAATGCTTATGTGCTCAATAGTAATGGTGCTTTGGTGAAAAGTATCGGAACGTCATTTTCTTCGCCTATTATGGCAGGTATGGCAACTATTTTGTGGCAGGCAAATGCTGGCAAAACAAACATGGAGCTAATTAGGCTGATCAGAAGCATAGGTAGCAATGCTACAGCTCCTGATAATACCATAGGTTATGGCATTCCGAAAGCTAACAAAACACTTACCTCTGTGTTGCCTCCCAGACCCCAGCAAGATTTTCATGTTACCAATCCTGTAACGAGTGAGAATATAAAACTTTTCTTGCCAGTACATCTACAGCAAAAGGAGGCAGTTGTGCATATTTATGACGTAAAAGGTAAATTAATTTATAAACAGGAGTTGCCGCCTCACCAACCACAACATGTGCTGCTATTGAATCCTGCTGTTTTGCAAAAAGGAATGTACTTGTGTCGTTTGCATACTAACGGAAATATGAGCACCGTGCGATTTGTTAAACTTTAAGACTATAATTTATACTCTAATCAGTTGATGTACTTCTGTTTATGAAAAGAAAATTACATTCATAAATTAGTCTGTTTGCTGAGTTGCTGATAGAGAAAAAACTGTTTATAAGTTGAGAAAATTCATGTTTACAGCCAACATTGTTAATATGCAAATGCAGTAAACACAAGTTCTATTTCCTAATTAGCATTTTAAGTTCTAAGCACTTCCTTATCTTTGTAATATGAAACCAATAATAGCCCCTTCTATGCTTGCTTCTGACTTTGCTAACCTGCAGTCGGAAGTAGCGATGTTGAATGCTAGCCAGGCAGATTGGCTGCACATTGATATCATGGATGGCCGTTTTGTGTCAAATATTTCCTTTGGTTTTCCTGTGATGCAGGCAATACAGCGTTTTGCTGAGAAACCGATGGATGTGCATTTAATGATTGAGGAGCCAGAGCTATATATTGAGCAATTCAGAAAAGCAGGTGCCGATACTATCACGGTTCATTACGAAGCCTGTACCCATCTCCATAGAACCATTCAGCAAATAAAAGATACAGGAGCTAAGGCTGGAGTGGCTCTCAATCCTCATACTTCTGTTAAGTTACTAGAAGATGTAATCTCAGATTTGGATATGGTATTGATCATGTCTGTTAACCCAGGGTTTGGAGGACAGAAGTTTATCGAGAACACCTACCGTAGAATAGAGAAGTTGAAGGAGCTAATACTGTCCAGAAATTCAAAGGCGCTGATTGAAGTGGATGGTGGTGTGAATCAGCAGAACGCTCCTTTGCTACTCGAATCGGGAGTCGATGTATTGGTAGCGGGTAGCTTTGTGTTCAGTTCCGCTGATCCTGCCCAAACCATAGCTGATCTTAAAAACAGTGCCAAGTAAGGTCACTTTTCATGATTAAGTATCTATGGTTATGGCTTCTGTTGATGGCCCCGCTAGGGCTTGCTGCGCAACAGGCAACCGTGACGGGTAGTATACTAAATCAATTAAATGAACCCTTAGAACTAGCGACAATAGGTATTAAGGGCAGCAGCAAAGGCGTACTGACCAATGCAGATGGCCAATATAGTTTTACCGTGCCAGCTGCAAAGGAGCTTGTGCTAGAGGTGCGTTATGTCGGCTATTTACCACAAGAAAAAAAAGTCAAGCTTGCGGCGAATCAAACACTGACTTTAAACTTTGTACTTCAGCTAGACCCAAGACAGCTGAATACAGTTGATGTAAGAGGCAAAAATGAGCAGGACACACGGGAGCAGGTAAGTTTAACGAAACTGGACCCGAAAAATGCCAAAGAACTACCTTCTGCCTTTGGCGACTTCAACAAGATTCTCAGCACCTTGCCAGGAGTTACCAGTAACAATGAGCTATCGTCAACTTATTCTGTAAGAGGCGGAAACTACGATGAAAACCTTGTATACGTTAATGGTATAGAGATTTACAGACCTTTCTTAATAACAAATGGGCAGCAGGAAGGGCTGAGTTTTGTCAATCCTGATCTTGTCGATAACATCACGTTCTCCTCTGGTGGCTGGCAGCCCAAGTATGGCGATAAGCTTTCCTCTGTACTGGATATCACCTATAAAAAACCCACAGCATTTGCTGGTTCTGTTACAGGAGGCTTAACGGGCGGAGCTATACACCTGGAAGGGGCCTCAGCTAATAACAAAGCTTCTTTTGTGTTAGGTTTGCGCCACAAAAACGGTCAATACCTGCTCAACAGCCTTCAGGTAGAAGGTGAGTATAGGCCTTTATTCACCGATGCACAGGCTTATTTCCATTATGATCTTTCAGGCAAAGGGCAAACGCCAGAACGAACAACTATAGGTGTGCTTGCCAGTGTTGCCCAAAACGATTATGAAGTCGTGCCTGTTACGCGTATAACCTCTTTTGGCACCACTCAGCAGGTAGTTCGGGTAACGGTGGGGTATGATGGGCGTGAACAAATGGACTATAGCACATATCAGCTTGGCCTGAACTTGCAGCATCAGTTTAGACCTTCTTTTACTTCGAATCTTATTCTATCTGGTGTGCAATCGCTGGAGCGGGAATATCGTGATCTGGAAGCTGGCTACCGCCTTTGCGACATCGATAATAATCCTGGAAGCAGCACTTATGGCGAATGCTTGCAATCAGTAGGATTGGGTACTCAGTTCGACCATGCTCGTAATAAGTTGCTGGCACGCATGCTTACAGCAGAGAGCCGCAACAACTGGCGGCTGAACAGCAGGAGTCATGTAGCCTTTGGCGCTAAAGTGGGCTTAGAGGATATAGAGGATCAATTGCAGGAGTATGGTTTTACAGATTCTGCAGATTATGTTTCACAGAACTATCTGCTACACTCGCAGTTATCGCTAAACAGCTTAAGGTACAATGCATTTGCACAGCACACCTACGAAATTGATTCACTAAAAACAATAACGTATGGTGTAAGGGCAAGCTACTGGAGCTATAATAAGGAAATGACTTTAACGCCGCGTTTGCAGTATTCATTCATCACGCGGAAAAACCCTGATTTATCCTTTAAAGCAGCCATAGGTTTATACTACCAGCCACCATTTTACAGGGAACTGCGAAATATGCAGGGCGAGCTAAATCCTGAGTTGAAGGCACAGCGCTCTTTACACGCTATTGTCGGGAGCGACTATATCTTCCAATCCTGGGGGCGGGACTTTAAACTGTCTGCCGAGGCATACTACAAGCACATGACTAATGTAGTACCTTATGATATAGATAATGTGAGGCTGCGGTATTATGCCCAAAACAATGCGAAAGCGTATGCAACAGGATTCGATGTAAGGGTGAACGGAGAGTTTATAGAAGGAGCGGAGTCTTGGTTTAGTGTAGGTTTTTTAAGAACGCGCGAGAACGTGTCGGGCGATTCTGCAGTTGTGTATAATAACACTGGTGAGGCCGTAGGACAACAGGCAATAGGTTTTATCCGCAGGCCCACAGATCAGCTGCTAAACATTGGGGTGTTCTTTCAGGATCATTTGCCAAATAACCCAACGATGCGCATGTATCTGAATTTGGCTTATGCCTCAGGTCTCCCTTTTGGGCCTCCTAACCAGCCAGCCTACCGCAATGCGTTTTCAGGTAAATCTTATAAACGTGTGGATACTGGGTTTTCAAAGCAAATAGTCTTTGACGAAGAACAAGATAATCGGAAGGCTTTAGCATTGGAGAGCCTTTGGCTAGGATTAGAAGTGTTGAACCTGATAGATGCGAACAATCGTGTTTCCTACAACTATATAACAGATGTGAATGGCATTGTATATGCCCTTCCTAACTACTTAACGGGCAGGAGACTAAATCTTCGTGTTATTGCTAGATTTTAAATAACATCAGGCTTCGCAATAAGCTTACCTTCGGCTCTTTTTTCTCATGTAAGAACAACAATCAACGCCCTTCCAGTAAAGGAAGCTACAGTTTTCGCTTTTTCCAGTCGTTATGCGCTGCTTCAATATCTTTGGCGTAAGTTTTATACGATTCTGGGTCTTCGTTGCCAAGTTGCATAGCTTTGGCTGTTAAAGTGGCAGCCATCTGGAATTCTAAATTCAGTGCATAAAGTCTGGCCTTGATCCAATCGTTAAAGAAATTTTCTTTAATTGCGATAGACTTATTTATCCATTCCAAAGCCATCTTATGGTGTTCTTTACGCGGCAACATATACTCAGCGGCTTGGGCCCAAATGTACCAGTCATCAGGTTTAGCCTCTGCCAACGCTTTTTGAATATTTGCTAAAGCCTTTTTTTCTACTTCAGTCTCTATGTGCAATGTTATTTGGCTGTTTTCCCAGCGCAAATGTAAGTAACCTGTGTTCGTGCTAAGGTCAGAAAAAGAAAACTGCATTGTTTCTTGAAAGGGAGCCTTTTTAGGTTTTACGCGTAAATAGGCAACATCATTTAGCTCACTATAACCTTCCAATCCCCAAAGAGTTGTATCACTGTTCAATACCACATTCCAAACCGAATCGCTTTCTGGCAGTATAAAAACAGAGTAGGAGCCAGCTGGTACACGTTCTCTGTTCAGGAACAGATCATCGCTAAACTTGATTACTGTCGCTTCGTTTGCTCCAGCTCGCCATAGGGTGCCGTACGGAACAAGATTTCCAAAAATCTTACGACCCCTTACGCTTGGGGCATGGTATTGAATTCTGATATCAGTTAAGCCGATTGTTTGCTTAATCACGGCTTCAGGGCTTGCCTGTGGCAATTTAAGTTGCGCTGATACTGTGAAAGAGATCAGGAACAGAATTAGAAAAGCAATAGTATAGATAAACTTATTCATCTTAAAACTCAGAGTGCACAGTAAAATTATAACGATAGAATGTTTAGAAAAAACTATGCCATAAAATTGTGGAGAGCAATCAAATATTGATATATAGATAACAAAATTATTTTACATTTAGATTTGTGTTTTTGTTATGTGAAATTGATTTATTTCTTGTAAAAGTTGAGAGTATAAAATTTTACCTATTTACATTTTTATCTAAACAAAAAACGTCTTTTATTTGTAATATCAATTATGAGCAAAAGAAAGCACTATATTTCATCATTTCCAGTGGCAGCGCCTGTTGCCCTGACTGCGCATGCTCATCATTTCCAACATTCCTCGTAAGAGGAATCATAAAACCATATTGCCCCCATAGGGCTAAGTACCCGATTAACTTTGCTTCGCAGCAAAGCACCTGCTATTTTTACATCTGTAAACTACAAAAAGAAACATGCTACGTATTGCCGTACAAAAATCAGGCAGGCTCAGCGACGATTCCCTTGCATTAATTAGAGAATGCGGAATCTCGTTTATCAGCAGCAGCCTGAAATTAAAGACCGAATCAACCAATTTTCCATTAGAGATACTTTTCCTGCGCGACGATGACATCCCTGGCTATGTAGCCGACGGTGTGGCTGACATTGGCATTGTAGGTCAGAATGTTTTGGTAGAGGAAGGCAAGCAGGACCTGTCTGTAGAGGAACTGGGCTTCTCCAAATGCCGTTTATCGCTGGCTGTACCTAAATCTGCCGAGTATAACTCAGTTAAAGATCTGGAAGGGAAAAATATTGCCACTTCGTACCCTAATCTGCTGCAGACTTACCTGCAAGAACAAGGTGTAACGGCACATATTCATACCATCAGCGGTTCTGTGGAGATTGCACCCAGCATAGGTCTGGCCGATGCTATCTGCGATATTGTGAGCTCTGGCAGCACCTTGATTAGCAATGGTTTGAAAGAGGTGGAGCGAGTATTTAAATCACAAGCGGTGCTAATTGCCAACCAAAACCTGAGCGAAGAGAAAAAGGCTATTTTGGAGAAGCTGTTATTCCGCATTCATGCGGTGCAACGTGCGCAGCGGGCAAAGTATATTCTGCTAAATGCTCCAAACGAGAAGGTTGACGAGATTATCAGTTTGTTACCAGGAGCAAAATCTCCTTCTGTGCTGCCACTGGCACAAGAAGGCTGGAGCTCCATTCACTCTGTAGTCAACGAAGATGATTTCTGGGAGATGATCGAAAGGCTGCGTGACGCAGGAGCACAGGGCATATTGGTGGTACCGATAGAGAAGATGATTCTATGATCCGCAAGTTAAAATATCCTGACCCAGCCACTTGGCAGGAGCTGGTAAAGCGCCCTGTAAAAGACCTGGAAGAGCTGGAGCCAGGAATAAGAGAAACTTTTAAGCTGGTGCAGGAGCAGGGCGATGAGGCGCTGCTACAATTGGCAGAGAAGTTTGATGGTGTTCGTCCTGAAAGTTTACTCGCAACGGCTGAGGAAATTGCTGGTGCTGGTGCTGAACTATCGGATGAACTGAAGGAGGCTATTCAGCAGGCTTATAGCAATATAGAACTTTTCCACCTGCAACAGAAAGAGGAGTTTAATCCTGTTGAAACCATGCCTGGCGTGAAGTGCTGGCGCAAAAGTGTAGCCATCGAAAAAGTAGGTTTATACATACCTGGGGGTACGGCGCCCCTGTTTTCTACGCTGCTCATGCTGGGTGTTCCTGCCCGTATAGCTGGATGCAGAGAACTGGTGCTTTGCACGCCTCCAAACAAAGCAGGCAAAGTACATCCTGCCATACTTTATACCGCTTCTATCTTAGGTATAGAACGTGTGGTAAAAGCAGGCGGCGCACAGGCTGTGGCAGCCATGGCTTTCGGAACCGAAAGTGTGCCTGCTGTAAACAAGATTTTCGGACCAGGCAACCAGTACGTAACTGTAGCAAAGCAATTAGTAAACAAAGCAGGAGTTGCTATCGATTTACCAGCTGGTCCTTCGGAAGTTTTGGTGATGGCTGATGAAGCAGCCAATCCAGCTTTCGTAGCCGCTGATCTGCTTTCCCAAGCAGAACACGGGGCCGACTCGCAGGTGATATTGCTGACAACTTCAGAAGATTTGTTGCAGCAGGTAGGTGTGGAGCTGGAAGAACAACTGGCTCAACTACCACGTGAAGCTTTTGCTGCTAAAGCCTTAGAAAACAGTGTGGCTATTGTGCTTAACGATGCGCAAGAGATGCTTCGTTTTTCAAACCTTTACGCACCTGAACACCTGATTTTGGCGGTGCAGGACTTTGAAAGCATAGCAGAAGGTGTCATAAATGCTGGTTCCGTTTTCCTGGGCAACTATACTCCTGAATCTGCTGGCGACTATGCTTCTGGTACCAACCATACCTTGCCTACCAATGGCTACGCCCGTGCTTATAGCGGCGTTTCTTTAGACAGCTTTATCAAGAAGATCACGTTCCAGCATATCTCACCGCAGGGACTGCAAAGTATAGGTCGTACGGTAGAGGTAATGGCTGAGGCAGAAGGCTTGCAGGCACACAAAAATGCAGTTTCAATCAGGCTGAAGGAGGTATAGCATGTTTAATTTAGAAAGTCTAGTAAGAGAAAACGTGCTGAAGATGAAGCCTTATTCTTCGGCCCGTGATGAGTTTAAAGGCACCGCCAGCATTTTCATTGATGCCAACGAAAACAGCCTTGGCAGCCTGGCAGGCAACAACTACAACCGCTACCCCGATCCGCACCAGCGCAAGCTGAAGGAACAGATTGCTGCCATAAAAGGAATGGAGCCTGGGCAGATTTTCCTAGGCAACGGCAGCGACGAAGCCATTGACTTGCTTTTGCGTTTGTTGTGCCGCCCTGGTAAAGATGCTTTACTGAACCTGCCGCCCACTTACGGTATGTACGAGGTGTCAGCAAACCTGAACGAGGTGCGGATCGATGAAGTACAGCTCACGCCTGATTTCCAGATACCCGTGGAACAGGTGCTGCAGGCTGTTAAGCCAGAGACAAAGCTTATCTTTATCTGCTCCCCAAACAATCCGACTGGCAACAGCATCCAACCTGAAAGTATAGAAAAGATACTCCGCAACTATAATGGAATGGTGGTAATAGACGAGGCTTACATCGATTTTGCCTCTACTCCTAGTTGGACAACACGATTAAAAGAGTTTCCGAACCTGGTGGTGCTGCAGACTTTCTCTAAAGCTTGGGGTATGGCTGGTTTGCGTTTAGGTTTGGCCTTTGCCTCAGAAGAAATCATCGCCTATTTGGATAAAATAAAGCCGCCATACAACATTAACGAAGCCACGCAGGAACTGGCGCTAAAGGCGTTGGAGCAGCAGGAACAGCTAAAATTTATGGTGGAAGAGATTGTGCAGGAGCGTACGCTGCTGGAGCAAACACTGCCTACGCTAAAGCAAGTGTTGCACGTTTATCCTTCCGATGCCAACTTTCTGCTAGTTAAAGTAACAGATGCAAATGGCTTATATAAGTTTCTTTTAGACAAAGGTATAGTTGTGCGCAACCGCACCACGGTGCCTGGTTGTGAAGGCTGCCTTCGCATCTCAATCGGAACACTGGAAGAAAATCAGGAATTATTGAACGCGATAACTGAATTTGAGACACAAGATTAAAGACACAAGACACAAGATATTAGTATACGAATTTGTCCTGTGTCTTTAATCTTGTGTCTTTCATCCAAAAAAGAAAATGAAAAAAGCATTATTCATAGACCGTGACGGCACCATTTTGGTGGAGCCCAAGACCGATTACCAGGTAGATTCTTTTGAGAAGTTTGCCTTTGTGCCGAAAGCGATTCGCAACCTCTTTAAGATTTATTCTGAGCTGGACTACGAGTTTGTGATGGTGACGAACCAGGACGGACTCGGAACCGACTCTTATCCTGAAGAAACTTTCTGGCCTTACCAGAACAAGATGCTGGAAATCCTGGAAAGTGAAGGCATCAAGTTCGATGAAATATTGATTGACCGTAGCTTTGAGCACGAGGGATTGGAGACGCGCAAGCCAGGTATCGGTATGATGAAAAAGTACTTGGCAGGCGACTACGATCTTGCTAACTCTTATGTTATCGGTGACCGTCTGACAGATGTTCAACTGGCGAAGAATCTGGGCGCAAAGTCTATACTCATAAAAGAAGAATATGATGAGGGAGCGGCAGATTTCTGCACCAATGATTGGGACGAGATTTATACTTATCTAAAACTGCCGCAGCGAATAGCTACAGTTAGCCGCAAAACTTCCGAAACAGAGATCGATATCAGACTGAACTTAGATGGAACAGGCAAGATGAATATCCATACGGGCGTCGGCTTTTTTGACCACATGCTGGAGCAGCTAGGCAAACATGGCAAGCTAGATCTTGACGTGCAGGTAAAAGGTGATTTGCACATAGACGAGCACCACACCATAGAAGATACTGGTCTGGCCTTGGGAGAAGCGTTTCTGCAGGCCCTGAGCGACAAGAAAGGCATCAGCCGCTATGGTTTCCTGTTGCCGATGGACGACGTGCTGGCACAAGTAGGAATTGATTTTGGCGGAAGGCCTTGGATTGTGTGGGACGCGGAGTTTAAGCGTGAGAAAGTTGGCGATATGCCAACAGAAATGTTCTTTCACTTCTTTAAGTCTTTTAGCGATACTTCTAAATCTAACCTGAACATAAAGGCAGAGGGGCAGAACGAGCACCATAAGATTGAAGCAATTTTTAAGGCTTTCGCTCGTGCCATCAACATGGCTGTAAAGCGTAATCCCGAAGACACTTCAATACCAAGTACCAAAGGAACTTTATAAAGGGAACTGCTATAAACAAGAAGAGGAGCTGATATACAGCTCCTCTTCTTGTTTATAGCAGTTAAGGTAATTTAAACCACCGATCTTAGCCAGTCTTCAGCAAGATCTGTACTCTCGAAAGTCTGTATAATTTCTTTTTGCTCAGTGTGCTTAATGGACTTTTCTGTAGACAACCTGCTAAGCGTACTTGGGGAATAGACCCAGGCAAAGTAGCGCAGTCCTGCCTCCTGCATCCGCGGCATCCAATCCTGGCCCACCCATTTAGATGCTCCAGACCATATACCTTCTACATTCGTGTTATCATTCAGTACCTTGTGGCACTGGTACTCCTTCAGGTATTCCAGTATTTTTTCACAACCAGCCGTTACGGTATCATAATTAACATACCCCCTCCAATTAACATAAATCCAGTCATCGGAGTGGTTGTATTCTATCGCAATGAAGGCGTCTCTAAAAAGTATTTCGTTTCTTAACAATTTCACTTATTTACTTAAGCTCTATAGTACAAAGCACTGCAAATTTAGCCATGATTACCCTTTACGCACAAGAATAGAATTATATTCCATGGTAAAGTACAAGGTTACGTTAAAATGGAAAAAAAGTACATTTTTCATAGTTGATACATATAAAGCAAATATTGGTCCTAAACTATATAGAATGATTGTATTGCCTTTAAAATCAGTTTTATTTATGATATTTTTTTTCAATCTTTGTTACAGGCAGTGCAAATTTTCCATGAATGGGAAAGCTTTTGTAGCCAAATTTTCTTTTCTGTAATAAATTTATGAAGTACCTGTTCTCCATTCTGTTTTTAATTTCCTTTAAAAGTTATAGTTTTTATGCCTTTCCTGGTTTAGCTGTTCCTGACACGACGTCTGCTAACCTTACAGTTGGAGAAAAATTAGCGGGTGCTGTACAGTTTAAAACTGTTTCTAGCGTTGAAAATGATAAAGTAGCTTTTAGCGAGTTCACTTCTTTGCACAAGTACTTGGAATATACCTTCCCAAGGTTACATGAGCAGTTACGGAAGGAAGTGATTAATGATTATAGCTTACTCTACACTTGGCGTGGTTCAAATCAAGAATTGTCGCCTGTGCTACTTAGTGCACACCTGGATGTGGTGCCTGTAGAGGAGGCTTCTGAGGAAGACTGGCAGGTAAGCCCTTTCGAAGGTGTGATTAAAGACGGTGCCGTATGGGGCCGAGGTACTATGGATGACAAGTACCGTGTGATCACCATTATGGAGGCGGTAGAGCAGTTGCTGCATAACGGGTATGAACCCGAGCGCACTGTTTACCTGGCTTTCGGACATGACGAGGAAGTTGGAGGAGAAGAAGGAGCTGGCATGATTGCCGCCTATCTAGAGTCGCAGGGTGTGCTTTTGGAGGCTGTTTATGATGAGGGTATGGCTGTGGTAGAAAATGCACTGCCTGGTTTAAAAGAGCCCATAGCCTTAGTTGGAGTGGCCGCTAAAGGTGGCCTTAGCCTCGAGCTTATAGCTCAGGGCGAAGGAGGTCACTCTTCTATGCCACCAAATGAAACACCAATTGATATTTTAAGTAATGCGCTTACAAGGCTTCATAAGAAGCCCTTTAAGGCTCGAATGATGCCTACAACACGCCAAACAATGAACATGCTTGCTGGTAAATTGGGTGGTAAGTATAAATTCGCTTTGCGCCACTATGGTTTCTTTAAAAGAAAGATACTGAAGAAACTTGCTTCGGACCAAGCAACAGATGCCTTGATTCGCACACAAATGGCGCCTACCATCATAAATGCAGGCAATGCAAGTAACGTTATACCAAGAGTAGCATCAGCAGTAGTAAATTTTAGAATACTTACAGGTGAAACAGACGAATCGATCATAAGGCATGTGCGCAGAGCTATTAAAGACGATCGCATCGAAATAAAAATACATGGTGGCTATACACCTCCTTCGCCCGTAGCCAGTACTGAATCCTGGATCTATGCTGCACTAGAGAAAACGATTCACCAAACCTATAAAGGCATTACGATTGTGCCTGCTTTGTTTCCTGGAGGCACGGATGCGAAGCACTACACAGCGCTAACAGACAATATTTATCGTTTTGCGCCACAGGTAGTGAATCCTGGTAATGCGAAGCTGATCCATAATGTGGATGAACATATTACACTGGAGGTGCTGGATAACAGCGTTTCGTTTTATAAGATGCTGTTGCTGAATACCTGTGGAAACGAGGAGGATGAAATGCTGGTGCAGAAAAATTAATCAGCTATACTTTCGGAAGAAAAAAATATAGTAAAATTTTGGTGTTTTAATTTTAGCCTCTACATTTGTGATATAGAGATAAGAAAATAGAGAATGATTCAGAACTTACATACAGCTTGGTGGTGGCACGTTACAGAATGTATCGTGAACAGCGCCGCTATAACTGAACTGAATTAAGTATAGCAACATATAAAGGTATAAAAGCCCGCTGTTCACCCAGAGCAGCGGGCTTTTTGTTTAACCTCAGAAACGAGACATGAAAAAATATCAACTCAAAACTACCTATAAGCGCTTACTGGCCGACATCCTGACGCCTGTAAGTGTCTATTTAAAACTTCGCGACCGTTATCCGAACAGCATCCTGCTGGAGAGTTCCGATTACCACGGCGCCGAAAACAGCTTCTCCTATATCTGCTGCAGCCCCATTGCCAGCATAAAAGTGCAGAACGAGGTACTGACAGAATCTTTTCCAGACGGCAGCACCCGTACCACCGAAATCACGAAAGATACCAATGTGCCAGGCATGCTTTCTGATTTTGCTTCGGCCTTTGATATAGAAGAGCAAAAGAAGTTTGGCTTCATCCACAACGGCCTCTTCGGGTACATGAGCTACGATGCAGTGCGTTATTTTGAGGATATTGAAGTTCAGCAGCGTCCCGACCGTCAGCAGATTCCAGATCTATATTATGCCGTGTACCGCTTCATAATCGCCATTAACCACTTCACCAATGAGGCTTTTATCTTTTCGCATAACTATGAAACTGAAGGCGACGATGGCATTGCGCAACTGGAGGCACTGCTAAACAGCCGCAACATACCAAGTTATACTTTCAAGACCACAGGCGAAGAAGAGCAGAATATCTCAGCAGAAGGATTCCTGCAGAACATTGAGAAGGCGAAGCAGCATTGTTTTAGAGGCGATGTGTTCCAGTTGGTACTCTCCAGAAGGTTTGCCCAAGCATTTAAAGGCGATGAATTCAATGTTTATCGTGCGCTCCGTTCCATCAATCCATCGCCTTACCTTTTCTATTTCGATTACGGCAGCTTTAAGATCTTCGGTTCTTCGCCAGAGGCGCAGCTGGTAATTAAAGACAAAAAAGCGAGCATTTTCCCGATTGCTGGTACTTTCAGAAGAACAGGAGACGATGCTGCGGATGCAGCACTGGCTGAAAAATTATTGGCCGATCCGAAAGAAAACGCTGAGCACGTAATGCTGGTAGATTTGGCCCGTAATGACTTGAGTCGCAACGGCCATAGCGTGCAAGTGGAAACCTTCCGCGAGATTCAGTACTACTCCCACGTAATACACCTGGTTTCAAAGGTATCAGGGCAGTTGCACAGGCAGGAAGATTCGCTACCGATGGTGGCCAGCACGTTTCCAGCAGGTACGCTATCGGGTGCTCCAAAGCACATGGCCATGCAGCTCATCGATCGCTACGAAACCACCAACCGTTCCTTTTACGGTGGCTGCATCGGATTCCTGGATTTCAACGGCAACTTCAACAGCGCCATCATGATTCGTTCTTTCCTGAGCAAAGACTATAAGCTGTATTACCAAGCTGGGGCAGGTGTAGTAGCAGCTTCTGATCCGCAAAGTGAACTACAGGAGGTAGATAATAAGTTAATGGCATTAAGACGCGCTCTGCAAACGGCGCAGGAAATAAACTAATATGGAAGTTCTTGTAATAGACAACTACGATTCTTTTACCTATAACCTGGTACATTTGCTACAGGAGCTAGGTGCAGAAGTAACCGTTCGCCGCAACGATAAAATTACGTTAGAGGAAGTAGGGAAATTTCAGAAGATCATGCTTTCGCCAGGCCCAGGTATACCAGACGAAGCTGGCATTTTAAAGGATGTGATTCGTACCTATGGCCCCAGCAAAAGTCTTTTCGGTGTTTGCCTCGGTCATCAAGCTATAGGCGAAGTATATGGTGCTAAATTGCTTAACAGTAACGAGGTATGGCACGGCGTAGCTATACCAACTGAAGTTGTAGCTACAGACGAACCCCTTTTCAAGAACCTGCCGCAGCAGTTCGGAACAGGCCGCTACCACTCCTGGTTAGTAGAAAAAGAATTGCCAGAATGTCTTGTACCCACCGCTGTAGATGCCACAGGTAATATTATGGCCCTGCGCCACCGCGAGCACGATGTTAGAGGCGTTCAGTTTCACCCAGAGTCGGTGCTAACGGAGCACGGCCGCGAAATCATTAAGAACTGGCTGGAAAGTTAAAATAGACACAAGACATCAGACACAAGTATCAAGACTTTTTACCTACACAAAATCCTGTGTCTTGCGTCTTGTGTCTTAAATCTTTTTCAAAATGAAAGAAATACTTAACCATTTATTCGAGCATAAAGCGCTGACAAAGGAGCAGGCGCGGGAGGTGCTGGTGAATATTGCCGCTGGCAAGTATAACCAAAGCCAAATTTCCAGCTTCCTGACGGTGTATATGATGCGCAGCATTACGGTAGATGAACTGGAAGGCTTCCGGGATGCGCTGCAAGACCTGTGCCACCGTGTGGAGTTGGATGCTTATAACCCTATTGACTTATGTGGTACAGGTGGTGACGGAAAGGATACCTTTAATATTTCCACGCTTTCTTCTTTTGTAGTAGCGGCCAACGGTGTGGCTGTCGCGAAGCATGGCAACTACGGAGTTTCTTCTTCCTGCGGATCTTCGAACGTGCTGGAGGCGCTGGGAATACAATTTACAACAGATGCCGATAAACTGGAGCGCAGCATAGCCGAGTATAATATTTGCTTTCTGCACGCGCCGCTGTTTCACCCCGCCATGAAATCTGTAGGAGGCATACGCAGAGATTTAGGTGTGAAAACCTTTTTCAATATGCTGGGGCCAATGGTGAATCCAGCTTTCCCGAAACGCCAGATGGTTGGCGTATATAGTCTGGAACTGGCCCGCATGTATGCTTACCTGTACCAGCAAACAAATAACCACTACAGCATCATCCATACCCTAGATGGCTACGATGAGATTTCTTTAACTAGTCCTTTTAAAGTAATTTCAGACCGTGCAGAAGCATTGTTAGATGCGGAAACACTTGGCTTACCACGTTTGCAGCAGGAGCAGATTAAAGGTGGAGATGATGTAGCAGCCTCAGCCAAGATTTTCCTGGATGTATTGAAAGGAGAGGGTGCTGAAGCGCAAACAGCCGTAGTTGCAGCCAATGCAGGTATGGCTTTGCAATGCGCTAAGCCTGAATTGGCAGTAAAAGAAGCCGTAGCCATAGCAAAAGAAACGCTTGAATCAGGTAAGGCTTTCACCTTATTTAACAAGCTGATAAATGATCAGAAGCTGGTGGTGGCGTAATTAAACCACTCCTTTATCTTACAAAGAGGGTTAAGGGTGGTTGTAACACGTAATTGAAAATTAGTACATTACCGCATTAGCACATTAAATAAATGAACATACTAGACGAAATCATTGCTCATAAGTATAAAGAGGTAGCGGAGCGCAAGGAGTTGTATCCTGTGAAGCTGCTTGAGAAAAGTTTATACTTTGAAACGCCCACAGTATCGCTGGAACGCTACTTGCTGCGCCCTGACAAAAGCGGTATCATTGCTGAGATTAAAAGAAAGTCACCTTCTCGTGGCGATATCAATCCTTACGTTTCAGTAGAGAGAACATCTATCGGATATATGCAGGCGGGTGCTTCTGCGTTATCGGTGCTGACAGACCAAAATTATTTTGGTGGCAAGAATGAAGATCTGATGGTTGCCCGCAAGTATAACTATTGCCCAATCCTGCGCAAAGATTTTACGGTGGATGAGTACCAAATTGTGGAGGCTAAGTCGATCGGGGCCGATGCGATACTTTTGATTGCTGCGGCCTTAGAGCCTGCTCGATTGAAAGAATTGGCTGCTTTTGCCCGTTCTTTAGATCTGGAAGTGTTGTTGGAGGTGCATGATAAAGAAGAACTGGATGCCTCATTCAATGAGCATGTATCGGTGCTGGGCGTAAACAACCGCAGCCTGAAAACTTTTAAAACCGATGTTAGACTTTCGCTTGAACTGGCAAGCTTTATTCCGCAAGGTGTTACCAAGATATCAGAAAGCGGTATTACAGAACCGAAGGTGATGGTGGAGCTGAAGCAGGCTGGCTATAACGGCTTTTTAGTAGGTGAACGCTTTATGCAGACTGGTCGACCTGAGCGTGCGGCAGCTGAGTTTATAAAAGAGCTAAGGGCGCTGCAGGAAAAGAAGCAGCCAGTAGCATGAAGCTGAAAGTATGTGGTATGCGCCAGCCCGAGAATATACAGCAGGTGGCAGCGCTGCAACCCGATTACCTAGGCTTTATCTTCTTCAATGGTTCTAAACGGGATGTTTCAGCAAGTATAAATTCGGCTATCTTGGCCGAACTTCCTGCTAACATTAAAAAAGTTGGGGTTTTTGTAAATGAAGATCCAGCAATCATAAAAGCACTAGCTGCTGAACATGGCTTACAGGTTGTGCAGTTGCATGGCGGCGAAAGTCCTAGCCAGTGCCTGGAGTTAAAAGAAGTTGGGCTGGAAGTAGTAAAGGTTTTCTCTGTCGGTGAGGACTTTGATTTCAGCAGTACCGAAGCTTACGAAGCGGTTTGCGACTACTTCCTCTTTGACACGAAGGGCAAAGAGCATGGTGGCAACGGTGTTGTGTTTGATTGGCAGGTGCTGGAGAATTATACTTCAGATAAACCCTACTTCCTGAGCGGCGGCCTTAATTTGGAAAACATCAAAGGCATCAACCAACTAAAGAAAAAGCCTTTTGCCATAGATGTGAACAGCGGATTTGAACTGGAACCAGGGCTGAAGGACGTGACAAAAGTGCAGCAACTGGTTGCTAAGTTAAAAAGTAAGATTTTAGAAGGTTAAAAAGTTAAAAAGCACAGCAGCTACTTTGTTGTCATTCTGACCAACGGTAGAAATTTGAATTGCTACATATAGCAGATTTCTTACTGCGTTCGAAATGACAATGTTTTAGTCTTACGTCCTGTGTCTTATATCTTAAGTCTTAAAAGAAAAATGAGCTATAACGTTAACGAAAAGGGGTTTTACGGCAAGTTCGGTGGAGCTTACATCCCTGAAATGCTTTTCCCGAATGTGGAGGAGCTGCGCCAGAATTACCTGCAGATTATGCAGGAGCCTGAATTCCAGGAGGAGTTGCAGGGGCTGCTACGCGACTATGTGGGACGCCCAACGCCGCTATACTTTGCCAAGCGTCTTTCAGAGAAGTATAACACCAAAATTTACCTGAAGCGTGAAGACCTAAACCATACAGGTGCTCATAAAATCAACAACACGGTAGGGCAGGTGCTGCTGGCAAAACGCTTGGGCAAAACCCGCATTATTGCAGAAACAGGCGCTGGTCAGCATGGCGTTGCCACCGCTACGGTATGTGCGCTGATGGGGCTGGAGTGTATTGTATACATGGGAGCCATTGATATTGAGCGGCAGGCACCAAATGTGGCCCGCATGAAAATGCTGGGTGCTAAAGTAGTAGCTGCTACTAGTGGAAGTAAGACTCTAAAAGATGCCACTAACGAAGCTATCCGTGATTGGATTAGTAATCCGCTGGACACTTATTATATCATTGGTTCTGTGGTTGGGCCGCACCCATACCCCGATATGGTGGCCCGTTTTCAGGCGATCATTTCAGAAGAGATAAAGTGGCAGCTGCAGGAGAAAGAAGGTCGTCAGAACCCAGATTACGTGGTGGCCTGTGTAGGAGGAGGCAGTAACGCTGCGGGAGCTTTTTATCACTACCTGGATGTGCCTGAGGTGAAACTAGTAGCTGTGGAGGCTGCAGGTTTAGGTATAGACTCTGGGGAATCGGCGGCGACATCGGTGCTGGGGAAAATAGGTGTTATTCACGGAAGCCGCACCTTATTGATGCAAACCGAAGACGGACAGGTAACGGAGCCATACTCTATATCCGCAGGCTTGGATTACCCAGGCGTAGGTCCGCTACACGCGCACCTATACGATAGCAAACGCGCCATTTTTGAGAGTGTAACCGATGATGAGGCACTACAGGCGGTACTGGAACTGACAAGACTAGAGGGTATTATTCCTGCCTTGGAATCGGCACACGCGCTTGCTGCTATTCATCGTATTGGCGCGAAACCAGATGATATCGTGGTGCTGAACCTCTCTGGCCGCGGCGACAAAGACCTGACCACCTACTTAAACAGATTCGACTTAAATGGAAAATAGACTTCAAAGGCTTTTTGTGGAAAAGCAGCAGGGTTTGCTGTCGGTGTACTTTACAGCTGGCTTCCCGAACCTGAACGATACAGTGCCGATAATTCTGGAATTGGAGAGAAACGGCGTGGAGATGATTGAAGTGGGCATGCCTTTCTCCGATCCGTTGGCTGATGGCCCTACAATTCAGCACAGCAGTGAACTTGCCCTGCGCAACGGCATGACGATACCAAAGCTGTTTGAGCAATTAAAAGGTATTCGGGAGCAGACGCAGATTCCGCTGGTGCTTATGGGCTACCTGAATCCAGTGATGCAGTACGGTGTGGAGCGCTTCTGCCAGAAATGCCAAGAAATAGGTATTGACGGCATCATTCTGCCTGACCTGCCATTGGCTGAGTATGTGGAAGAATATAAGGAGATTTTCGAGGCTAATTGCCTGAGCAAGGTGTTCCTGGTTACGCCGCAAACACCTGAGCAGCGCATCCGCGAAATCGACAGCCATTCCAATGCATTTGTGTATATGGTTTCTTCTGCATCTACTACAGGCGGTACCAATAATAAAGGCGTTGAAAATACGGAGTACTTCCAGCGTGTGAAGGCGATGGGGCTTAAGAATCCTGCCATAATTGGATTTGGTATTCACAACAACGAGACCTTTGCTCAAGCCTGCAACCACGCCAGTGGGGCTATCATCGGCAGCGCGTTCATCAAAGCGTTAGAAAAGGAAGGCAGCCTCACCGAAAACATTCAATCATTCATCCAAAGCATTAGAAACCAACCATGATCATACAGTTACAGCAGGGCATTTCTGCCGATGTAAAGGAAAACATTCTTCAAAAAGTAGAGGCTATAGGCTATAAAGCTAACGAGGTTATTACGCAGGATGCGCATTACTTAGTAGCCATCGGCAAGAAAGAATTTGATATTCGTTCTATTGGCAAATTGGCAGGGGTAGCCGATATACATCGTGTATCAGATGAGTATAAGCTAATCTCCCGCAAATGGAGAGTTGAACCTACACGCATTGACTTAGGTGACGGCGTGACGATAGGCGAAGGGCAGTTCAGCATTATGGCTGGTCCGTGCTCCATCGAAAGCGAAAAGCAGATAGAGCTGGTGGTACAGCACCTGAAGGAAAACAACGTGAAGATTATGCGTGGTGGTGTGTTCAAGCCTCGCAGTTCACCTTATGCTTTCCGTGGAATGGGGCTGGAAGGCCTGCAAATGTTCTACCGCATCTGTCAGGAAAACGGCATCAAAATCATTACGGAGGTAATGCAAGTGTCGCAGATAGAGGAGATGATTGATTTCGTGGACGTATTCCAAGTGGGAGCACGTAACAGCCAGAACTTTAACCTACTCGACTCGCTAGGCGAGGCGCAAAAGCCTGTGCTGCTGAAACGCGGTATTTCGGGTACCATAGAAGAGCTACTACAGGCGGCAGAATACATCTTCTCCAACGGAAACGAAAAAATCATGCTGTGCGAACGTGGCATCCGTGGCTATGAGAAAGCTTACCGTAACATCTTGGATCTAAATGCTGTGCCCGTTCTGAAAGAGAAAACGCATTTGCCTGTCATTGTTGATCCATCTCACGGCATCGGATTACGCGATTACGTAGCTGATATGGCCCTGGCGGCTGTGATGGCAGGTGCGGATGGTGTGATTTATGAAACGCATCAGAAACCAGAAGAAGCTTTTTCGGACGGACAGCAAACACTGAACTTTATAGAATCAGAACGCCTGATCCGCCGCATGCGCCAGGCTTATGAGCTGCGCGAGAGTTTTTAAGCTGCAATAAAAACCTTTTAGTCCTTATTAAATTTCTTCAAAAGCCTGACAACCTCCAGATTTAGTCAGGCTTTTGGGTTTTTCCGTAATAGAATCTGAAACATAAAAAGCCGAGGCTGACTGATGTATAAGTGATATGATGAACTCCTTGAATAACGATATTGATCTAAAGGATTTAAAGAACAAACACCCCAACGATATTGCTGAAATAATAGCAGAACTGAATCCGAAGGAGCGGATACTGGGTTTTCTATTACTGCCAGGCGATCTGAAGGCGGAGGTGTTTACTTACTTTAATCATACAGTGCAGGAGGAGATTCTGAAGGAACTGGGCTCAAGGGAAACGGCCAGCATGTTGGAGAATATGGCCCCTGACGACCGTACCGAAATTTTTGAGAACTTCCCTGATCTGCTCATCAAGGAATCAATTAACCTGCTTTCGGATGAGGAGAAAAGCATAGCCCTGAACTTATTGGGCTATCCAGAGAAAAGTATTGCTCGCCTCATGACGCCCTACTACATACAGTCGAAAAAGGGGTGGACGGTACGGCAGGCGCTCAACAACATCAGGCGTTATGGTAAAAAAGCCGAAACGCTGAACCACGTCTACATCGTGGACAAGGAAAACAAGCTCATTGACGACATACGCATCGGAAAGCTGCTGATGGCGGATGAGGAGCAAAGTATGGAGTCGCTGATGGACTACCACTTTGTGAGCCTGACCACCACGATGAGCAGGGAGGAAGCCATTGAGGAATTTAACAAATACGATCGGGCTGTTATGCCTGTTGTATCGGAAAGTGGGGTGCTGGTGGGCATCGTTACCTTTGATGACATTTTCGATGAGATAGAACGACGCGATACAGAAGACATCCAAAAATTCGGTGGTCTGGAAGCGTTGGAACTGTCTTATACCGATACGCCACTCTTTACCCTCGTGCGCAAACGGGCCAGCGTATTGCTCATTCTTTTCCTGGGCGAAATGCTTACTGCCTCGGCTATGGGCTTTTTTGAAGAAGAAATTGCGCAGGCGGTAGTGTTGGCATTATTTATTCCGCTGATTATTTCCAGCGGTGGTAACTCTGGCTCTCAAGCAGCAACGCTTATTGTTCGTGCCATGGCCATAAAAGAATTGGGGCTAAAGGATTGGTGGTATGTGATGAGAAAAGAGGTGCTGTCGGGTTTGATGTTGGGGCTTATACTTGGTGCTGTAGGCTTCCTGCGTATTATTGTTTGGCAACAGGCGGGGTTCTACGATTACGGCGAATATGCTTATCTACTAGGTCTTACAGTCGGATTCTCGTTAATAGGAATCGTTTTATGGGGAACAATCTCAGGTTCTATGATCCCATTCCTGCTGAAAATGCTAAGACTTGACCCTGCCACTTCTTCAGCACCTTTTGTAGCAACTTTAGTAGACGTAACAGGTTTGATTATATATTTTACCATTGCAGCAAGTATCTTGAGCGGGACGTTGTTGTAGATGAGGTTGTTGTTTCTTCCCTAGGTAAAGTGCCCTGCCCTTGCTGTGTGTTTTCACCAGCAAGTGAAGGCCTTTCTGAGGAAGCATGAAAGTGGATACTGCAAGTTTACTGTTCATTGGTTGTTGGTGAGAACACACAACAACGGCGACTGTTTGTTCATCTGAACACAAATAAGCGAGCAACAGAAATATATAAACTGAAGCATAGTATTAGTCCGACTTGCTGTTGAAAGGTGTAATTACTCAAAATTTTTTAGAGCAAAAAGTATATATTATTATCCTGATGGCTTATCTTTACAACAATGAAAGGCACAATGGCTCATTTGCATCACCATCATCACGCACGAAACAAGCGTTTCGGAGCTGTCTGCCTATGGATTTGCTAAAAGTATAAACTCATATCCAAAAGCCTGACTCCGAAATGGGTCGGGCTTTTTTGTTATTTCAAGTTTAACTTCTAGATGAAAAAAAATAAGATAGATAACTTTAGTTTAAGAGTAGGAGACAGGGGCATAGCAAAGATGTCTGTTTCTTTTGCTGCGGTTATCGTGTCTCTGTTTCTTGCTTCCTGTGCCTCTATTCAGGAGTCTCCCAAGTATCAGTTTTCAGAAGGGGTATACACGGCTAAACTGAACGGGGAAAGAAGAGGAAGTGTATACGTGAACATCGAAGAAGATAGCCTGATTGTAGTTCCTGTGGTTTCTCAAAAGGATAATGTACTGCTGGATACTACCAAAAGCAGCATCTTAAGCATTGCCGAGGAGGTTCGCAGCTCTCCACGCAGGCCTTACACTTTTTCAAAACCGTCGTTCGACCTGGACGTGCTGACGATTCCATTCAAGTACAGGCCATCTACCAAAGGCTTTCCACGGCAGTTAAATACGGCTTTTCAGGGCGCGCTGTACTTGGGTTTAAGGAAAGATAAGTTCAGAATCAGCTACAAGAAAACACCACTCGGAAACTATAAAAGAAGCTTTAACCACTTTGGCTACAGTGCAGGCTTTTTTACTGGCCTTGGCGCATCTACTGTTAACGAGTTTGTGACGCGAAACCAGGTTGCTTATGAGTATGAAGGCGTAGTTTTCCTGAATGGATTTGCGGCTATAGTTAGCATAAATAACTATACTGTGGGTTTAACTGTGGGGATTGATAAACTCTTAGATAGAAATCACCACAATTGGATTTATCATAACAAACCATGGATAGGGCTAGCTTTCGGGCTTAACCTAAACTAATTAGAGACTAATACATAATCCTATACAATGAACTTAGTTATAGTCGATTACAAAGCAGGTAATGTGCAATCAGTTATGTTTGCCCTTGAACGGCTGGGCATAAACGGCACCCTAAGCAGCGACTTTGAAACGATAAAAGCGGCTGATAAGGTGATTTTTCCTGGCGTGGGAGAGGCTTCTTCTGCCATGGCACAATTAAAGGCGCGTAACCTGGACAAGCTATTGCCGACGCTGGAACAGCCGTTTTTCGGTGTTTGCCTCGGAATGCAGCTGCTGTGCCAACACTCGGAGGAAGGCGATACGGATTTGCTAGGTATTATTCCGCTGCAGGTAATGCGTTTCCAAACAGAGCTGAAGGTACCACACATGGGCTGGAACCAGTTGCACCACCTACAAACACCCCTATTTGAAGGCCTTAAAGAAGAAGAATTTGTCTATTATGTGCATAGCTATTATGTGCCTTTGAGTGAACATACTATTGCACAGACTTCCTATCCTGAGCCTTTTTCAGCAGCTTTGCAGTACAAGAACTTTTATGCGGCGCAGTTCCACCCCGAAAAAAGCGGACCTGCAGGATCACAGATACTTAAGAACTTTTTAGCTTTATAATGGAGATTATACCAGCCATAGATATTATCGGCGGCCAGTGCGTACGCCTTACCGAAGGAGACTTCTCACAACAAACCACCTACGACAGCAACCCACTGGAAGTAGCCAAATGCTTCGAAGGCCACGGCATTAAGCGCCTGCACTTGGTAGATTTAGATGGAGCGCGAGCCAAGAAGCTTGTAAACTTGGCGGTGCTGGAAAGCATTGCTGCCAATACTGGCTTAACCATAGATTTTGGTGGTGGCCTACAGTCTGCAGAGGCTGTAAAGCAGGCTTTTGATGCAGGAGCTGCACAAATAACGGCGGGCAGTATAGCAGTGCGTGAGCCTGAAACTGTAAAAGGATGGCTAGCTGAGTATGGAGCCGATAAAATCATAGTGGGCGCAGACTTTAAAGGCAATAATATCGCCATCAGCGCCTGGACAGAAGAAAGCAGCTATACCTTAGAGGCTTTCATTGCGGATTATGTACAGACAGGGGCTAAGCTTTTTATTTGCACCGATGTGAGCAAAGATGGTAAATTACAAGGGCCAGCTACCAGCACTTACAGAGAACTAAAGGTTGCTTTGCCTGATGCACAAGTCATAGCCAGCGGTGGTGTTACAACTATTGCCGACCTGGAGGAACTGCAGGAAATAGGCGTTAAAGGTGCCATCATCGGTAAAGCCATTTACGAAGGCACTATCCAGTTAAAAGATTTAGAACGATTCGTATGCTAACAAAACGTATAGTTCCCTGCCTCGACATCAAGAACGGGCGTTGTGTGAAAGGTGTGCAGTTTGAAAACATCCGTGATGCAGGGGACCCAGTGCAGCTGGCAAAATGGTATGCCGAACAGGGAGCCGATGAACTGGTGTTCCTGGATATTACAGCTACAAACGAGGAACGCAAAACCTTTGCCGAACTCGTGCGTGATATTGCCCGTCATATCGATATACCTTTTACGGTAGGCGGCGGTATAGGTGCTGTGGCCGATGTAGAGGTGCTGCTAATGGCTGGTGCTGATAAGGTTTCCATTAATTCCGCTGCCATCCGAAATCCGCAACTAGTAGAAGACTTGGCCAAGCGCTTCGGCAGCCAATGCGTAACGGTGGCAGTAGACACAAAGTTTACCGAAGCCATAGGCTGGAAAGTATACGCCCGTGCAGGAACCGTAGAAACAGAGCATGCCACTGTAGACTGGAGCCAAAGAGTAACAGACTTAGGAGCAGGCGAAATCTTGCTCACCAGCATGAACAACGACGGTACCAAAGCAGGTTTCGCGCTGGACATTACAGGAGCTGTTTCCAATGCTGTTTCAGTGCCTGTAGTAGCTTCTGGCGGTGCTGGTACTATGCAACACTTTGCAGATGTCTTCCATCAGGCCAACGCTGATGCAGCTTTAGCCGCTAGTCTCTTCCACTTCCGCGAATTAGAAATTCCTGTGCTGAAGCAGTTTTTGAAAGGGCAGGATGTGGATGTGAGAATCTGATCAGGATTTTCAGGGTGTAAGGATTGACAGAATTAAATTTTAAATAGATTTTAATTAGAGAAGATGAGCATTGAGGTACATAAAAAAAGCACTCTCTAACTCTCTAACTCTTCAACTTTTTAACTCAAAAAGGGTGGAACTCGATTTTGAAAAAGCAGGCGGCCTGGTGCCCGCCGTGATACAGGACGACTTAACAGGACAGGTGCTCATGCTGGGCTACATGAATCAGGAAGCACTTGATAAAACTCGCCAGGAGGGATTAGTAACTTTCTTCTCCCGTAGCAAAAACCGCCTCTGGACTAAAGGCGAAACTTCTAACAATACGCTGGAGGTAATCAGCATTGCCCGCGACTGCGACAATGATTCTTTGCTGATAAAAGTAAAACCGAATGGCCCTACCTGCCACACAGGCAGCACCAGCTGCTTTGGCGAGGAGGATGCCTCTAACCGTGCAGCCGCTATTCGCTTTATTGCCGACCTGGAAGAGGTGATTCAGGAGCGTAAGAAGAATCCTGTAGAAGGTTCTTATACCAATTTCCTTTACAGCAAAGGCGTTAATAAAATTGCGCAAAAGGTAGGAGAAGAAGCCGTAGAAACAGTAATTGATGCAGTAGCTGGTAAACTCGATACGATGAAAGGCGAAGCTGCCGACCTGATGTATCACCTGCTGGTGCTGTTATCGGCTACAGGTTTAGAACTAAAAGATATTGTAGCGGTACTGCAGGAGCGCCATAAGAAGTAAAGATAACTAACCTTGTAGCTTAAGTGCCGCAGTACTGTAGCTATAAAGTAAGGCAGCTCGTCAAGTGTAGCTTTTATTCTTGACGAGCTGTTTTTATAGATTCTCCAATACAAATTCTTTGATCGCAGCTGTTACCTCACTTCCCTTTTCCTCCTGCAGAAAATGTCCTGCTTTAACGCGAACAACTTTAGCTTCAGGAAAATGTTGTTCCCACTGCTCCAGCAGGCTCAGCGGCAACAGTTTATCTTTCTCCCCCCAGATCAACAGCATGTTCAGGTGGCGCAGTTTTTCCCTTTGTGCCCACAGTTGATCGAACCACGTTCCAGATTCTTTTAAAGCAACAGCAAAATGCCAGGTGCCAAGTCTTGCAGAGGAGGAGGAAAGCGGCTTTAGGTAATGCTGCTTAATATCTTTTGTGAAATGCTTACTCTCGTGGTAGCCCTGTGGCAACAGTACTCTAGGTGAGAATGCCAGCCTTTGGTAAAGAAACTTACCAATGCCGCTATTCATAAAACCACTGATCTTGGTAATCTTCTTTTCTCCCTCTAGACTCCACATCCAGGTATTCAGCACCACCACATTCTTAATTTTATCAGGACATTTAAGTGCATAGCTCAACCCAATGGGGCCGCCAAAGTCGTGTACTACCAGGGTAATCTTAGAAAGATTTAAACTCTCCAGCAGTTGCTCTAAGTTTTGTGCGTGCGCCTCAGGTGTATAAGCAAACTCAGTGGGTTTTTCAGACAAGCCAAAGCCTACATGATCTGGGGCGATACATCGGTAGTTCCTGCTAAGGGATTTTATCTGTTGCCGCCACACAAAGGACCAGGTGGGTGTACCATGCACAAAAACAATAGGATCGCCTTTCCCTTCGTCCACATAATGCATCAGGCCATTCTCAGTAGCAAATGTATGGGGCGTAAACGGATAAAAGATTTTATCAATCCACGGAGGAGTTTTTATGCTTGGCTTTTCCATTTCGTCTGGCTCTAAACAAAAGTATGTAGTGGCTCAAAACTGTTTTAACTCTATAAAGTTAGGCGTTGGCATAGCTAAAACAAGTTTCGGAAGCTATATTTAGACTAAAGCGATAAGAGCGACAAGGGAGATAAGGCGTATATAAACAACGTTCAACTTATTTGTTATAAAGAGGATTTAATATTATAAATTAGAATGATTATATTAGTCTCTTGAGCAATTTGAGATGGAAAATATAAAGCCTGAGGTTGAACAAATAGCTGAGCTTATAAAGAAGAGCAAAATTAAGATATTCTGTGGAGCTGGTATTTCTTTCAATTCAGGAGTGCCGCTAGTTGACCCGCTTGTAACAAATATTTTAGAAGCTTTTGGTGCTACTAAAGAAGAAATAGCTATATACAAAGCTCATAAATATCCTTTTGAAGCTTTGATGGGTGACATTGGGTTCAAGTATGATGGCCATGTAGAAAAGCTTACTAGAGGTCATATGAATAGCCTTTTTCAAATAGGTTCTCCTAACAATAATCATTATTTTATCTCTAACCTTTATAAGAAAGGTTTTATAGATAAAGTGGTGACAACCAATTTTGATTGTCTTATTGAAAAGGCGCTTGAAAAAGATGGTTCTTACAAATCATTTAAAACTGAAGCTGAATTCGATAAAGTCCAATGGCACAATTCCGACCGCACATTAATTAAAATACATGGTTGTATTTCAGATCCGTCCTCTATTAGAACTTCTTTAGAGGCAGTCTCTAATAGATTTCTTCATCCTCAAAGGGAAAAGGTAATAAGAAACACTTTTCAAGTTGGAGATCATGAGGCGGTACTTGTACTCGGATACAGTTTTTCTGACCACTTCGATATCACACCTTTTCTTAAAGAAATTGGAAGGAAAGGAAAGAAGCTATATATCATACACCACAGCTGTTTTGATAAGCCCACAATTCAGAATATTTCCGATGTATTTCCTCAAATCGGAGCCTTCGATGGTAAAGTTATATGTGGTTCTACAAATGAGATAATTAAAAATTTAGTTGTGGTTCACAATGTATGATGTTTGCATTTTTGTT
>NZ_JAJJWH010000017.1 GCF_020907245.1 Pontibacter harenae | reverse complement strand
TTTTCTCTGCAGCCACTCTTTTGTAAGCCCTTTTATGCACTGAAATAAGTGTAAGTTGCTGTGAGACAAAGGGTAAATGATCGGAAAATCTTTTGCTTCGAGGTGGTGAATATTTTCAGTTATAGGCAAACCTTTATGCATGCTCGATAACCTTGTATTACTCTTAGGGTAAGAAGACAAGATTCAAGCCTGCCTCTAGAAAGATTCTCGCGTCAGTTATCTTTCTTTCAATTTTTCAAAGAATGTGCTTACTGAGGGAAGCAGCATTTGACTTGATAAGTTATGCTATTAGGTTCTCTTTATTATACTATTAGATTAGGTTCTCTTTATTATACTATTAGTATTATGCTTTGCTTCCGTTAACTTAGGAGCATGGAGTAGTTCTTAAATGATTAAGAACTACTCATTTTAGATAGTTTAGATTTTACTATTTACTTCATTGGGCTTAACCGTAGAATTTTCCCGTCATCCTGGTCAGTTAGTATGTAGACGGAGCCATCAGGAGCCTGTTCTACATCTCGTACGCGCGTTGCTAAAGGAATTCGCTCTATCTCTTCCGCCTGGTCGCCTTTTATTTGAACACGTACAATGCCACTGCTGGTTAGCCCTCCAATCAATGCGCTGCCTTTCCATTCAGGAAACATGGAACCAGTGTAGAAAATCATACCAGAAGGAGAAATTGTTGGTGTCCAGTGAATCACTGCATCGACAAACTCAGGTCTAGTTGTGGGGTTGGGAATTTCTTCACCGTCGTAGTGCTTGCCCCAGCTTACAGTCGGCCATCCGTAGTTTTCCCCAGCTCTAGGTTGGTTTAGCTCATCTCCTCCCAAAGGTCCCATTTCTACCACCCACAGCTTATTAGTGCTTGGGTCTATGGCTGCACTTTCAATGTTGCGATGGCCATGCGACCAGATTTCGTCCCTTGCGTTTGCCTGCCCTACAAAAGGATTGTCTTTGGGTACTGAACCATCAGGGTTGATGCGAACAATAGTGCCTAGATGGTTAGAAAGATCCTGAGCAGGCTCAAATTTGAATCTTTCTGCCAAGGTAAATATCAGGTGGCCCTGAGGTGTAAACACAATTCGCCCTCCGAAATGGTTAGGACCTTCTACTTTTGGCTCCTGCCTAAAAATGACTTTAAAATTTTTGATTTCGTTGCCCTCTAGTTTGCCGCGGCCTAGGGCTGTTGAGGCCGTATTGTTCTCCCCAGGTTCAGAAAAAGATAGGTACACCAATTTGTTTTGCTTAAAATTAGGGTCTAGCGCTACATCTAAAAGTCCTCCTTGATCCGATACAAACACCTTAGGGGTGCCCTTAAGTGGCTGCGATAGTTTATTGTTAGTATCTAGTATCCTAAGATTGCCTGAACGCTCTGTAACAAGCAGTCGCTTGTCTGGCAAAAAAGCCATACCCCAGGGGTGGTTCAGATCTTTTGCTAATTCCTCAACGCTTACATCGCCTGCTTTTGTTATTACAGCTGATTTTTGAGAAAAGGATGGTCCTGCTATCAAAACACATATTAGCATTAGAATTGCACAGCGAACGATGTATGATAAAATTGTTTTTTCTGATGTTTTCATAGTTTAGTTATGTCCTTCTTGCATGATGTTACTTTCCTTAATAACGCAGCTAAACAGTTGATGTTCTAACCTTTACTTTTTAATTTATCACACACATGGCAAGTGGGAGGTGGTATCTATTATTAAAAGAGGCTACTCCTGTTATTGGGGCGGCCTCTTTTATATTTCAACTGTATGTACTAGAACCACAGGTTTTTTGCACCTTTTTAACAAGCGGTAAACGTGGGGTTGCGTGGGCATCTTGTGTATAATAAAATATGCCTCTGCCGTATGTATTGCTTTTCCAGCAATGTGCTCCTTGCGTTTGCATGGAAGCTTGAAGTATATAGCGGCCAAAGCTTTAAGCTAAAATTTATAATAAAGGTTCTGCTAATTTTGTTGAAGATTCCTCAGTATCTTTACAAAAGATTTTGCTTAGTGTGGTTGTAGGGCATCAACCATAAAAAAGGCCACTTCTACTGTCTGTTAATCTAACTAAAAATAAACCTAAGCAACACACGCATGATCTTGTATCAAAACGATATCATAAAATTAGAATATGCACCTGCTATAGATGTGCTTTTTATAGAGTGGCCAGACTTTCAGGAGTTGATTATGCCTGAGGTCAAAGCTTCAATCAAAGTACTAATTGAAAATATCAGGAATTATGATGTGAAATATCTGCTAATTGATGTAAGTAAATCTGTCGTAAAACTCAGTGGCGAGGAATATAAAGCGATTATGGTGCAGTTTGTATATGACCTGGTAAACACAACTCGCCTACAAAAAATGGCTCGCATCGTGACCACAGATGCTGAACGGGAGAAGAGAATTAGCGAGATCAGGGACGAAACGAATCCATCCTTTCAATACAAAACATTTACGAATAGAGAGGAAGCAATGGCTTGGTTAGTTGAAAAGCCATCTCTAGTGGAGCTATAAGTTTTACCGACGTATAAAAGGCAGAAGAGGCAACCAATCTATGGTTGCCTCTTCTGCTGTAAAAGGTAATTGTGTAATATTATTTCCCCTCTGATGCAACTTTCAAGGCAGCTTCTAGTGCTGGTTTAGGTTGGTAATTGCGGTCGAACAGAAGCGGATAGCTAGTTCTGCCCCGCATAGGCCAATCGTTGAGCCAAGAATCATTATCTGTGACGCCCCAGAAAGTAACACGGCTAATTTTGTCGCTGTGCTTTTGGAAGAGTCTGAAGATTTCGGCATAACGATCTGTTAGTTGTTGCTGCACAGAGTCTGGCAAGCCATCTGTGTAAAGGTTATACTTTTCGTCAAACTCAAAAGTAGCGTCTATGTCGGCTCCTTGCCTGTTGCTAGGGTTAGGTAGCACATCAATATCAAGCTCTGTAATCATTACTTTGCCTAGTTTTGAGAATGCTACTATACTTTCCTCAATCTGCTCTAAGCTTGGGTTCTTTAGTCCCCAGTGCCCTTGCATGCCTATACCGTCTACTTTTATACCCTGTTCCTGCAACTTGCTAACCAAACGGATGGCACCGTCACGTTTTTCAGGCTTCCACATGTTGTAGTCGTTGTAGTATAGTTCGGCCTCTGGGGCAGCTTTTCTGGCTGCTTGATATGCTTTAGCCAGAAATTCTTCGCCAGCTATCTGCAGCCATTTGCTTTGGCGAAGGGTGCCGTCGTCGTTCAAGGCTTCGTTTACTACATCCCAGCCATCAACCTTTCCGTTGTAGCGTCCTGCTACTGTGCTAATGTGGTCTTCCATGCGCTGCAGTAGTACTTCTTTACTAGCAGGGTTTCCTTGTGCATCTTCAAAAACCCACTTTGGCGTTTGGTTATGCCACACCAATGTGTGCCCTACCACAAATAAGTCATTCTGCTCGCCTAAAGCCACATAAGCATCTGCGGGAGCAAAGTTATATTCGTTGGGTTTTGGGTGTACAGATTCCCATTTCAGAAGATTTTCTGGGCTTATGGTGCTAAAATGTTCTTTCATGATAGCTGTGGCCTGTGAGTCGGCTCCAAAAGCTTGTCTGCCGTTTACAGCAGCACCTACATAGAAGGCATCTTTATATACTTCTTTAAAAGTTGCAGGGGCTGTTGCCTCTGCCGTGGCGGTTTCGCTTGTCTCAGCCTGGTTAGGGTTTGAGCACGAAGCTGCCAGAAGGGCAAACGCTAGAGCGGAGGCTGCAAAGGTTCTGTTTTTTTTCATGTTGATTTTTATGTACTAGTATGCGTTTGGTTAGTCTTTAGTAACGGTACACTTTTACAAGTTGAATGCTGGGAGAACCTACAGGAAGCTTAAATGTGATCCCTAATTTCCACCAGCCTCCTAGCCACTTTCGCGTATGCTTGCAGATTCTGCCAAAGGCTCTTTCTGAGAATCAGAGGCTACAGTAACTGTATGCCCTTCGCCTGCTACTAAATACTCGCAGAACTTTTTGTATAAATTAAAACCCGATGGAGTTTCCGCCATCTACTGGCAGCACAGTGCCTGTTACATATTTAGCTGCATCGCTGGCAAAGTAGTAAACAGCTTCGGCTACATCTGCAGGTACTCCCAGCTTGCCCATTGGCGTTCTCGATAATACTTTATTTTTCCGTTCAGGATCATTATTAAGCGCTTTGGCCGACATGTCGGTGGCAATAAAGCCTGGCGCTACACAATTAATTCTAATGCCCATAGGAGAGAGTTCAACTGCCATGGCTCTGGTCATGCCCTCTATGGCAGACTTGGAGGCGGAGTAGGCAATAACTTTTGGTATGCCATACTGCGAGGCCATTGAGCTGATGTTAACAATGCTGCCACCTTCATTCGGTATCATGAATTTGTTTACAACCTCACGGCTCAGTGCAAATACAGCGTTTACATTGGTAAGTATAATCTTCTGAAAATCTTCATCGGTTACCTCCGAAAAAGGCTTCTTCATGTTGATTCCTGCATTGTTGATCAGGATATCAACTTTACCAAATCGTTGGGCAATTTCTTCTACAAGCGAAGGTATTTGCTCAAGGTTTGATAGGTCGAATGCAATAGTAGTGCATAAGTCGCCAAAGCTTTCCTTTGCTTTCTGTAGCTTTTGTTCATCTCTACCGATGACAATCGTTTGGATACCGCTTTGTACAAATTTCTCAGCTATGGCATAACCCAGTCCTGATGCGCCTCCTGTTACAATAGCTGTTTTAGGAGTTTGCTTTGTGTCTTCGTTCATATGTTATTTTATTTAAATACCTGGAGCAAATTTTGGATCTATTTGCATGTAATATTCTAGTGTATGTGCTGGCTTTTCTACGCCTTGCGGCAATGGCCTTTTAGAGAAGGTCTGGAAGTACAGCAGGCACGCATCTCGCCACCACACTGCCTCTTTTTCCTGAATGCTCAGGAAAGTCTTTACATGTCTAAAGCGTTCTGGATCTACAAATCTTTCCATGGAGTTCCATGTCTGCTGCATCTGCCTTACGGAATCTACGCCGCTTTGGTATCTGTAAGCTAGCTCGTTCCACAGTTCTCTGCCCGATTCTGTTTTATAATCCCAAGGTAGGTGGTGGAACCACAACAGGAACTTTTCTGGGCAGGTTTTCACGTTTCTGAATTTCTTCTGAACGGGAGGTAAGTACTGTGCAATGGCATTGCTGCCTGTTGCGGTACGGTCGAAGCCAATCCCGTTTTCGTCTGCCTGATGATAATAAACAGAAGTCCAGTCAGCGCGCTGCTTGTCTTTTATCCAAGGGCCAGGTCCGAAGTGGTGGCTCCAGCCCATGATGTGGTGCAGGCCAAGCGGTGTCATGTAGTTTACCAGTGCCTCATGCGAACCCATCATCATCTGTTTTACAGGGCTTATAAATTGGTTATTGTTCGTAAAGGTCATTTTAAGCCACTCATCCGCTATCTCCGCAGAACCTAAGGTGTGGTCCCAGGCAAGGCGGCCATAGCTGTACCAGTTGGCTTGCCCAAACTGGTGACCGGTCCAGTTGCGGTCTGTGCCTATGTTGCTGACGCCTGCAATGCCCGTTAAAGCGTGGTTGTCTATAGTGCCGTCAATGACTTTGGCTACTGTAGATCCTTTGCCTTTAGCATAAGTATCAGATTCTAATACTTCTTTAAATAAAGGAGAAAGATAAGCTAAATGTGTTCCCTGCCCCAGGTACTCCTGCGTTATCTGGAACTCCATCATCAGCGGTGTTTTGGGCATGGTGCCGAACATTGGGTGGAATGGCTCTCGTGGCTGGAAGTCAATAGCGCCGTTTTTTACCTGCACCATTACGTTCTTTCTGAAAGTGCCATCTAACGGTTTAAATTCGGTATAAGCTTGTTTGGCTCTGTCATCAGGTACCTTGTCGTCGTACACAAAGGCACGCCACATTACAATACCACCGTTTGGTGCCACGGCATCAGCTAGCATGTTAGCACCGTCAGCGTGTGTTCTGCCGTAGTTCTGCGGTCCTGGCTGGCCTTCAGAGTTAGCCTTCACTAAAAAACCGCCAAAGTCAGGTATATGTCTATAAATTTCCGCAGCCTTATCTTTCCACCACTGCTGTACTTGTGCGTCTAGAGGATCGGCTGTTTTCAGCTCACCTATTTCTATAGGTGAGCTGAATCTAGCTGTCAGGTATACCTTCAGTCCGTAAGGGCGGAAAGCATCTGCCAGTGCTTTAACTTTAATTAGATATTCTTCTGTTAGCACTAGTGCATTAGCGTTCACATTGGTAAGTACCGTGCCGTTTATACCTATAGAGGCATTTGCTCGGGCATAATCAATATAACGCTGGTCAATGTAATCAGGAAGTTTGTGCCAGTCCCAGAGCGAAAAGCCTGAATAACCACGCTCCACAGTTCTGTCTAAGTTGTCCCAGTGGTTTAGTACACGGTGCTTTATTTTAGGCGTACTTGTTATAGCTACATTCTGAATGCTTTGGTGGGTTTGTAGCAGCCTTAAGAAATGGAATGTACCGTACAGCGCTCCTATATCTGTGTTGGCCGCAACTACCGTGCTTTTCTTACCGTTGATAGTTGCAGATTGTATCAGGTAGCCTTCGTCGCCCAGGTTCTTCAGTTTATTGTTTAGCTTAAGCGATGCGACAGTTGCCGAACTGGCAGGTGTGCCTACCACAAGAGCACCACTAGATTGGGTTTGTCTGCTTGAGGAAGGTATTGTGCGGCCAAGTAGGCCCTGAAGGGCCATGTTTAGTTCATTTTTGGCAACTGATAGCGTAGGAGAGTTGCCTTCTATAACTACTTCGGCAATAGACTGCTGATACTCTTTTAGCCGATCGCTGTTGTTTACAAGGTCGTACCTTTGCCACAGCCTGTAGCCATCTTCGGCATGTGCGGGTGGAGTAAAAGCTACACACAGTAGCATGAGGATGGTTAAAAGAGCAATAGTCTTATTTTTCATATCAGTCTTTGTTCTAAATGGTGTTAATTGTAAAGAGAGTGCTCACTTGCCAAAATGGGTATAATACACTCATATGCATCGTTAGTTTAAGAAAGTTTACTTTTCAAGGAAGAGTCTCTTATAATCAAGTCTGACCTTAATGTAATTGTGTTCGTGATAGTAACGTCTGATAATCCATTCAGGAAGTGAATCAGGCTTCTGGCAGCAACCTCTCCCATTTCATAGCCAGGGTAGTCTATCGTTGTCAGGTTGGGCTCTATTACTCTTGTAAGAGGATCATTATTGAATCCTACTACGGCAATATCCTTAGGAATAGACATGCCTGCTTGCTTCAGCGTTTTCATGCAGCTAACGGCACAGGTGTCGTTAGAGACAAATATTCCGTCTGGTTTAGAGTCCATTGCTAATATCTGCTGTGCCGCCTCAATACCAGCCTCCTCACTTAAAGTGTTGGTGATTACGAAAGAATCTTCAAAAGGAAGATCATTATCTATCAGTGCATATTTGTAGCCTTTTAATCTGTCGGAGTAAACATTTCTGTTAAGGTTGCCGCTGATGTGGACTATGTTCTTGCACCCTTGTTCTATTAGGTGGCTAGTGGCTTTATAGGCCGCCTGAATATTATCTATTAAAATGTTGGTGCAGCTTTTATGTTCAGCTACACGATCATAAAAAATAACAGGTATGGCTTTGTTAATAAATGGCTCAAAATGGTCTAAGGATTCTGTGTTGTAAGCTAGGGATACCAACAGACCATCTACTCTACTATTAAACATAGTATTGGCATTAGCAATCTCCTTCTGCACATTCTCTAAAGATTGGCTGATGATCAGGTTATAACCAGCTTCGTTGGCTACTTTTTCCATGCCAGCAATCGCAGATGATTGAAAAGGACTGTTAAGCCTTGGCACTATTAAACCTATGGTATTGGTGCGCTGCTTTCTAAGGTTGCTGGCAAACATATTAGAACGATATCCCATTTGGGTTGCCTTCTCATATATCTTCTGTTTGGTGTTTTTGTTTACCGCTGGGTGATCGTTTAGGGCCCTGCTAACTGTAGTGGGGGAAACTCCAAGCCGTTTAGCTATATCATATATTGTTGTTTCTTTCTCCATCACAGGGTGCTATCGTTTAAGACAAATTAATGCAATCGGTTTCATTTTTGAAAGCGTTCAACTCTTTTCCTTTTCAATATCTGCAAAAAAAATCAAATAAGCGATCGTTCTTAGTGTTTTTGTGTAGGTACATCTTTATATAATCGTAAAAAATAGATAACAAATATTTGTAGAACCTGTAAACATGTGTCAAAATATGGCTGAAGGCTTTAAAGTGCTTAATTAGTTACCCTTCGGGAATAAATAAAAAAAGTTTCTGCAATCGGTTGCAAATGTGGGGAAAAACTTTCAAGTTTACATCAGAAGTGAGAAGTTACTCACTTGTGTGGCTGAAATTTAGACTTAAATGATGGCAGTGGCTATGCTGCAAGGTGTTGATAATCACTGTAAATGGTTTGTAGGGTGTGTTATTTGAGAAAAGTTTTTTAGCAGTTAAGCTAAAAAACCTTGTTGCTAGAAGCTTTTGACGCCACTGGTTTGAAGGTTAAGTTGCTTCAAAAGTGGATACTTACTTTCAAGCTATTTTGCTAAGGAGTGCTGCAGGATAAAATAAGGTAAATGAAGGAGCGGTGGTAGCGACTTTGTTTGCTTGAAAAGCAGGAGTAAATAAAGAATAACCATAATCTACAGTTATGCCTCAGGGCTTCGTGCTGCACATGCGGCAATGGAGGCTGGAGCAGGAGTTTAAGAGTCTCATTACGTTAACTAAATTTAAAAAAAATCAGCTTTTATGAAATGCGATTTTAAAGAAAATCCTAAATCAACGACTATTCTGGTTCAAGCACCAAGAGTCTTTCGATTGCTAAGCTTACTGCTGCTCTGCCTTGCAATTAGCACAGGGGCAATGGCACAAAACTCCCCTTTAACTGTAACAGGTCGGGTAACTGATGAAACTGGTATGGGCGTGCCTGGTGTAACAGTACTCTTAAAAGGTACTACCACTGCAGCGCCAACCGATCTGGATGGAAACTATTCCATTAATGTGCCTAACGGAACAGGTACATTGGTTTATTCCTTTTTGGGATATCAAACACAGGAAATTCCTATTAATAACCGAACTACCATCAATGTAAACTTTAAAACCGATGCCAAAGCGCTGGATGAGGTAGTGGTAGTGGGATATGGTACGCAGAGAGCAGAAGCCGTGACAGGCTCAGTTGCTTCAATAGGCGCAGAAGAGATTGCCGAAGTGCCAACCGGTAATATTACGCAGGCTTTGCAAGGGCGTTTACCAGGTGTAGAGTTTGCGCAATCATCTTCTCAGCCAGGCGCCTCTATGCAAATCCGGATTCGCGGTGCGCGCTCCATCTCTGGCGGAAATGACCCACTGGTAGTGCTGGATGGCATTCCCTTTCCTGGGTCTATCTCCGACATCAATCCCAACGACATCAAAAGCATTGATATACTGAAGGATGCCTCGGCAACTGCCATTTACGGCTCGCGCGGCGCCAACGGCGTTGTGTTGGTTACTACCAAATCAGGAAAAGCAGGGCAGAAGCCCCAAGTAAGCTATAATGGTTTTCATGGTGCCAAAACGGTTTTTTCTAAATACAACATGATGAGTGGCCCAGAGCTTTTTGCGTTGCGTCAGGCAGCTGGACCTGGACAGTTTCAAGGACAGTTAGGGGAAGATGAGGCTGAAGGTGTAGACACGGATTGGCAAGACCTGTTATACAGAACCGGTATCACGGCAAACCATAACATAGGTGTTTCGGCTGGCACTGAACAAGGTAGCTACAACTTTAGTGTAGGCTACAATAAGGATGAAGGCGTGATACCAACGCAGCAGTATACCCGCTACTCCATGCGCGGCGGTGTGGACCAGGGAATAGGAAAACGATTCCGTGTTGGCTTCACTACATACAATAACTATAGCCTTACGGAAGGCTCCAATGTAGGCTTGTACAACATTCTGAGTTTGTCGCCTCTTGCCAACCCTTACAATGAAGACGGCACTTTGAAAAGAACCATCCGGATGCCGTTGGACGAAACGTGGCTGTATACAAGAGACATGTTAGAAGGAGGTGGTTTAGATGATTTATGGCTAAACCAAACCAGAGCTTTTGCTACCTACAACACCCTGTACGGCGAAGTGCAGATACCAGGCGTGGAGGGCTTAAAGTACCGTGCTAACCTTGGCCTGAATTACCGCCAGAGTCAGGGAGGCGCCTATACTGCAGCGGGAATAAATAATATTCTGGCAACCACCCCTTCCACTGCTTCTGTCAGTAACCAGGTTACGACTGACTGGACCTTTGAAAACCTGCTGACCTACGACCGTACCTTTGCAGGGAAGCATAACATAAATGTGGTAGGCTTATACTCTGCTTCAGAAAGGCAGATGAACGGATCAAGCATGGCGGCAAGAGATATTCCCTCCGACGCCTTCCAGTTTTATAACTTAGGACAGGCTGCCGGCGAAATTACTGTTAATCCTGATAACCAGCCGTATGAGCAGAGAGGCCTGTTGTCGTGGATGGGACGCGCCATGTATTCTTATGACGACCGCTATATGCTAAGTGCTACCGTACGTTCCGATGCCTCCTCTGTGCTGGCTCCAGGCTATCAATGGAATACCTATCCTGCCGTTTCAGTAGGATGGAACATTGCCAGAGAATCGTTTATGCAGGATGTGAGCCTCATAAATATGCTGAAATTGCGTCTAGGCTACGGACAAACCGCCAACCAAGGTATTAATCCCTACGCTACAATTGGCCTTCTCGACACCAGGCCTTATAACTATGGGCCCGATAACTATGCAACTGGATTCTATGTGCCGGTGCTGCCTAACCTCGCTTTGGGATGGGAAACCTCTAAGACATGGAACTATGGAGTAGACTTTTCTATCCTGAACGATCGTCTGTCAGGCACAGTAGAGTATTATAAAACCGATACCGAAAATGTCCTGCTGAACCTTGGATTGCCTCCTACATCGGGGGCGAATAATTACAATGCAAATATAGGGGCAATACAAAATAAAGGACTAGAGCTTTCGCTAAACGGAGTTGTTTTGGACGACGTTAATGGTTGGACATGGGACGTTGGAGTCAACATCTACGGCAACCGCAATAAAATTGTGTCGCTTGCTTCGGGTGCACCTGAAGATAGAACCGCCTGGCTATTTGTAGGCCAACCTATCAATGTCATCTACGACTATGAGAGAATTGGTCTCTGGCAAGAAAACGATCCGTATCGGGATATCTTGGAACCAGGTGGCAATGTTGGCATGATTAAAGTGAGATATACCGGCGATTACAACGCCGATGGTACGCCTGTAAGGGAAATAGGGCCTGATGACCGACAAGTCTTGAACGCGAATCCTGATTTCCAGGGAGGCTTCAACACCCGCGTAGGGTATAAAGGATTTGACCTGACCGCTGTAGCGGCTTTCCAAAGAGGCGGAATCCTCAACAGCACACTCTACGGAGCTTCAGGCTACCTTAATCTGTTGAACGGACGCCGGAATAACGTAAGCGTGGACTACTGGACACCAGAGAACACCGATGCCAAATATCCAAATCCAGCAGGTTCAAGAAGTGGCGACAACCTTGACTATGCCAGTACCCTGGGCTATTTCGATGCCTCGTACCTGAAGATACGCACCATTACACTTGGTTATAACTTCAACAACAGCAACTGGCTGGAAAAAGTTGGCATCAGCAACATGCGGTTTTACGCCACAGCGCAGAACCCATTTGTGATGTTCTCACCTTACCACAGAGAATCAGGAATGGACCCTGAAACCAACTCATACGCTGACCAAAATGTGGCGTCAACTGGCGGTGGCACACCAAGACGCCTGCTGACGATTGGCACAAACGCGCCGTCTACGCGCAACTATCTGGTTGGTCTCAATGTCACTTTTTAAAATAGAGAAAGATGAAATTTATAAAAAATAAAGCTTTTATAGGAACAGCCTTAATGCTAGCGCTGTCCATGTCGTCCTGCGAGGATATTCTGGAAGAGCAGCCCCGCGCTACTTATACACCCGAATTCTTCCAAACTGAGAGAGGTATACAAGGTGGATTAACGTCTATGTACGCTCACCTGCGCTACATATATGGTCAAGCCTACTACTATAACACCACCGAAACAGGTACCGATGAAGTAACATACGCGCAGAGTGCGGACCAGAATTTTCTTGTCATGGATCTTTCTGGCCAAGGAGAAATCACTTCTACAGACAGCCGTGCCGATGTGTTGTGGGAGGCTGCATTCTCTAACATCAACACCGCCAACGGTGTTATTGAAAATGCAGCCGCAGTAGGAACTATATCGGATGCGCTGGTTGCCGAAGCCAGGTTCTTCCGCGCGTTCGACTACTTCAAACTGGTGCAAACGTTTGGTGGGGTACCTTTGGACTTGGGCGCAGGGGAACTGAAGTTTAACACGACTCCTTCCAGAACCTCTGTCCGCAACACGGTGCCAGAGGTTTATACCAGAGCTATAATCCCAGATCTGCTGCGGGCGGTAGAAGATTTGCCAGTAAATCCTCGTGTAACCGGGGGCGTAACACAAACGCTAGCACGTCTTTATCTGGCAAAAGCTTACCTGACGTATGGCTGGTGGCTGGAGAACCCAAACAACATTCCTACTTATCCGGAAACTTCCCGAACCGATCCTGACGGGCATAATGCACAGTGGTATTATCAGCAGGCATACGATGTAGCTTTAATGGGTATTGATAACCCAGGCCCATACGCTTTACAGCAAACATATTATGATGTTAACCTAGGTTCGAACGACCGCAACAGTGAAATCATGTTGTACGCCGACCATACGGAGACAAGCGAGTTTTACAACGCATCTAGCCTTACCTGGAGCAATGGTAACGCCCCGGAAAACTTTGCTGGCTGGATGATGACGTGGAACTATACGAACATCAGAAGCTCTCTTAATCCAGGCTGGACTAATCCTATAAGTTCTGTTCAGCGTGAAGCATCACAGGACTTAGGACGCCCTTGGACACGTATGGCTCCTACAATCGGAGCAATTACAAATACTTTTGCTGATAAAACGAACGACTCCCGCTACGACGGCACGTTTACAACTGTTTACCGTGGCAACTGGCCTAAAGGAGGTGTTGATGCAGAGGTTGTATATAATGCAAACGGTTTACCTGTTTCACCAGGAGGGGCAATATTAACGTTCCTGGACGAAGAACCAGTCACACCAATTAACTACCCTAGCGGAGCAGGTAAAAGTAACATAGGTGCGGGAGAACTGCCTGGAAGAGCTGATTTTGTGATATCGCCGCGAGGCATAAGCAGAATTGTATATCCTGGACTTTGGAAGCTTGGTCCTTACCGCACCGATAATGGCAGCGGGTTAGGACAGCCAAATGCCGCCAGTACACGCCCTTTCAACATTGCAAAGTTTTCTGAATTCTATTTTATAGCCGCCGAGGCAGCCGTGAAAGGAGCAACAGGAAGCAGAAGCGCCAGAGAACTGATCAATGTAATTCGTGCACGTGCAGGCAGATGGCGTTGGGACAACAACGGAAATACAACCAGAATAGAGGACAACAGCGCAGAAATGATCGCTGCTACACCAGCCACGATAGACATCAATTATATCCTGGCGGAACGCTCACGCGAATATTATGGCGAAGGTTACCGCTGGTTTGATTTGACTCGTACGCAAAAATGGGAAGAGCTTGCGGGCACGTACCAAATTGCAGGACTCTCCTACGGAGACCATACGCCTCAAACGGTAACACGCAATATTCAACCATATCATTATCTGCGCCCTATTCCACAAGGTCAGATAGATGCGATGGAAGGCGCTACGCAAGATTATCAAAACCCAGGATATAATTAATCTGGTGAATTATAACTAAGAAGACTGGTTGCCCATATGGAGCGGCCAGTCTTCTTAGTTATAATAAATTTGCACCCAGTGTAGCTCTTCAAAATTTTAAAAAGAATAAGAGCTAATCGATAACAATCAATCAGAATGGCACCCTCACATGCGCCTTTTTGATTATATTTCAAACTCATTCGCTAAAATCCATAAGAAGACCACAACTTCTTTGTAACAAGAAGTTAAACTATAAAAAGCATCATATGTCATCACTACTACAAAGTTGGAGATGGTACGGCTCTAACGACCCTGTTTCGCTACAGGATGTGAAGCAGGCTGGAGCCACAGGTATTGTTTCTGCACTTCATCATATTCCGCACGGAGAGGTTTGGCCTTTAGCCGATATACAGCAACGAAAAAGCGAAATAGAAGCTGCTGGCTTAACATGGGCTGTGGTAGAGAGTGTGCCCGTGCACGAGGCCATCAAAACCAGGAATGCCGATTGCGAAAAGTACCTGGATAACTACCGTCAGTCGTTACGCAACCTTGCTGCCTGCGGCCTTACCACCGTGTGCTACAACTTTATGCCCGTGTTGGACTGGACCCGCACTAACATTGCTTTAGAGCTATGGAACGGAGCCAAAGCCTTATACTTTAACTGGGCTGACCTGGCGGTGTTCGACATGTTCATACTTAAAAGAGAAGGTGCCGAAAGAGATTATGCTGAAGAAGTAGTAGCCAAGGCCAAAGAACGATATGCCGCTTTTTCTGCAGAAGATTTAAAAGCGCTCAGCGACATTATATTGATGGGTGTGCCTACCGAGGGAAGTATAACCGTAGAGCAACTGCTGGCAAGTATAGAAATTTACAAAAGCATTGGCCACGAAGGGTTGCGTCAGAACCTGACGTACTTCCTGTCCTCCATCATGGATGTGTGCGAGGAAACAGGCATCAATATGACCATCCATCCAGATGATCCTCCTTACGCTATACTTGGTCTGCCGCGTGTGGCGAGTTCTAAAGAAGATCTGCTATACATTATAGAGCAGGTGGACCGCGCCCCGAACGGCATTTGCTTCTGCACAGGTTCTTTAGGAGCAGGTAGTCATAATAATCCTGTTGACATTCTGAAGGCCGTAGGGCACAGGGTATACTTTGCGCACCTGCGCAACGTGCTGAAAGATGCCGAGGGTAATTTTTACGAGTCTGACCATTTAACGGGAGATGTGGATATGTACGGGGTGATGAAGGAGCTTATTGCCATCAACAGCAAACGAGAGCAACCGATTCCTTTCCGACCAGACCACGGCCACCAGATGCTGGACGACTTGCAAAAGGTAACTAACCCTGGCTATTCTGCCATCGGAAGGCTGCGCGGCTTGGCAGAGTTGCGCGGCTTGGAAATGGGTATAGCACGATCTGTGGCCTCTAAAGATTAATTTTATGATTGATGATACCTTATCAAAAGGAGCTTCAAAGCAGAAATATCAGAAGGCGGGTAGTTTTATGTCTGATGATTTTCTGCTGCAGTCGGAGGCGGCCAGGCAACTGTACCACGATTATGCAAAGGAGCTTCCTATTATAGATTACCATTGCCATTTGTCGCCTGAGGCTATCGCTAAAAACGAGAACTATGCCAACATGAGCAGCATCTGGTTGGCAGGCGATCATTACAAATGGCGTGCACAGCGGACGCTAGGGATTGAAGAAAAGTATATCACTGGCGATGCCACCGATGAGCAGAAGTTCCTGAAGTGGGCGGAGGCTGTTCCTTATACTTTGCGTAATCCGCTTTACCACTGGACGCACATGGAGCTGAAAAACCCCTTTGGTGTAACCGAATTGCTATCTGGCGAGAATGCGCAGGAGGTTTACCAGCATTGCAATTCGCTGCTGCAAACACCCGAATTTACACCGCGCGGCTTGTTAAACCATTTTGGTGTAGAAATGGTGGGTACGACAGATGATCCAACCGACGATCTGCGTTACCACCAGCAGATAGCAGCCTCTGGTTTCAAGGTGAAGATTCTACCTTCTTTCAGACCAGATAAAGCTTTAGGTTTGGCAGGAGGATCAGTCTATAGAAACTACCTTCAGAAGCTCTCGGAAGTAAGTGGTGTTACTATCACCAATATAGATACATTGCTGGAGGCACTGCAGAACCGAGTAGATTATTTCCACGAAAATGGCTGCCGTTTATCTGATCATGGCTTAAGTTATTTGCCATTTGTGCAGAAAAGCAGCGGTAAGTTGAGCGAAGCTTTCGCCGCTGTATTAGCTGGCGACGATCAGGAGGCGGCACAGTATGAGCAGGAGTTTTCGGCTTTGGTGCTGACGGAGCTTTGCAAGATGTACCACCAAAAAGGCTGGGTGCAGCAATTCCATTTGGGGGCTTTGCGCAATAACAACGCCCGTATGTTGCAGACCAATGGCCCTGATACGGGTTACGACTCCATCGGCGACTTTTCTCAGGCGGCCAACATGTCTGCCTTTTTCAATAACCTGGAGAAGGAAAACAGCCTGGCGAAAACTGTTATCTATAACCTGAATCCTGCTGACAATGCGGCCTTTGCGACCATGATCGGGAATTTCCAGAGCAGCGGCACTAAAGGCAAAATGCAGTTCGGTTCGGCTTGGTGGTTCCTGGATCAGCTGGAGGGAATGAAAGATCAGATGGACACGCTTTCGAGCATGGGGCTGATCAGCTGTTTCATAGGTATGCTAACCGACTCCCGCAGCTTCCTATCCTACTCCAGACACGAGTACTTCAGGCGTTTGCTTTGCAACATGTTTGGAGATGATATAGAGCGAGGCTTGCTACCTGCCGACATCCGCTGGATCGGAAAAATTGTACAGGACATCTGCTACTATAACGCCAAAAACTACTTTACTTTTTAATCTATAATTCCTGCTATGGACACACCCACTATGCAAGAGCGAGAGCCAACTACTGTAAAAGAAAAGATAGGGTCGTACCGTTGGACGATCTGTGCCCTGCTGTTCTTTGCCACCACCATCAACTACCTCGACAGGCAAATCATCGGCCTGCTGAAGCCAGCACTGGAGCAACAGTTCAACTGGACCGAAAGCGACTATGCCAGCATTGTAACAGCCTTTACAGCCTCTTATGCACTGGGTATGCTAATTTTCGGAAGGGTAATCGACAAAATCGGGACAAAGCTTGGCTACTCAATTTCTATTGTTGTATGGAGCGTGGCGGCTATGTTTCATGCTGTGGCCAGAACAACGTTTGGCTTTGGTGTGGCCAGGGCTGCTCTGGGATTGGGCGAATCAGGAAACTTTCCTGCTGCCATCAAAACTGTAGCAGAGTGGTTCCCGAAAAAAGAAAGGGCGCTGGCCACAGGTTTGTTTAACTCTGGTGCTAACGTTGGAGCTGTAGTAGCACCTATCCTGATCCCTTGGATGCTGGGGATTTATGGTTGGGAAGTCGCTTTTATAGCAACAGGAGCCATAGGTTTTGTCTGGCTTGCTTTCTGGTTGTTTTTATATGAAATTCCTGCCAAGCAAAAGCGACTGAAAAAGCCTGAGTTTGAGTACATCCACAGCGACAATGAATCTGCAGGCGAAGAAGCAGATAAAACACCTGTTAAGTGGGGCAAACTGCTGTTTGTAAGGCAAACATGGGTGTTCATCGTCGGTAAATTCTTCACCGATCCAATCTGGTATTTCTTTCTGTTTTGGTTGCCGTCCTACTTCAGCACAACCTTTAACCTCGACCTAAGTAAGCCAAGCCTGCCGCTGGTGATCGTTTATTCGGCCACAACGGTTGGAAGTATAGGTGGCGGTTATCTTTCCTCTTATTTCATCAGAAGAGGCTGGGCCGTGTACAAGGCACGTAAAACAGCGATGTTTATTATCGGCTTGCTGGTGGTACCTATTATGGCAGCACGCTACACTACCGATATTTGGATAGCTGTTGGCTTGATCAGTTTAGCGGCAGCGGCACACCAAGCCTGGAGCGCCAACATCTTTACCACAGTTTCTGATATGTTCCCGAAAAAAGCAGTGAGTTCTGTAGTGGGTATAGGCGGTATGGCAGGCTCAGTGGGCGGCGCACTTTTTCCAATTTTTATCGGTTTTATACTGGATTATTATACCAGGATGGGCAACATCATTGCAGGCTATAACATTCTATTTACTATTTGTGGTAGCGCTTACCTATTAGCTTGGGTAATCATGCACTTCCTGTCTCCGAAAATGAAGCAGGTACAATTGTAGTCATAAAAGATAATTACATATACATATAGTTTCAGCAGCCGTTGTTGTGTGTTCTCACCAATAACCAAATGAACAGTTAAAATAGTAACAGCATTTTTTCGCTTGCTGTAGAAAACACAGACAAGGCACGGACTTTGATTTTAGATAGGCCTTATCTTTTTACCATACGGGAGCAGCATGATAAGCCTCTCCTGCTAATTTTTTATACGATGAAACAAGCAATTGTTCCTTATACTTTACCCAGACTATATGCTTTGCTACTGGCTGTAGCTGTAGTTATGCTGGCTGGTGCAAAACCTGCCTCCGCTTCTACTGGCGATGCACCCTATATTTCCTCCCAAAAAGGAAATGGAAACTTCGGCCTTTCAGTTGCTGGTAAATCTGCGCCGCTTTACGTGAGCGCAGAAGATTATCCTGGAGTGATGCGAGTGGCCAAGCACCTGCAGGCCGATATCGAGCGTGTAACAAAGGCTACACCTGAACTTTTAACTTCTGCTCCCAAAGGAAAAGAAGTTGTGTTGATTGGTACGCTGGGCAAAAGCCCTCTGATCGATCAATTGGTAAGAGATAAAAAACTAGATGCCGCAGGTATAGCTGGTCGATGGGAAACATCACTGATTCAGGTGGTAGAGAATCCGATGCCAGGTATAGACCGTGCCTTGGTAATTGCTGGCAGCGATAAGCGTGGCACCATTTACGGCATGTACGATGTGTCTTCACAAATTGGCGTTTCGCCATGGTATTGGTGGGCTGATGTGCCTGTGCGCCAGCAACAGCAATTGTACGTGCTGCCAGGACGACACACACAAGGCGAGCCAGCGGTGAAATACCGAGGCATTTTCATCAACGACGAAGCACCTGCTTTGGCAGGTTGGGCTGGCGAAAAGTTCGGCGGTTTCAACCATCAGTTCTACGATAAAGTGTTCGAGCTTATCCTTCGCATGAAAGGTAACTATTTGTGGCCAGCCATGTGGGGCAGGGCTTTTTACGTGGATGATCCTATAAACCCGAAGCTAGCCGATGAATATGGTGTGGTGATTGGAACATCGCACCACGAGCCACTGATGCGCGCTCACGCAGAGTGGGAACGTTTTGGAGAAGGAGCTTGGAACTACGATACAAACAAAGAGAACCTACAGCAGTTCTGGCGCAAAGGTATTGAGCGCATGGGCACGAACGAAAGCATCGTAACCATTGGTATGCGTGGCGACGGTGATGAACCGATGAGCGAGGAAAGCAACATCGCGCTGCTGGAAAAGATAGTAGATGACCAGCGCAAAATTATAGCCGACGTTACAGGCAAAGCACCGTCTGAAACACCACAAATGTGGGCCTTGTACAAAGAAGTGCAGGAGTATTACGACAAAGGCATGCGCGTGCCAGACGACGTAACGCTGTTACTTTGCGACGATAACTGGGGCAACATCCGTAAACTGCCAAAGCCAGGCGAGAAGCAGCATGCAGGCGGCTACGGCATCTACTATCACTACGACTATGTAGGCGGCCCTAGAAACTATAAATGGATAAACACAAACCCAATCCCAAGAATTTGGGAGCAGATGCACCTGGCCTATGAGCACGGTGCAGACCGTGTATGGATTGTGAACGTGGGCGATATTAAGCCAATGGAGTTTCCGACGGAATTCTTCCTAGACTACGCTTGGGCACCTGATAAATGGCCAGCAGAACGCTTGGAAGAATATACACGCCTGTGGGTAGCACAGCAGTTTGGAAACCAGTATGCAGCACCTATCGCCGATATGCTGGCAAAGTACGCCAAGTATAACAGCCGCCGTAAACCAGAGTTGCTGGCACCCGATACCTACAGCCTTACCAACTACAGAGAGGCCGACCGTATCGTAGCAGAATACAATCAGTTAGCCAACAATGCAGAGCAGCTTTACAATACGTTGCCAACTGAGTATAAAGATGCTTACTACCAACTGATCCTGCACCCAATAAAAGCCAGTGCTAACCTAAACGAGCTGCACATTACGGTAGGCAAGAACCGCTGGTATACAAAGCAAGGCCGAGCAGAGGCAAATGAAATGGCAGCCAAAGTAAAAGAGCTTTTCGAGAAAGATGCTGAGCTAACGCGCTATTATAACCAAGAAATGGCAGGCGGAAAATGGAACCACATGATGGACCAGACACACATCAGCTATACTTACTGGCAGCAACCTGAAAAGGACGTAATGCCAGAAGTAAGCCAGGTAAACCTACCTGCAGGCGCAGACATGGGTGTAGCTATAGACGGTTGTGCCAACTGGTGGCCGATGGAGAAAAGCGAAGCCGTGTTGCCAACACTTACACCTTTCGGGCAAGAAGCTTTTTACATTGATGTTTTCAACCGTGGACAGGCTGCTTTTGACTATAAAGTAGAGACAATAGCCAAATGGCTGAAAGTAACACCACAACAAGGTAAAGTAGATAAAGGCCAGCGGCTGTGGGTAAGTGTAAATTGGAAAAAAGCACCAAGAGGGCAGCAGCGTGCACCAATAACTATAACAGGCCCGAACGGAAGTAAAGTAGTAGTGCAGGCAAGTATAAATAACCCTTCAGGTACAAAGGTGGGCAAAGTGAAAGGCTTTGTAGAGAGCAACGGTTATGTGGCTATGGATGCGGCGCATTATTCTAATGCCGTAGAAACAGGAAATATAGAATGGCAGTTGCTTCCAGACCTAGGCCGCACAGGTTCAGCCATGACACCAATGCCTGTTACAGCAGAGAGCCAGAAGCCAGGAGGCAACAGCCCACACCTGGAGTACCGCATGAATCTGCTCAGTAGTGGAGAGGTGACTGTGCAAGTGCATCTGTCGCCGACGCTGAACTTCCATAGTACCCAAGGCCTTCGCTATGCCGTTTCCATAGACGATGCACCACCGCAAATTGTGAACATGCACGTCAATGAAGATCAAAAACAGTGGGAGCAATGGGTGGCCAACAATATCAACATTACCGTATCGAAACACCAGGTAGAGAAGCCTGGGGAGCACGTACTAAAGTTCTGGATGGTTGACCCAGGCGTAGTACTGCAGAAGGTTGTGGTTGATACTGGTGGCTTAGAACCAAGCTATTTAGGACCGCAAGAAAGCTACTATAAACCTGAGAAGGAAAGCAAGAAGACAGCAGTAAAGCAGTAGAGATTATAATTAGCAGAACAAAACTGCGTTTCAAACTACTCTTTTTAGAACGTAAGCAAGTGCTAAGGAAGAAGTGAATGTAGCACTTAATGCGAGAGTTATCTTCTGATGAGGCGGGTGTAGGTGAATCTAGAGATTCACCTACACCCGCCTCTCATTTTTCCCCTCATGCTGTTACGAATTGACAGATTCGTAACAGCATGAGGGGAAAAATGAGTAAGACCTAGAGATTCGGGTAAGGAAATGTTTTACGTGTTTTGGCAAACGCACTAGCTAACGTAGCAGCGGTTGTGGGGCTCTCCGAACCCGTGTACGTGTAGTCTGTAACTACAAATTATCTGCAGGTTACGAGTCTGGAGATTTGCAGCAATGTAACCTCAGTTCATCAAATACTTTTGCTTATCGTTTTTGCTGCTAACACTATTCAAGCACCTGTGTCTAAATGCCCTATGCTAGAAGTAGCCTTGTCCCCACTGATGTTTATGTTCACGCAGACATGAAAGCCCACCATAGAATTACCTACGGCTAAGGATATTTGAATCAGCTAAAGAGAGAAGCAGCAAATACACAACTATAGCAACAAACTAAGCCAAACAAAAAGCCCTGCATCTGTTAAAGATGCAGGGCTTTTTCTATAGCCTTAAACGGTAGGCTTATGCTTTGGCTTTAGCTTGCTTTTCTGGTGCAAGTCCAGCTTTTTTTCTCCACAGCTGTTCCATTTCTTCAAGCGATCTGTTTTTGGTTTCTGGAATCATTTTCCATACAAACAAAAAGGATATAACGCTCATCACACCATAGAAGCCATAGGTGAAAGCACCGCTGAATTCCATCATGGAAGGATAGGTGGCAGATATAAAGAAGTTAGCAGCCCATTGTGCTGCCACGGCCACAGCCACAGCTTTGCCTCTGATCTTATTCGGGAAAATTTCAGAAATCAGTACCCAGCAAATTGGTCCCCACGACATCATAAACGATGCTGTGTAAAGGATGATAAAGACAAGGGTGCTGATGCCGATAATCTCGAAATAAGAAAGACCAGCAATAGCAAACATGCCGATAGCCATACCGATAGAGCCTACCATCAACAAAGGTTTTCTACCCCATTTGTCTACCGTAAGAATGGCTACAACCGTAAAGATAACGTTGATTATACCCATTACAACTGTTTGCAGCATAGAGGCATCTTTACCCGCTCCCATGCTTTCAAAAATTCTTGGGGCGTAGTAAAGTGCCACATTAATTCCCACAAACTGCTGGAAGACAGAAAGTAAAACACCTATAACAATAACTGTTTTTCCGTAAGAAAGCAACTTGCCTGAATGGTGTTCTACCGTGTTCTTTATGTCAGAGAAGATACTTTTGGCTCTGTTAGCTCCGTTAACTTTTGTCAGAATTTTTAGCGCCTCTTCATCTCTGTTAACCATGCTCAAGTATCTTGGCGATTCAGGAACAAAGAACAGAAGAATTCCAAATAAACCCGCTGGAATAGCCTCCGAAAGGAACATGCGTCTCCAGCCTTCTTCATTAATCCACTCAATAGGCTGTCCGTTGGAAATTCCCCAGTTCACAAAATAAACAACTAGCATACCGAAGATAATAGCAAACTGGTTTAAAGAAACCAATCGCCCACGCAAGTTAGCCGGAGCTATTTCTCCGATGTATACAGGGCAAACGGCAGAGGCCAAGCCTACGCCTATTCCGCCTATTATCCTGTAAAAGTTGAACATGTAAAGCAACTCTATGCTAGGTTCGCCTTTGGTAAAAAATAAAACTTCTGGATATCCTGACCCTAAAGCAGATAGGAAAAACAGAAATGCTGCAATTATCAAGGTCTTCTTCCGACCAATTCCTGATGCAAAAATGCCTGAAACTGCCCCACCAATGATACAGCCAATTAAGGCGCTGGAAATAGTGGCTCCGTGCACCCAGGTACTAAGCCCAAGGCTGTCTACCAGGTACATCTGCACCGATCTTTCCGCTCCCGAAATAACGGCTGTATCGTATCCAAATAACAAACCGCCCAACGTGGCGATCAACGTAATGCCAGCGATGTAAGGAATGTTCTGCCCCGCCGTTTCTTTTTCGTTTATCATCTTGATTAACAGGAAAAGGTAAATGTAAAGTTATAAAAAAATAAGGCCCTATACTTTATGCCGAAGTGTGTCCAGCGAAGGTATAGGGCCTTGATAAGTGCTTAGATATATCTGTTGATCAGGTTCTCTAGGTACTCTTGTCTGCCGCTCTGCAGGGTTGGTTCGCCATTCTCAACAGCGTAAGCTCTCAAGTCTTCCAATGACAGTTTACCTTCTTCGAACTCCTTGCCTTTGCCGCTATCGAAAGAAGCGTAACGGTCAGAACGGATTTTCTTGTATTCAGACTTCTGAAGGATGTTGTCTGCGATAACCAATGCTCTAGCGAATGTGTCAGCACCACCGATGTGCGCGTAGAACAAGTCAGCAGGATCAGTAGAGTTTCTTCTGATTTTCGCATCGAAGTTTACGCCACCGCCTTGTAGGCCGCCAGCTTCTAAGAATACCAGCATTGCCTCTGTTATTTCGTTTAGGTTGTTCGGGAACTGGTCAGTATCCCAGCCGTTCTGGTAGTCACCACGATTAGCGTCTATTGAACCCAACATGCCAGCGTCAGCGGCAACCTGTAGTTCGTGCTGGAAAGTATGGCCAGCTAGTGTTGCGTGGTTCACTTCTATGTTAATCTTGAAATCGTCTTGCAGTCCGAAATGGCGCAGGAAGCCGATTACAGTAGCTGAATCGTAGTCGTACTGGTGCTTAGTAGGTTCTGCTGGCTTGGGCTCGATGAAGAACGTGCCCTTGAAGCCTTGAGAACGTGCATAGTCTTTAGCTGTGTGCAGGAATCTAGCAAAGTGCTCTTGCTCACGCTTCATGTCTGTGTTCAGCAGTGTCATGTAACCTTCACGACCACCCCAGAATACATAGTTCTCGCCGTCTAGGGCGATAGTAGCATCCAAAGCTGCTTTTACCTGAGCGCCAGCATGTGATAACACATGGAAATCTGGGTTAGTAGAAGCACCATTCATGTAGCGGCTGTGTGAGAACACGTTGGCAGTACCCCAAAGTAATTTCACGCCACTTTCCTGCTGCTTTTGCTTAGCGTATTCTACTAATGCCTGCAGGCGTCTTTCGTTCTCTGCTATATCATTAGTATAATCCACCACGTCCACATCGTGGAAGCAGTAGTAAGGCATTCCTATTTTAGTGATGAATTCGAATGCCGCATCCATTTTGTCTTTAGCACGCTCGATAGCATCAGATTTTTCATCCCATGCGAAATTCAAAGTTGGTCCACCGAAAGGGTCAGAACCGTTTGCATTGAAAGAGTGCCAGTAAGCTACTGCAAAGCGCAGGTGCTCCTTCATTGTTTTGCCAGCAACTACTCTGTTTTCGTCGTACCAGCGGTAAGCGAATGGGTTATCAGACTCTGGGCCTTCGAACTTTATTTGTCCTATGCCTTTGAAAAACTCTTTGTCTCCTATTAATGGATTTGCCATAATTTTCTTAGTTTGGGTTATATGTATTAGAATTATTTATTCAGCTGTAACTCGAGTAACGCCTTCCATTCCTGGTAAGCAGACTCATATTGCTCCGTACCCGTTGGTTCTACCAATTTTACGGGTTGGAAATTGCTGAAAGCTTCCTCTGGCGAGGCAAATGCTTTAGCTCCTATGCCAGCACCAATGGCTGCACCTACGCTTCCGTCGTTTTCATACAGTTCTACAGGCACGTTGGTCGTATTCACAAAAGCTTCTGCAAACAACTCACTCAAGAACAAGTTGGCTTTACCTGCACGAATTACCTTCGGGTGCATGCCGTTCTCGCGCATAATATCTAAGCCATAGCGGAACGAGAAGGCGATGCCTTCCTGCACCGCACGCAGAATATGTGCTCTGGTGTGTAGGTTTAGGTCTATGTTGTGGAAGTGCGTACCAATGATCTTGTTATTAAGAATACGCTCTGCGCCGTTACCAAAAGGCAGCACACGGAGGCCTTCGCTGCCAACAGGTATCCTTTGGGCCTCAGCGTTCATTTCGTTGTAGCTAAGGTCGCTGCCAATGTTGTTCTTTGTCCAGCTGTTGAGTATACCTGTTCCGTTAATGCACAGCAATACACCTACACGTCTTTCGTCGGTGGCGTAGTTAACGTGGGCAAAGGTATTTACTCTAGACTGCGGGTCGTACACCAGTTGGTCGCTCACGCCGTAAATAACACCTGATGTACCTGCCGTAGCGGCTACTTCTCCTGGCTTCAGCACGTTCAGCGAAAGTGCGTTGTTCGGTTGGTCTCCTGCTTTATAAGTAACAGGTATGCCTGCTTTCAAAGACAAAGTTTCTGCTACAGAAGCTTTCAGTTCGCCATGTGAAGAAAACAAAGGATGTACTTCTGGTATAAGGCCTTTGTCGAAGCCGAAGTAGTTCATCACATCCTCCGACACCTGATCGTTCTGGAAATCCCAGAAAACACCTTCTGACAGTGCAGACGTACTGGTGGTAATGTCGCCTGTCAGTTTCATGGCAATGAAGTCACCAGGCAGCATGACACGGTCTATCTTGCTATAGGTCTCTGGCTCGTTTTCCTTTACCCAAGCCAGTTTAGAGGCGGTGAAGTTGCCTGGTGAATTCAGTAGTCGGGACAAGCTTTTCTCCTGTCCAATCACTTCAAATGCTTTGTTGCCATACTCCACAGCGCGGCTGTCGCACCAGATAATAGAGTCGCGGAGTACGTTCTGCTCTTTATCTACTGCCACCAAGCCGTGCATTTGGTAAGCTATACCTATAGCACCGATATCTTTTGGATCATACTTGCCTGTGGCGTTAGCTCTGGTAATAGCCTGCTGCGCATGTTCCCACCACATCTCAGGCGATTGCTCGGCCCAGCCTGGCTTAAGTGAATTTATTTTTGATTCTGTATCTGGGTATTGAGCAGATACTATACGTTTTTGTGTGGCTGCATCTACTACAGACACCTTTATAGAGGAGGTACCTACGTCTATTCCTAATAACAACATGCTTTTACAGCTTGTAAGTGTGGAGTTGAATTGTTTTATATGAACTTGTTAGGGTTTATGCCAACGTTGGCATAAATTTGTGAACATATTTTTTAATAAACAAGTGTTTACTTACTTAATGTTTTTTTAAAACTAATAAAAGGTATTTTATAGTTCCAGGTATCAGCCTATAGAGTATATTTAGAGTTATTATCAAGCCAGAGAAGTTGAAAAGAGTTACCATACATGATATTGCCAAAGAGCTGAACATTGCCTTTTCGACTGTAGCCCGGGCATTGAATGATCATCCTGCTATAAGTGAGGCAACCAAAAAAGCCGTTCGTGAAACAGCAAAAAGGCTGAACTACCGTCAGAATAAGCTTGCCTCTTCTCTTCGCTCTGGCCACACCAACACCATCGGCATTATGGTGCCCAGCCTGGATGTCAGCTTCTTTAGCTCTGTGGTGCATGGTATAGAGAAAATCATGAATGCAAACGGTTACAGCATTTTACTCTACCAATCGAACGAGCAGTATAAAAGTGAGAAAAACGGTATTGAGACATTTCTGAATTCCAGGGTAGCAGGCATTATTGCTTCTGTGGCCAAAGAGACAACCAAGTTTGATCACTTTTTAGAAATAAAAAAACGTAGCATCCCGCTCTTGTTCTTCGACCGTGCAGTAGATGAACTTAAAGTGCCTTCCGTTACCACCGATGACTATAAAGGAGGTTTTATAGCGACAGAACACCTTATAAAGCAAGGCTACAAACGCATCGTCCACATTACCTCTGGCAAAAACATCGGCATCTTTAACGAGCGCCTCAGGGGGTATATAGATGCGCTTAAGCTCTATAATATACCAGTAGATGAAAGCCTGATATTAAATGGCGATTTTTCTCTGGAGTTCGGAAGGCAATGCATAGTAGACCTGCGCCAACTTCAGATAAAGTATGATGCTGTGTTTGCCCTGGAAGATTACACCGCCATGGGGGTACTGCAGCAATTACTAACTTATAAGGTACGTGTGCCAGACGAAGTAGGGGTGATAGGGTTTGCCAATGAAGCATTCACGGCGTTAGTTACCCCTGGCTTGTCTACCATAGACCAACAGACAACACAAATGGGAGAATCCTCTGCAGAGCTGTTTTTAGAAATGCTTAAGTCAGAAGACCTCTACAACAATCTCCCTGAGCGGGTTGTGCTGGACCCTCATCTGATCGTAAGGTCGTCTTCGCAGCGCTTAAGTGCTTTTTAAAGTGTAGCTACGAAAGAAGAGCTGCAAACGGAGAAGTGCTACAGGGCTTTATTTTATATGAGATAGGGAACCTTACCGCTTGTTAAACATATACTTATAGTTGAAGGGGTGTCTGTTCTATGGCCAAAGCCATAGGGGCATCAGGTCACAAAAGTATAAAAGCATGCTTCCCGACGATTACGCAGATATTGTTATTTACAACAGAAATTTTGAGCTGCACAAAGGAGGAAAAGTAGTAGCAAAACCTTTTACTTATACTGTTGCGCAGCTAGAGCAGGAGTTGCGCTTGTCGCCCTGTAGCGGACAGAGGCTGACGTCGGATGCACAGGTTGAGAACGCTCTTATGCCGCCGCTTGTAATCAGCTTTTATGAGTTTGTTTTCGAGCATAGCACGCTACCTACCGATAAAGAGCTGGTGCAGTATTACATTGCCTATTACTATAAACCAGTTTCTCAAAATCCGTCTTTAGTAAAAATAAAACCTGCTTATGCAGCTTGCGGAAGCTCTAGAGAGTTATCTGTTGTGGGGGTAAAGAACAGGCTTTTGCGCATGTACCCATCCCTGGTGCGGGACTTGCACTTTATGATGCTTTGCCATGAGTCTGGTAGCTTCTCAGATGTATATTATTCAGTTAAGCAGGATTATGCACTTGGCTACGATTTGGTTGTGAAGCGGAACAATGTAAAGGTATATGTAAGGCTGATGGTAGAAACAAAAAGGAGCCAGGAGTACAACAGTAAAAAGTTTACCAGGCATGATATGAGCCAGAAAAACATTTTTGAGCTTAAAATTAGGCTTTCGCCTGAAAGAAAATTAGGCGAGTTCTTTCTATATAACAAACAGGACCTGCTTAAGTTAGTCCAACACATTGATGCCAACGCTGCCCCTGCACAACCTGGTACAGTTTAAACTGCAGTGCTTAGTCGCATTTAAAACAGAGATTACAGTTGCACCGTGCCTAACATCTATATTTTACTGCTGAAAGATAAAAAAGGAGGAGTAGTTCTGCTGCAAGCAACCTGTCGTGCAGGTATAGCCTGTATTTAATCTTTATTTAACGTGATAGGGTGCAGGAGTAAAAGGTTTTGAAGTGTACCTTTGCTGCCTTTAAAAATACACCTTTCATGAAAAAATCTTTACTATTCCTGTGCTGGGTCTTGCTTTCGTTGCAAGTGACCTGGGCGCAGACTGCACCTCCTTCTAATCTTGATAATGCTGATTTGAGAGCCTGGCTATGGCAAAACTGGTACGAAGGCAAACGTCAGGTGCTGGATTATAGCACAGCACGCGGTAAAATGTACAACTACATAGATAACTACAATAACAAGGTTACGTGTGTGTACTCAGGCTACCAAGAAGATAAACCTTACAGCGAGACAAGCACCTCTACCAGTGTAGGCATCATTAATTGTGAGCACACAGTGCCACAGTCGTGGTTCGATCAGGCCGAGCGTATGCGTACAGACATTCACCACCTCTTTCCCACACACACCACGTGGAACGCCGATCGCGGCAGCGATCCATTTGCGGAGATTCCAGATCATCAGACTGTAAAGTGGATTCGTGGTGCTGATTGGCAAAGCGCGATACCAGCCAGCAATATTGACGAATATAGCGAAGACACGAACAGCCAGTTTGAACCACGCGAGGACCATAAAGGTAACTTGGCTCGTTCGATATTTTATTTTTATACCATGCACGAAGGCCAAAGTTTTGATGCGGGTAAAGGAAACATATCAGCGGTTGCAGACATAAACACACTTTACCAGTGGCACCAGCAAGACCCTGTAGATGAGCGTGAGCGTGAACGTAACGACCGCATTCAGGTAGCACAAGGCAACAGAAACCCCTACATCGATTACCCTGACCTGGTAGCGAAGGCATGGAACTTAACACCTGCAAACTGCTCTCCAGCCGCACAGCTTACAGGCCTGACCATAACAGAAGAGACTACTTCTTCTTTAAAAGTATCCTGGACGAATGGTAGCGGTAACGCACGCTTGGTTGTAGTGAGGGAAGGTACAGCCGTAGAGCTAAACCCCACGGGAACTTACACTGGCGTTAGCAGCAACTACAGTACGGCTACAAACCAGGGCAACGGTGAGCGTATTGTACACAGTGGAGGTGGCAACAGCGTAACTATAACAGGTCTGGATGCTAACAAAACATATCATATCAAAGCATTTGAGTTCTGTACCAATGGTCCCGACTATAACACAGCAAATGCTCCCACCGCAACAGGTACTACGCCAGATTATACGTGCTCTGGAACACCAACTGCCGTGGCAGATCTTAGTACATCGGATATCACCCAAACAGGTTTTAACCTGAGCTGGAATAACGGAAGTGGCGACGGCAGAATCGTGGTTATCCGTAAAGATGCGGCAGTATCTTTTGTACCAACCGATGGCACGGTTTACGAAGGAGCAAACGCTAATTTTGCTTTGGCAGCAGCGTTAACCGACGGAAGTAAATTGGTGTACAGCGGCAATGGCAGCAATGTGCAGGTTAGCGGCTTAGCGCCAGGCACTACATATTATGTGCAGGTATTTGAGAGCTGCACAAACGGGAATGTATATCATACCAGCGCAGCGCCTGTTGCTACAGTAACTACTGAGGCCATGCCCTCTGCTGGCAACGCTATCGTGCTGCAGGATTTTAATGGCACAGCATCTGAAGGCTGGGAAGTAACGTCTGGTTTCAGCGCTTCGGCTGTAAATACAGGTTATCCTGATGGGCAGCGCGTAAGAAGCGGCTCTAGCTTTCAGGTAAGCGGTTCTACTAAAACAATAGAGTTTACTTCTGTAGATGTGTCGGCCTTTACCGATGTGTATGTAGAGTTATATAATGCCGCCATCTCGGTTACAGCAGGCAACGGCATGGAAAGTAGCGATGCTTTTGATGTGTATGTGGCGATAAACGGAGCAGAATTCAGTACAGTTCCAGATATAAAATTGACAGGTGATGCTACCGATAACAACGTGCGCTATGGCATGAACGGTACGTTAACTGTTGCTACTGTGGCTGGTGCACCTGTTACCAAAAATTTTATTAAAGCGGATGGAGAAACGGGTGACTTACCGCTAGAAAAAGCGCCATCAAAGTTGAAGGTAGCTTTGCCAGCGGGCGCAACGTCTGTAAAGCTGAAGTTAGTTATAAAAGCCAACGCTAACAACGAAGTCTGGACGGTGGATGATGTGGGGCTGTACGGAGTTTCTTCTGCTACAGCTTCTGACTGCGATGATAACCCGATTGAGGATCATGCCGGTGAAGACAAAACTGTATGTGTAGGAACTTCTGTTGCGATAGGCGCTGCTGCTGAGGCTGGTTATACGTATAGCTGGGCTCCTGCCACAGGGCTTTCCGATGCCTCTGCCGCAAACCCAAGCTTAACAGTTACGGCAGCGGGTTCTTATACTTATACTGTAACAGCTACAAACGGCACTTGTGAATTCCAGGATGAAGTAACGGTGGTAGGGCAGAACGCTCCAGCTAAACCAACCATCACACAAACAGGGAACCAACTTACAGCCAATATAAGCGGTGCTAGCTACGAGTGGCAACTGAACGGACAGGCTTTACCCAACACCTCTACGCAAACAATAACGGTAGCCGAAGCAGGTGAGTATAGGGTACGTGTAGCAAATGAGCAGAACTGCCAGTCAGATTTTTCAGAGCCTCTGCAGGTAACGCTTCAGCCAACAGCTGTATCTGACGAGTTAGTGGCTAAAGGCTTTAAACTGTACCCAAACCCAAGCAACGGAAAACTAAGGATTGCCTCTGCGGAAGCTTTAAGAAAAGTGCGTGTGGTTCTTTACAATGGCATGGGGCAAGTGGTTTATCAGAGTAGCTTTGAGGTAGTGCAAGCACAGCAGGAGCTAGATTTAGCACATTTGCCAGCAGGCATATACTTTGTAAAAGTGCTTACGTCAGATTCTTCGAGCACTATAAAATGGATACTTGCTAAGTAAAAGTTGGTTATTACACTATCAAAATACCAGTTTCATACTTGCGTTCTCATGAAGCACAACGAATAGGAGAGCATTAGAACAGAAACAAGTAAAAATTGAAATAAAAGGAAAGGTCCTGCCGAACACGGCAGGACCTTTCCTTTTTTAAATGGGTTGCTAGCAGAGAGAATAAATTTGCTTTGAGTGTAGTGTAAGTATACTTATGTATAGTTTTTTGTCGTTTCTCTTAATGGAGTTAATGTTTTGGTTGATAAATGTTTAGGAGATGCATAAACTAATGTGTCTGCACATTTATATAGAGATATAGCATTATTTGCAAAGAAAGTTGAGTTATGTTAAATCCAATTCAGGCGATATAACGTTATAAATGCGCAAAGCCTAGATTCACCCTTAAATTTTGGCAAGATGCCTACACCTTTATACAAAAGCGTAAGCCTACTACTTTTTATATTCTACCTGTTGCAAGTAAATCCGTTACTTGCTCAGAATTGTTCTGTTTCTATTGCTGTAGTTGGAAATGGCGGAACTACACTTTGTCAGGGTCAGAGTGTAGATTTAGCTGGAAATGCCACTGGTTTTACAGCTACTTCCTGGGAGTGGTTTCGCGACGGAAATTTTGTTTCTAATTCTCAGACAATAACCGTAAGTATTGCTGGTGTTTATACCGTGCAAGCTACAGGTGCAGACTGTGATCCTGCAACTATTTCATCAGGTCAGGTAGAGGTGCGCGTAGTACCTACACCAGCTCCGCCTGTTTTCACTGTAACACCAACTACTGACGTTTGTGGCGGTTCGCCTATCACTTTCGAAATTGATAACCCTGCTCCGCCAGAAGATAATGTAGTTTATACCTGGGTTTTTGGGGATGGCAGCACAGCAAGAGGCACGAGCGTAACACATACCTACGAAGCGACAGGCAAAGGACTGGCATCTTTTGAAGTGCAAGTGTATGGCACCAATAACCAGGGCTGCCGCTCAACTGTACTGCGGCAAACAGTGCAGGTAAGACGCACACCTGTCATTTCTTTTACCGAAGAAAACGATTTTAATGTCTGCCTGCCTGATACTGTTAGCCCATCAGATACCACAATTGTAGCAGTGCTGACAAATACAACGGATGAGTCGCTGTATGATATTACCCGCTATTTTGTGGATTGGGGTGATGGCAATGGTGAAGTAGCCTACGATCCGAGCGAGTTTCCGTTGGAAAGCCCAAACCCTTACGATTCGCTGCGAAGCTACACTATAAATGTGAGAGCGGTTAATGCGAACGGTTGTGAGACTAACTTTACACGCGAGTTCAATGTAAGCCAAAAGCCTAAAGCAAACTTTACCTTCAACAAAGAGCCCGAAGGTACGCCACCCAGTTGTACGCCTATTATAGTCTCGCTGGGAGACAGCTCTACCGGAGGTGACCTAACGTACCAGTGGGAGATTCTCGACCAGAATAATATTGGGGGCTGGGAAGTTATTTTTGGAGACCTGGAAAGCGATTCACTGCAGATAAGGTTTGAGAACTCAGGTATTTTCCAGATACAGCTTGTGGTAAGCAATGCCTGTGGCAGCGACACCACCGACCAAAGCGTTATAGTAGGCTGGCCACAGGCAAACTTATCTGGAGATATAGTTGCCTGCGGCGACACCACCATCAGGTTTGGGCAGGAGCAGGTGTTCTTTGACCCGAATTTCGGAAACACTGTCACCTACGAATGGTTTGTAGACGGGAATCAGGTATCTACAGAACAGTATCCTGAGTTGCAGTTCTCGGCAAGAAATGCTCCTTACCAGGTTAGCGTGCGAATAACTAATGAGTGCGGGTCCAGTGATCTCATTGGGCCACCGCAGCCTATCAATGTTACAGTTTATCCTGTGCCTGGCAGTCCTGTCGTCCAGGACCAAACAACTTGTGAGGGAGAGACGGTAACAATAACACCTACAGGGCCAGGTACAAATTACAATTGGTATAACCAGCCTACAGGCGGTACATTATTAAGTACGGGTGCTAGTTTTACTACGCCAGTGCTTACAGGTAATGTCACTTATTATGTAGAAACAATTAGCCAGGAAGGCTGCTCCAGCGAGCGGGTGCCTGTTACAGTAAATGTAGTGCCTGCCATAGATAATAACACTATCACGCCTGTTAGCCAAAGTATTTGCACAGGCGGCATTCCAGCCGAAATGTTAGGCTCTGCTCCAACAGGCGGTGCTGGCAGTGCTTATACCTATACTTGGCAAGTAAGTACAACAGGACCTACATCAGGTTTTGCTTTGGCTTCTGGTGTAAACAACACCAGAAATTACACTCCAACAGTTATTAGCCGCACTACCTGGTACAGGCGCATTGTTAGCTCTGGCAGTTGTACTGCCGATACGAGCGTGGCGGTGCAGGTAGAGGTAGTGCCAGCCATACAGAACAATACCATAGAGGCGGCACAAGAGATATGTGCAAACGAAGATGCGGCACCAATTATTGGGGCGCGTGCTACAGGTGGCACAGGCACTATTTCTTATGAGTGGCAGATTAGTACGCAAGGCCCTGCAGAAGAAAACTTTGTTCCAGCGCCAGGTGTTAGCGATGGTGAAAACTACGAACCAGGTGTGCTTACCCAGGATACCTGGATCAGGCGAGTGGCTATCTCGGGTGGCTGCCGTGTGGCCTCTGAACCTGTTAAAATCACAGTTTATCCTGAGCTTGCCAATAATACTATCAGCGAAGACCAGGAAGTTTGTACTGGTTCAGCGCCTGAGCCGCTTATGGGTTCTGAGCCAACAGGAGGTTCAGGCAGTTATATTTATGTGTGGGAGAGCAGCACCACTGGTCCAAACGGTGGTTTTGCGCCTGCTGCAGGTACAAATAATGGTCAAAGTTATACACCAGCGACCCTAACTCAAACCACCTGGTTCCGTCGTGTAGTACGCTCAGCAGCTTGCGAAACCACTCCTAGCAATGTGGTAGCTATCACTATTAACCCAGGTGTGACGAACAACAGCATTGCCGCGAGCCAGGAGGTGTGCGACGGAGATGTGCCAGCCACACTTACAGGTAGCACACCATCAGGAGGCAATGGGCAATACCAGTACCTGTGGGAAAGTAGCATAACAGGACCTACCGTAGGCTTTTCGCCAGCAGGAGGTAATAACACTGGCCAGAGCTACATGCCAACAGCCATTACGCAAAACACCTGGTTCAGGCGAACAGTTACATCAGCAGGCTGTTCTTCACAATCAGAGGCTGTGGCTATAACGGTTATCAGGCGGCCAAACGCACCAACAGTGCAAGCACGCAGTATTTCTGCCTGTTTAGATAGCACTGTTACACTATCGGTGCTAAACCCGAATGGCCACACGTATGAGTGGTATGCAGAACCGACTGGGGGTAACGTGCTGTTTGTTGGTCCAAACTTCCCAACGCCAAGGCTATCGCAGACAACTACTTTCTACGTGCAGGCAGTAAACGAAAATAACTGTTCGAGCACCACCCGTACGCCTGTTACAGTTACGGTAGTAGAGGCCACAGCCGATGCGGGAGAAGACGTAACCATTATACAGGGCAGAACAACAGAACTTAGAGCCCGAGGAGGCGCGACCTATAGTTGGGAGCCAGCTGAGGGCATAGTAAATCCGAACTCTGATATTATAACCGTACGCCCAGATGTTACAACAACTTACACTGTAACCGTAACCACTGCAGAAGGCTGTACCGCTACCGATGAGGTGACCGTGTTTGTGACACCAGCCTTGGTTATTCCGAATGCTTTCACGCCTAATGGCGATTTTGTGAACGAGCTTTGGCTGATCGAGAACGTGGAGAACTTCCCAGATTTAAGGGTGCAGGTATTTAACAGGTGGGGAAATGAAGTGTTCTCTTCCAGAGGTTACAGTACACCATGGGATGGACGATTCAACGGCGAAGACTTACCAGTTGCCACCTATTATTACATTATTTATCTAAACAGTGCTGAGAAACCTATCTCGGGCAACGTTACAATTATCAGATGATGCAGATGAAAAAGCCTCTCTTTCTTTTTATACTGCTTATGGTTATTGCTGTGCAAGCATCGGCACAGCAAAGGCCCCAGTATAGCCAGTACTTGCTGAACAACTTTTTGCTTAATCCTGCCCTTAGTGGTATCGAAGACTACGCCGATATTAGGGTGAGCAACAGAAGGCAATGGATGGGGCTGGATGGCGCTCCCGTTACCTATTATGTTACAGCTAACACTCCCCTTAACAAAGGTGCAGGAAGTACAAAGTATCATAAAGCGTTGGCGCACCATGGTGTAGGTGCCTCTATTTATACCGATAAAACAGGGCCATTGCGCCAGACAAGCATAACGGGGTCATATGCCTATCACATGCCGCTTACTAATTCCATCAATGCCTCGGCTGGTGTATCGGCGGGCCTAATCCGAAACTCGTTAAATTCTTCGGAACTGGAGCTAACAAACGAAAATGACCCTTTGTTGGGGGGCGGGAGCATCAACGAGAATATGCTGGATCTTAACATTGGCTTTTGGGTTTACTCCCGTGACTTCTCGATAGGTATAGCTGGAGCGCAATTGTTAGGAGACGCAGAAGGATTGAGTGCAGGTGAAAACAACGATCCAAACTTCGATTTGCAGCGGCATTTTTTTCTCACTGGTAGCTACCGGTTTAGCGTAACAAGGGACCTAGACATAATTCCATCCGTTATGCTGAAAATGGCAACTCCAAGTCCACTAGCCGTGGATGTAAGCGCGCGGGCACTATACGACGAGCGCTTTTATGTGGGTGCTTCTTACAGGCACAAGGATGCCATAGTAGGTATGTTGGGTCTATTTATCAGTCCAACGTTGGATGTTGGTTACTCTTACGATGCCACCATCTCTGACCTTAACAGGGTAAGCAATGGTACACATGAAATTGTGGTTGGTATCAAATTGCTCAATGACCGAAGGATTATCTGTCCGCAATGGATTTGGTAAGTACTTTTCTTGTAAAAAGAATAGGAGGCCCTGAACTTTAAGTTCAGGGCCTTTTTTTATGCATCATCCACTGCTCTTTCTTCTTCTGTAGCGTCTAGCTTTCTTGTATCTCTTGGCTTCAACTATCAAGGCAGAAGGCAGCAAAAAAGCTTAAAAGTGCTAGTGCCAGTTAAACCTTCTGTTCTCATTCCTATGCAGCAACAGAGAGTACTTTCCCTATTCTGTCATTTGCATAAAAGCCCTGGTGTTTAGCCGCTGTACAGCACTGATTTTGAATAGAGTTATGTTTGAAGTGGCTGGCTCTAAGTTCCAAAACTAAAAATCAACATTCATGATGACTTGTAAACTTTTATATTATATATTTAATATATATTGGTTGTTGTTTAGGATTTCAACACAAAAAAATTTAATTTATTGTCTAAAATTTGGTTGATATATTTTTTTGTCAAATTTTAGATGTAACTATGTTTATTAGTAGTTAGAATATGTTTTTCAAATATAAAATTATGATTATTCTAACTTGTTGAAAGGGGTAATGAATTTAGTTTAAGCTTTTTGAAAAGGGTAAAACTATATTTTTGCCGACAAAACTAATGCAATTTAAAATACAAAATATTCCATATAGCGAATTTTTACTTAAGTTATAATGACTAGCTCTTTTTCTAAAGCCATACTTGTGACAGTATGCTTTTGGCTAACCTCCTTTCTGGCATTAGCTCAACAGTACATGCCCATAGAAGCGGACACAGCTTTATATGGTTTTAATGTGCTGGGTACTACCAAAGTAATAAGCACTGGTAGCACCGTTATCAGTGCTCAACTAGGTGTGACAGATGGCGAGGTGTCGGGGTTCCCGCCTGGAGTAGTCTTAAAGCAACCTATTCATGTGAAGGATGAGACGGCTGTGCGGGCCAGGCAAAATGCCGTGGCAATTTTCAATAATGCAATCAGCAGAACTCCAAATTATACCTATACAAGCATCAACCTGGGCGGAATGTTTTTAAAGCCAGGTATTCACGAGATAGACGGTAAGACACAGCTTTCAGGTGAGCTTACCTTAAACGGCGAGAACAATCGTAGTGCAATATTTATTTTCCACGTTAAAGGTGATCTGGAAATACAAAACTCTGCTACTATCACACGTGAAAATCCTTCAAATTCTGCCAGCGCAAATGTATTTTGGATAGTTGATGGCGATGTTACAGTGGGTGCAAGTGCTGATTTGTTCGGAAATATCATAGCGAAAGGAACAATTACATTAGGAGATAACACTAGTCTTATAGGAAGAGTCGTGTCGCTTGAAGGGGAAGTAAGACTGACAAATAATCAAATCAGCGTACCAGCAGATCTTGAAGTCACCATATCTAGAACTAAGGGGCGAAATGAAGACGAAGAGTTATATGTGTTGGGAGAGAAAATTATTTATACCATTAAAGCTAATAACAAGGGGCCGATAGATGAAGCAGACATAAGAGTAACAAATATTCAGTTTCCAGGAAATGTTGAGAGTTATTCTTCCACGGTAGGGCAAACTTATGACTCTAATACGGGCACTTGGGAAGTAGGAACTCTCCAATACGAGGAGGTGGCTACTTTAACCATTGTTACTGTCGTAAACAAGTCGGGGAATGGGTCCGTAAGTGCTTCGATTGTCGGTGGAGGCACAGACGAGATATACGGGAACAACTATTTTGCCGACGGCTTCTGTATTATGTTGGGTGAAGCAGGTGCTGTAACTGGTGATACAGAGTTATGTGCTGGCACTACTGCAGAGTATAGTATAGAGGATGTGCCTGGGGCTACAGGGTATAACTGGAAAGTACCAGCAGGTTGGACTGTGACAGGAAGTGGCACTAAAGTTTCAATTACTGCTGGCACCGAAAGCGGTAGTATAAGAGTAGCTGTGATTAATATCTGTGGCGAATTAGTAACACCCCGCTTGCCTGTAACAGTGTTTCCAGATGTGCCAGCAAAGCCAGGGACAATAACAGGACCTGCCAATGTCTGCATCAACGAAACAAATACCCCAGTTACTTATACCATAGAGCCTGTAGAAAGAGCTAAAACCTACACATGGACTTTACCAACAGGCTGGACCATGGTTGCGGATAACGGCACATCTGTAACGGTAGTACCTGGCGGAGACAACACTGTTAAATCGCTAACGGTGGTGGCCTCTAACATTTGTGGAGACAGCGAGCCAACAACTTTCCAGATACAGCCATTCCTGAAAGCACCAGCGATGCCAGGACCAATATCAGGTTTAAGCAGTGTGTGTGCTACTACAACCTCAACAACCTATGAGGTGGCAGCACAGGCAGATGCCATAAGCTATACCTGGACGGTACCTGACAGCTGGAAAATACTTACAGGAGAAGGTACAAACATCATTGAAGTAGAGCCATCTGCGGAAACAGGGACTATTTCTGTGAAAGCTGTAAACAGCTGCGGCGAAAGCCCTGCCAGAACGTTTACTGTTGCATCCATCACAGCCCCTCCTGCAGCACCTTTAGCCATTTCTGGGGCAACTACAGTTTGCTCAGGCGGAAGCAACATAGAGTATTCTGTTGAGGGTGATGCTTCAGTTTCTGAATACTACTGGTACGTACCAACTGGCTGGACAATCATATCAGGCCAAAGAACACGTAAAATTATAGTAGCTGTAGGTACTAGCGGTGGTAAAATAATAGTACAGGCTAAAAACGACTGTGGGGTAGGCGGAAGCAAATCGATAGAAGTGTCTACGTTGCAAAATGCTCCAGCTACGCCTCTTACTATAAAAGGCACTGAGTACGGCTGTGCAAACAACACACCTTTTACTTATAGAACAGATCCTGTGCCAGGGGCTAGCAGCTATAACTGGACTGTGCCAGAAGGTTGGCAGATAATCAGTGGACACAGAACAACTACCATTACAGTGCTTATGGGTGCTACTGCTGGTAACGTTACAGTAAGTGCATCAAATGCCTGCGGTGTAAGCGAACCGAAAGCACTGTGGGTGCAGCCTTCTACAACGCCGCCTATCAAGCCTTATGGTATTATAGGTGAAACACGTGTTTGCGTTGGGCAGGAGGGAATTGTTTTCAGCTTAAACCCAGTAGATAATACATTAGAATATATTTGGGCAGTGCCAGACGGTTGGACTATTACATCTGGGCAAGGTACAACCACCATTACGGTTACAGCTGGTGCAAGCAGTGGAAGTATCACAGTAAGTGCCTCAAACGATTGTGGCGCTAGCTTACCAGCGCAGCTACAGGTCGCGCCAACAGCAGACCCTCCAGTAACCCCGGTAGCTATTAATGGCAGCACCAGAGTTTGTGTAGGGCAGCAAGGGGTTGTTTATGCTGTAGATCCCGTTCCTGGCGCAGCAACCTATATCTGGGAAATACTGAAAGCAGATGGTTCTGGAACAGCTACCGACTGGAGAATTAACAGCGGCCAGCTTTCTAATTCTGTAAATGTAACAGCAGGCACAACAGAAGCTCTAATAAGTGTAGTAGCTGTAAATGCCTGTGGTCAGCAAAGCCCAGCCAAAACGGTAGCTATTGTGTTCAGAGCTCCTCCAGCACCAGCTGTTTCTATAACAGGGGAGGCGGTGCCATGTATGGGCTTTACATACACTTATGCTGTAAATGATGTGCCTGATGCAAGCAACTATGTTTGGGAGCTGCCAGAGGGATGGCAGATTATTGGTGCGAACGATGGAAAATCTATCACGGTAAAACCAAGTAGCACAGGCGGCAGAATAAGAGTAGCAGCTGCTAACAGTTGTGGCACCAGCGATTTTGTAAGCATGGTGGTTAATCCCTCAACAGACATACCTGTAACACCAGGAGAAATACAGGGCGGTGCAGATGCTTGTGTTAATGGAGTTATCACTTATAGTATAGCGGCTGTTTCAAATGCTCGTAGCTACAAATGGGTCGTGCCAGCTGGTTGGCAAATAATGAGCGGGCAAGGCACTGTTTCCATATCTGTTAAAGTGGGTGCTTCGGGTGGTACAATAAGTGTAGCTACCGAAAACGATTGCGGTGAAGGAACACCAAGAACAAAAGCTGTAACTACCTCGACTGCTCCGCCTGCCAAGCCTGGTATTATTACAGGAGATATACAAGTGTGCCGTGGCTCTAATCAGGTCTATACTATAGAGCCTGTAAACGGCGCTGTAAGCTATAACTGGACTTTCCCAGAAGGATGGGAGATAGTAGCAGGACAAGATACAAGAACAGTCACCGTAAAAGCTGGCAGTGTAGCAGGTACAGTAACTGTTACAGCTCAAAACGGTTGCGGTACAAACACAGGCGAAAGCTTGGCGGTAGTACCAGTAGAAGGGGCGCCTGCTAAGCCGAAAGAAATCATCAACAACAACGGCAACTTCTGTGGAGGTACAGATAACTTGGTATTCCGCATTCCTGATGTTGCCACGGCCACATCTTATACCTGGCTAGTGCCAGCAGGTTGGCAAATTACAGCTGGTCAGGGCACTACGCAGATTACTGTTAAAGCGGGTACAACTTCTGGTCAGGTAACAGTAGTAGCTTCAAACGCATGTGGTCAGGGCGAGACAAGCTCACTTGCCGTTGCACCACAGGCTCCTTTAGTTGCTCCTTTACAAATAACAGGTCCTGCATATCCTTGTAACCAGAATTCTACGGCTGTTTATTCTGTGTCAGAGGTGGCTGGAGCTGATCATTACCTATGGAGCTTGCCATCTGGCTGGACGATTATCTCTGGAGAAGGAACAAGTAAAATAGAAGTGGTGGTAGTGGGAGCAGGTGGAGCCGTGTCGGTAAAAGCAGGCAACACATGTGGCTACACTACCGAAATCTCTTTAGAGGTGCAGACAGTTAGCGAAGCACCAATTGCTCCTGCAAACATAGAAGGTGACTTGACAATTTGTGCCAGTACAACGGCTACCTATTCTGTAGAGCCATCGGCTACAGCCATTTCCTATACTTGGACTTTGCCAACAGGATGGCAAATAATATCTGGCGAAGGTACCTCCGAAATCACAGTAAAAGTAGGTAGTGCTTCAGGCGAAATATCAGTTAGCGCAAATAACAACTGCGGCTCCAGTACCAGCACAGTTAAACCTGTGGTCTCTGTTCCAATGATCGCCATTAGCAGCATCATTGATAGAAGCTCTCCTTGTACGGGCCTTGTATATGAAGTGGCATCATCTAGTGGCGCTGTAGACTATGTGTGGAATGTACCAGCTGGCTGGGTTATCACTTCTGGGCAGGGAACTACACGCATTACGGTTACTCCAGGTGAAGGAACAGGTGTTATTACAGTAGCGGCTAATAACGGTATTTGCCTAAGTGAACCGATGGCATCTCTAACGCCAGATTTAAATCTGCTGAATAGCGGCATCGTGTTTCCGAACGTGTTCACACCAAACAACGATGGCAATAATGACACCTGGGAAATAGAGAGCATCATGAACTTCCCTGACAATGATATTACGGTGATTAACCGTTGGGGCAGTGAGGTGTTCCGCAGTAAGTCTTACAAAAACGGTTGGACTGGGGATAACTTAAGCGAAGGCACTTACTACTACATTGCCAGGGTAAAACTTTGCGACGGGACAGACAAAGTGTTTAAAGGATATGTGATGATTGTAAGGTAGAGATATTCAAAGTCTATGAAACTAAAACGATTGCTGCTGTTGGTAGGAGTGGTAGCTACAACAGGAGGTGCTTATGCACAACAGGCCCCTCAGTACACGCAGTACATTTTTAATGAGCAGGTCATAAACCCGGCTTACACTGGAAGTAAAGAAGTACTGACCATAAATGCTACGCACCGCAGCCAGTGGGCTGGTATAGAAGGGGCACCTGTTACCCAAACTTTAAGCGTGGACGCAGCAAATAAGAGCGGCCGCTTAGGTTGGGGACTTAATGTGCTGAATGATGAACTGGGCGTGCAGAAGCAGACAGGAGCTTATGCTAACCTGGCAGTAAGGCTTAAGGTCGGGCAAAAGGCAAGGTTGGCATTAGGCTTTGCAGGCGGTATGTCACAGTATACTCTCGATGGTACGAAGCTAAGGCCAGGCTTCAGCACAACCCCAGATGCTGCCGTTCCGCAAAGCAGAGAGTCTGAAATACTACCCGATGCCAAAGCAGGTCTTTTCTTCAACACAGAGCGGTTTTATACAGGGTTCTCTGTGGCAAACTTAATTCCTTTTAAAGGAAGTAATTTGCTTGTGGCAGCACCGCGTCGGCACTATTTCCTTTCTTCAGGCTATGTGTTCGACTTTGGGCCTAAAATAAAATTAAAGCCAAGCTTTCTGATAAAAGAAGATATGGAAAGCCCTACTAATGTTGACCTCAACAGCTTTGTGCTGTTAAGCGAACGCTTGTGGTTAGGAGCCTCTTACCGCACTTCTATGGCGCTGCTCAAAAAAGATAATCCGGAAGCTTATGACCTGGATGAGCGAAATGCCTGGGCAGCTATAGCGCAGATTTATGTTACACCTAAGTTGCGTGTAGGCTACTCTTATGACAAGAGTTTAAATGCCTTAAAGAACTATGCCAGTCATGAGGTTTCGTTGGGGTATACCTTCTTTAAGAAAGACGATTCGCGGATGTTAACACCTCGTTATTTTTAATCTCGAAAGAATGAAAGCCACACATATTATAAATCTTGTACTGCTGTTTGTTTTGCTAAGCTTCTCTCAGGAGGCACTGGCCCAAAAGACAGATAAAGCGCTAAAGGAGGCAGATGAGCTGTACAACAGTTTTAGCTATAGCCTAGCTCTGGAGCGGTACAAACAAATTCTGGAGAATGGGGAGCCGAAGTTGGAGGTTATACAGCGTATTGCCAACAGCTACAGGCTTATGAATAACAGCCGCGAAGCCGAGTTTTGGTATGCGCAGGTTGTTAGCTTTCCTGGAGCAGATCCATCGGACCTTTACCTATATGCCGAGGCAGCTAAACGAAACGGTAATTATGGGAAGGCAAAAGATTTGTTTTTGGAGTACAGCAAAAAAGTACCAGTAGGAGCAGCTCAAGGCTTGAAGATGGCAGCCTCCTGCGACACAGCTTTAGCCTGGATAGCAGCACCTGAGCCTTACAAAGTTCAAAAGCAGGAAAAACTAAGTTCTGATGGTGCTGATTTTAGTCCTGTTAAGTTTAGCGGAGGCCTTCTTTTTGCTTCGGATAGACTAGCCGATAAAGGCCAGAATGCTCGCTTTGGCTGGACAGGTAATGGTTATGTGCAGCTTTACCATGCCACCGCCCTGACAGACAGTACCTATGCCACTCCTAAACCTCTACCTGCAGTTATAAACACAGATTACCACAACGGCCCAGGTGCATACCTCGAAAAAGAGCAAACCCTGTATTTTACGCGTACCCACAGCGTTAAGAAAGGCACCAAGAAGGCCAACACCGATCCAACGAGTTGGTTTAAAGGTTCTGGAAGTGGCGGTGCCTACATCAACAGGCTTGGTATTTATACGTCGGTGCGTGAGGGTGAAGATAAATGGGGCAAAGCAAAAGCTTTTAAGTACAACAACACAAACGAGTATTCTGTAGGGCATCCTGCCATAACATCAGACGGTAACATGCTCTATTTTTCTTCGGACATGCCTGGCGGTTTAGGTGAAACTGATATTTACTACTGTGTCTTAAATGAAGATGGCTCCTGGAGCGAGCCCGTAAATGCGGGTAAAGTGATCAATACACCAGGTAGAGAGAGTTTTCCTAGTATAGGAGCTGATGGAAACCTATACTTTTCTTCGGACGGCCACATAGGTATGGGTGGTTTAGATGTATTTAGAGCCGTTGGTATACACAAAGACTGGACGGCGGTAGAAAACTTAAAGTACCCGATTAACAGTTCTCACGATGATTTAGGTATTAGCATGGATAGCACGGGCAGAAAAGGCATGATCTCTTCTGGCCGCCAAACTCAGAATGGCTTTGATGATATTTACTCATTTACTGAAGTGCGTGTGCCTTGCACGCTTTTCGGCAAAACAATAGAACGTCTAGCCATAGCAGGTACCGATAAGAAAAGAGAGATACCAGTAGACAACGTGTTGCTGCAGTTGTTCGAAGAAAACAACGGGACGCTTAAAGAGATTAAGTCAGATGCGAACGGCAACTTTGTGTTTCAGGTAAAAGCTGGTTTAGACTATATTATCAGGGGTAGTAAGCCTGGCTATTTAACACAGTCTGTTGCAATTAAACCAGAATGCGTGCAAAACACCGATTCTGTAAAAGTAGAAATGATCTTTAACCGCGATACTCCCAACGTGCCAATTGTGCTGGAGAACATCTACTACGACCTAGATAAATGGGACATCAGACCAGACGCAGCAAAAGAACTGGACAAGCTAGTGCAGACGCTGAAAGATAACCCTCGCATTAGCATAGAGCTCAGTTCCCACACCGATAGTCGCCAAACTCATTGGTATAACCAGATGCTGTCAGAGCTCAGAGCGCAAGCAGCTGTGGATTATCTTATTCTGAAGGGTATCAGTAAAGAAAGGCTAGTGGCACAGGGTTATGGAGAAACTCAGTTGCTTAACCGATGCTCAGATGGAGTTTTATGCTCGGAATATGAGCACCAGCGAAACAGAAGAACAGAATTTAAAATACTTGCCACACCAACAACGGCTAAAAAGTAACTGTAGGCATTGCCCAGATAAAAAGGAGCCGAAGCTTAGACAAGTTTCGGCTCCTTTGTTTTTGTAAATTGCAGCTTTAACTACCGTCCATGAAACACCAATTGCCAAACGGCCTGGAGCTTTACTACGAAGTGCTTGGGAAGGCAGAAGCCACCCAAACCATGATTTTCCTGAATGGCCTGTCGCAAAGTACGGGTGCCTGGGCAGGCGTGGTGTACGCACTTAGCAAGAAGTATAGACTGGTGCTGGTAGACCTGCTCTCGCAGGGGCAATCCGATGCGGCTGGAGGCCTTTATACTTTCGAACATCATGCCGCCGACCTGGCCCACTTTCTGCGTGCGCTTCAGCTACAGAATACGATCATAGTCGGTATCTCTTTCGGGGGAGCTGTGGCACAACGGCTGCTGGTAAACCATCCAGAGCTGGTGCAGGCAGGGGTGCTACTATCTACTTTTGCTCAAAAAGATGCTTATTTTGAGGCAGTAGTTTCGGGCTGGGAACAGGCTTTAAGAGCGGGAGGTTATCCCTTGCTATTGGAGGTGATGTTGCCGCTAGTGCTGGGCCGCAGCTACATTCAGAAACCCATCATCAGCTTGGAAAACCTGAAAAGCAGCAAAGCCAACAAAAGCTTGCAAACCTATAAATTGCTGGAGATGTTCCAGACAATAAAAGCCAGCCAACCCTACCTGGAGGAGCTGAAAAAGGTACGGCTGCCCGTGCTGGTAGTGCAGGGCGAAGAAGACATGCTGTGTGCTGTAGAAATGGGCGAAGCTATGGCACAAGCCTTGCCAAATGGAGAGTTGCAGGTACTGGAAAAAGCAGGGCACACTTTAAATCTAGAAAAAGTGCCGCAACTAACTAAACTATTAGACGCTTTTGCTGAAAAGCTGAAAGTATAAATGCCGCTCGCCCCCACAAACCTCACAGCGTATCCTAGGCCTGAGAGTATTTTGTCAGCTACAGCGCTATAGTTTCTCCTCTAACCACAAAAAGCCGCTGCTCAGCACAAACAGCAGGAAAAACCAAATAAGCGGGACCTGCTCCTCCTGGTACGCGATTGTAGCCTCTGCTGATTTTATACTTTGCCTTGCCACATAAGCCTGTGTTGCCTGTTGCCGTTGCTGTATGCTTTCAAAAGCCCAGGAAGCGGTATCCTGCACAAAGAAATAATACGGCGGCGCATCAGGAGTTTGCGCTACATGCCAGCCTGTTTGGTGGGGCCAGAAAGTACCGCTGAACTGCTCCCCCTGCAAAGGGTGCTGTGCAAGCGGCAGGCTTATACTTACCGAGTCGGTTAAGCTGGTAACTGTAGCAACAGGCGGGGCAGCAGCATCTAAAGTATAGTCTGTAAATGAGAGCACAGCGGGTTTGTTTGGCTGCGGTATTTGTGGTGAAGTAAGTTTCCAGAACTTCTCCTTTACTTCCTGCTTTGCGATGGCGGTTAGCAGAGTGGCCCAGTAGCTGGCGTATACCTGTTCCTTCCCTTCCAGTTGCCAAGGAAAAGTCTGTGGTACCAAACTCATGGCCACTTTGCCCCATCCTGTTTGTTTTGCTCCTGCTAAAAGGTTGTTGCCCTTCTCTTCTACCAAACCAGTTATAGCACTTGAACTGACCAACGTATAAGGTGTGGCAAAAGTGCTGGCTTCTGTGGTGCCCGACCAGGAGGCGTGGGTAGTGCGGGTATCCTGCTGCGAAATCCGCTTCGTTTGGAAATTGGTGAAGAAGGAGGTGGAGCGGCTGTTTACAGGTGCCGAGGCAATGGTCAGTATACCTAAGCCTTCTTCGGTAGCAGCGCGTTGTAAGGTGGCACGTTCTGTAGCAGACATGCTTTGTAAGGCTTCTGGCTCTGTGATTACTACATCAAAATTTTGCAGTAATTTCTGCGTAACACGCTCAAGACTCACTTTCGGCATGTTTGCCCATTCGCTCTGGCTGATGTCTTTGCTGATGGTGCTGCGCCATGCCACCCGATGCTGCTGTTCCGCCAAATAATTTTTCAGGAACTTGAATTCGAAGGAGGGGGAAGAAGTTAGGAGCAGCACTTCAAGCTTTTTCACAGATTGCACCTGTACAGGCACTTGTCCCAGCGTATCTACGGCTCCCGCTTTTTTAGCCAAAATACGATAGGTAAAGCGACCTTCCTGCTTTGGTGTGTAGCGTAGCTGAAAAGTTAAGGTGCTGTCGCTTTTTAACCCCACTGAATCCTGCACCTGGCCTGCAGCCTGTAAGTACAGCCACTCGTTTTCAGTGCTTTTATACTTGCCAGCTACCTGCACCGTCTCGCCCAACTTTACCGACTCAGGCCATTGTAAAGCTGCCACACCAGCTGGCGCAGGAGACAGATGCGGTACTACCTGCACATGCTGTAGCGTCCGCAGGTCTTCATCTTCTAAACCATAACCCAATATGTGTAGTATTTGCAGGCTCGGTTGCTCCTGTTGTAGGCTGTACAAATCCGTTAGAGGCTTGGCTTCTGCTGCTGAGGTTCTGTAAGTATAGGTATGCGGTTTCGCTTCTTGCTGTTGCAGTAGCGCTTCCAAGGTATCAGTATCAAAGCCCTCTGTTAAAAGAATAGCCGAAGTAGGATCTATGGCTTTCTGGAAAGTTGGCGGAAACAACAGAAGAACGATGCTTATGCCTGCCACTATGCTGGCCACCACACGCCAAACCAGCCGCTGACGATTTGGCCTGCGCCACGCCAGCCACACCAGCAGCAAGATAACGGCTGCGGCAACAAGCCAGGATAAGTATGAGTGGTTTCCGATCAAGGTAAGCTATTGTAGTAGGAGGAAGATTAAACTTAATTTATTTACCAGCACTTTGCTTTAGGTTTGCGACTTTCTGCAGGAGTAATTCAGGTTCGTTGGTGGTGATAAAATCAGCATTTCGCTCCAGCAGCCAATCCATTACGTTCGGGGCATTCACCGTCCAGGCGTTAACGGTTAAGTTTCGCTCGTGAGCTTCTTTTATCCAGTTTTCCTGCTTCTGCAAAACAGAAAAATGGTAGTCAAAACCATAGAAGTTATCTCTTTGCAACTCTTCAGGAGATTTGTCACCTTTTAAGTATGAGACCTTTGCATCCGAATCCAGTTCTAGCACACGCCTCAGTATATCATAGTCAAAACTGATATAATCTACCCAGCCTTGTGCTTTTGATTCATGCACCAGCGCTACCACCTTTTCGGCCAAAGCTATAGAACGTTCTTTGCTGACCACAGACGGTTTGATCTCTAGTATAAGCTTTGTTGTATTCTGCTTCATCCCCTCCTTCAGGTAGGCTTCCAGCGTCGGAAGGTATTTGCCATTCTCAAGTTTCATTTTTGACAGTTCCTCAGATTGGCTCTGTTCAATTGGCACGCCGTGAACAGTAGGATCGTGGTTTATAAACAGCACTGAATCTGCAGACATGTGTACATCAAACTCGCTTCCCTCGCAACCCAACTTTATAGCATGATGAAGCGCAGCTATAGAGTTTTCCGTAGCCCCTGTGTTTTTCCAGGCACCACGGTGGGCAATTACTTTGTTCTGTATAAACTGATCTTTTACAATTCTCATGGTGTCTCGCTTTGTGCCTCCCGTTATTGCAAACTCTATCACTACGTCGTGCCATTTTGCATTATTGTTGGCAAATGCCTTTTGGGCAAGTAGGTTATTATTTCTGTCTATCTTAAAAAGTTTAGCACTCTCTCCGATAAGCTTTACTTTAGGCTGAGTCGCATTTTTACTCACAATTTTGCCAATGCTAGCACGCTGGGGGGAGTAAGTATAATTTGTAAGTTTTACCATGGGTTGAGCTGTGGCAAATGTGCCAGAAAGCAGCCAGCAAAAAACAAAGGTAGTTATCAATAATGTCGTTTTTCTCATAGTTAATGTGTTTTTAAGGACGTCTTATACTAGCTTAGATATTTGAAAATAATTAATTTGCTGTAGTGTACCTTCCTTCTGCTGCTTTATCTTTTATTTAACTCCTCCCTATACTGCTGCGAAAGTTTGCTTCTGATAGTGCTGGTTTTCTGTGGTGTCCTCTCCGCTGGGGGTAACAATTCCTGCCATGCCCGTTCCACCGTTATTAGGCAAGGCGCACAGAGTGGCTGCTTACGGTTGATGTCTGCGATTAGCGTGCGGAGGTCCTGCAGGGCTCGGAGATATCGGCCAGGTTGATGCAGTGCCTCTTGACCAAGCTCCTGTCCCGCCCGCTCCAGTAGTTGTGCATCTCTTTGGCTATACTTCCCGCCAATTTTCTGGCGCTCCAACCATTGCAGCGCAGCGCGTGTATGCGGTAGAGTAGCTTCATTTTCTGTGGTAGTACGCTTTGCTGGCGGCGTGATTTTATTTAACTCACCTGTCAGACGTAGTTCTGGCTCTTTCAGAGGCGGAGCTTCGAATCCTGTTTTGGCAACATAGGTGCGGGTGCTTTGCTGCACTTCCTTCAGCATGCGCAGCGCTTTGTATTCAAAAGGCAATGCCTCCTTGGGTTTACTTGTCCGAAGCCGAAGTTCTGCCTCCCACATCTGAGCCAGTGCCCCTTTCAGTTTGGCTTTCACGGCGGGTTCAAAAATGGTAGCTTCACCTTCCTGGTCGTGTTTGTGCATGTAAGGGTCGAGCAGCGCCTGCGGATCGTTCTTGTCTCTGAACTCAGCCGCACCGTGATCATGGCCGTCGTCAGCGTGGTGGCCTTCTTCGCCTTCTGGTATACCGCCTCCTGGTCCTATGCCGCTTTCAGCTTCTTCACCTAAAAACTTGCCGTAGCGCAGGCGCAGCAGCTTTTGGTCCACCCCAGTATTGTTGGAGCGTTCATCAAAAGTGGTTTTGCTGATGCTTTTCTGCTCTGCCAGTAGCTTCTCTGTATCGATAATAATTTGCCGCTGGCTCCGGAAATACTCTGGCACAGGATTCACGCCCATCGACATATCAAAAGAAGACTCTACAATGGTGGTGTCCTCAATCTGCACAAAGTAAGTTTCGGAGCGGGTGTAGCCTTGGTGGTTGTCCCAAGCCTGCAGGTAGAAGTATAGTTCATCGCCGTACGTCATGCCTAGCTTTTTTAGGTCAAGCGTTTGGTTTACTTGCAAACTCCGCTTGGTGCCGTTAAGCCCTAAGCTCATTTTCTCTTCCCGAAACTTCACAGCCTCGCCTGTGCCTTTTGCTACAGTTGCTATCAGATTTGCTTCTCGTATGCCATAATCATCAGATAGTTGTACCTGCAGGCTTACCCGCTGCGGTTCTCCAAACAATATTTCTGTGTATTGCTTTGGTTTGCTGATTTGAATAAGAGGTGCCTCGTCGGGAATGATCTCCAACGTATAGTATGCTGATTTCTGTCCGTTGAGGTTGAGGTGGTACAGTGCTGGTTCTGTAAAAGTACGTGCTATAGTATAGGATTCTTTTAGCTGGCGTAGCGGCAACGGAGTTTGTTCATTTAGTACCAACGATAGCTTTTCTGCTGGTTTGTTTGTGCTGATGTGCCATGTTACGGTTGCGCCCTGCTCCACACGCAGATTCGGCTGCTCCGCTTTATAGGCTTTTTTGCCCGTGTAAGCTGGCGGAGTAACTGTTATTTCTATTTCCTCAATGCTCACAGCAGTGTCAGCAACGGCGGCAGGCACATCAGGAAACTCAATCAGTAGCTCATCATTGGTGTTGAAAGCTGGTGCAAAGGATGCGGCAGGTACATAAACAATTAACAGGGCCAAGGCTAACCCTACGGCCAATGCTACACGCGATGCTGTGGGTTTTAACCTGAATGCCTTTTTCTTATCAGGATGAAGTGCCTGCAATCGTTCGGCTATTTTTTGTTGCTGCAAGCGTTCCAGCAGGTTCAGCTCAGCGGCAGGACGAAGCAAAAGTGCGGTGCTATCTTCCAGCTGCGGGTACTGGCGGTTCAGGTGCTCGGCTACCTGCTTCAGACTGATGCGCTGCAAACTTTTCCATCGCAGTGCAAGGTATAAAACAGCCCCCACCATCATTGTCACGGCAGTAGCTGTGAGCAGCGGCACCTCAAACTTCCACTTGAAAAGTATAGCACCACCAACCGCCACAGCTGCCGATGACTGCTGCGCGTACAGCCAGGTTTTTGCCTGCAAATACTGCCGTCGGATGCGCTGTAAGGTTTGTATACTTTGTTCCTGGTCCATACTTAAACTTTTACACGTCTGCTGGCAATGATTCGCTCCATTAAAAACAACACAAACGCTGCTAGAACATACCACGGCAATAGGTGTTGTTTTGCTGCGTCAGGTGTAGAGACAGTAGTAGCCACAGCATGTGTGGCAGGCTTCAGTTGCCGCTCGTCCAGGGCTCGCATGTCGTAAGCTGTTTTGTTTGGCTGTGGAAATAACAGTGGAAACAGGAGCTCTGGCAGTTGCGCACTTTGCCCTAAGCCACTCCAGGCTGGGCTAAAGCCACTGCGGAACCTGTATACATTGCCTCGCCCTATGGGCTGAACTGAAAGCAACTCCTCTCCGTTGGTAGTTGCCCAAAGCATATTGCTTTGTCTTGCTGTTGTTGCACTCAGCTGGTGTATAGGAACAGGTGTATCAGCAGTTGTAGTTAAGCTTGTTTTGATGGCTGAAGGCCTATTCGCAGATTGCACCCATAGCTGTAGCCCTTGTTGCGCCACCTGCTGTAGCAGTTGCGTAGGCACCGCCTCGTTTCGTAACCAGAAAACCCATTGTACAGCCGTGTCAGGTTGTTGTGCTACTGCCGTATTTATGTTGATAGGCAAGCCCGTGTAGTTGCTGATGGCGCTGATAGCAGCTTGCAAGTACGGAAGCTCTGCCTCCTGCGCCTCCTCATAAAGGATGGCCACCTGCAGTGGCTTCTGCTGTATTGGAACCTGATTTATACTTTGGCCAGGATGAATAATTTGTAAACTGTCCTGCCGCCGCCGTAGTTGTAGCTTTTGGTTGTTAGGCAGGTTAATACTTTGGGCGGAGCTGGCGATGCGCTGCTGGCTAAACGTTGTGCTCTCACGGTTGCTCTGGCCGATGATCAGCAGCAGACTATCCGAAGAAAGTTGTGTAGCGGTTTGCACCCAGGCCGATGCTGCTTCTGTGGCAACTGGTATCCAATGTATATTGGTAGGTATGGAGGCAGGCTTTGTACCTCTAAAATAACGTTGCTGATCAGAAGTGAACAGCCAAAGACTGTCTTCTTCCTGCTGATGCCTTTGCGCAAGAGCTGCCAAAAGATTCCAGTAGTTTGTGCTGTCTGTTACAGTTGAATCGCTGGTTCTATTACTGATGTGTTGCCAGTTCTCCTGCGGTATCTGCTCAAAATTTGAGTTGTAGCGGTGCAGGCTATAGCCACGCTGTAGCAGCGATTCAATGGTAGGTTTTATCTTTTCCAGCGCTGAGGAATAGAGCAGTTCTTCCCCCATATATACCGCCTTCTGCCCCTGTGGCTCTTGTGGGTGTTCCTCCCAAACAGGTTGTGCCAACGCCACAGCCAGTACTATAAAAATTAGGCAGCGCAACAAGAGTAGCCACACATTGTTTAACTTAATACTGCTCCACTGCTTGCTAGCTGCTGGCTGCAGCCAGCGCAGGCTTCCCACCTTCACCGTTTTCCCTTGCCGCTTGTTCCATAGGTGTATGGCAATTGGCACAAGTACTGCCAATGCTGCAAAAAGCCAGTATGGAGAAAGAAGGTTCAAGTTGGGGAATTTAGGAGTTAGAGGGTTTGGGAGTTAAAAAGAGTTAGAAAGTTATAAAGGTAGAAAGTTAGAATGTTGTTTTTGGAGTGACTACTTTACTCATGCACCCTTCAAAGGGTACCTTTCTGTTAGTGTAACTCCCCTCCTCGGAGGGGTAGGGGGTGGGTTTTTCATTTTTTATTCAGTCATTCAATATTCAGTTATTCAAAATTAACTCACCAGCAGCCGCTTTTGCAAGAACGTGCGGAGAGCTTTGTCTAACGGTTCGTTTGTGATGAATAAGTCATAGGCGATTTGGCGGTTGCGCATGTCTCTTTCCGTCTGCTGTAGCCATTCCTGTAGCCGTTTTAAATATGCTTTCCGTTGGGCTGCCGTGTTTACCTGCATTGTTTCGCCTGTTTCCAGGTCCTCGAAGGTGAGAGTGCCGCCGCTGTAGGCAAACTCCAACTCATTCTGAGCCATTAGGTGGCATAGCAAAAGCTCGTGCCGCTGCGCTCCTACCTTGTAAAGCAAATCTTTTATCTCGCCCTCATGCTCATACAAGTCAGTCAGGAATACCGTTAGTTCTTTCTGCCGCTTATTTGCAAAGATGTTAGCCGAGGTAGCCGCATCAGGAAACTTTCCTTTTGGCTTTATCTCGGTTAATTGATGCCAGAACCGCTGCAGGTGCATGTTGTCGGAGCGTGGTGTCAGGTTAACCAACTGCTTTTCGTGCAACACATAAAGGCCGACCGCATCACCTTGTGTGGTTGCCAGGTAAGCCAACGAAGCCACCAGGAAACGGGCAAAGTCTATTTTGCTGATGCCGTTTGCATCTTCGTGTGCCATAGAAGCGCTACCGTCTATTATGAACCGAACCGTAATGTTTGTGTCTACCTCTGCTTCGCGAATATAATAGCGGTCCGATCGGGCAAACATTTTCCAGTCGAGTTGCCGCAGGTCGTCTCCTGGCTGATAGCTTCGGTACTGGCTAAATTCAAGGCCCGCTCCACGTCGCAAGCTTTGGTTTTGCCCCGCCATAAAACCTTCTACTACTGTTTTAGCCAGCAGCGGCAGGTTTTTTATACCAGCCAACACCTTTGGGTCGATGAATCTATTTGCGCTTTGGGACATTAAACTAACGTCTGCCTTAATTTTAAATCAGATAGCATAGTCTCTATCGTTGCTTCTTCTATAATAATATCTACTCCACCAATTAGCTGTTCCCTCACCTTTAGCAGATACCTGTTTGACTCGGTATAAAAAACCAAAGCGGCGTCATACATTATTTTCTCCTCAAACTCTTTATTCCAATCCTGGTAAATCTCTATCATGATGACAGGAGAAGAATACAACTTTATTTCAGAGTACTGCCCCGACTGTAGTAACTTTTCTTTGCGTAGCGGAGCTTTACTCTCACCTACTTCAAACTTAAAATAAGTTGTAGCAGATTTGTCTGAATTACTGTGGTCGGCACTAATATTAATGAAAGAAACGTCACTTCTGTTAACTTTCAGCCCTAGCGCATATTCAGGAGCCCAATAGCTCACCTCTTTGCCAACAGCCTCTACTCTTAAGTGTTCTGTATAGAAATAATATATTCTTTCGCCTAATACCTTCTTGAGGATTAGGTTATCTGCAATGGTGAATTTAATAATATCAACCTCTTCCATCTCTTCGTCTCTTCTTTTGGTTATAAATACAGCTAGGGCTGCAGGCTATTGCAAGATAATGAACCCTCCTCTAACCCTTCCAGGAAGGGAATTTTCTGCAGTAGGAGAGGTAATACTTTGCGCTAGGCATACACTAACAGTTTAGAACTATGATGCATCCGTTATTTCCCTCTCCTGGTTTTAAGGAAAGAACCAGGAAGGGCTATTAAACCAACACCGCCTTCGGCAATTTTATACTTTGCAGCAATTCCTCTACAACTCTGTCTGGGGATATTTGCTCAGCCTCTGCCGTAAAGTTAATTAATACACGGTGGCGCAGCACAGGAAAAGCCATAGTTTGTACATCTTCGGCTGTAACAGCAAATCGGCCGTGCAGCAAAGCCCGTGCTTTTGAGGTAAGTATAAGCGCCTGACCTGCGCGAGGGCCTGCTCCCCAACGGCAGTATGTCTTGATGAACTCAACAGTAGTGCTGTCGGGGCGGGTAGCGCGCACGAGCTGGTTCACGTACTGAAGCAGCTCATCACTAATGCTTACCTCCCGTACCAGTTGTTTTAGTTTTAGTACCTCCTCGCCTGCTATAGTTGGTTGCACCTGCGCCTGCTTGGTACCCGTGGTGCTGGAAAGAATGTTAAGCTCCTCCTGCTCAGTCGGGTACTTTATCTTGATAAACAGCAGGAAGCGGTCCAGTTGCGCCTCTGGCAGCGGGTAAGTACCTGCCTGCTCGATTGGGTTTTGGGTAGCCAACAAGAAAAAAGGGCGTGGCAGCGGATAGGTTTTACCCGCATACGTTACCTCGTGCTCCTGCATCGCCTCTAGCAGGGCCGCCTGCGTTTTGGGTGGCGTACGGTTTATCTCATCGGCCAGCACAATGTTGGAGAAGATCGGTCCTTCGTTAAACTTGAAGAAACGCTTGCCTGTTGCATGGTCTTCTTCCAGCACTTCGGTACCTAAAATGTCGGTTGGCATCAGGTCAGGCGTGAACTGGATTCTTCGGAAGCCTAATTCCATAGCGTTGCTCAGGGTACGTACCAGCAGCGTTTTGGCCAAACCTGGCACGCCTTCCAGCAATCCATGTCCGCCTGCTAATAAGGTAATCAGCACCTCGTCCAGCACCTCCTCCTGGCCTACTATAATTTTCTGTATCTCCTGCTTTAGCCGTGGTAGTTTGCTTAGCAGGTTTTGTATGTCTTGTTCCGTCACTTGATGTCAGTTATGATAGCACTTAAAGTACCGTACTTGCTATTTCTATTGCTTTCTCTAAAAACTCGTCTCTGTTTTCCCGAACGCCCTTTATGGTTTTCTCTACAAAAACATCAGGTATAATGCCCACGCCATGTAGTTGCGAGCCATCGTGCTTCTGTACTTTCATGCCCGTCCAGGGAATTTGATAGCCGCCAGGAAGCAAAAAAGGATTAATGTTTCCGTTCGTGCCTGCTGTAGGTTGCCCTACAATGGTAGCTAGCTTGTAATGCTCTATAAAGCTCATATAGCTTTCAGCATAACTGATGGCACTACCGTCGGTAAGGAAAATAACTTTAGCCGTTAATTGAGGCTTTTTAGGCTTCATTAGCCAGCCAAATTTCTGATAACCTACTATTTTTTCCTGGTCAGGATAAACCAGCTGTGGCACTTGCATCCACTGCTTTGAAGTATCGGCTGTAGGTAACAGGTATTGAATCAGTTCATGGTTGCCCTTTGGATAGCCTCGCAAATCGCAGATAATAGCTCTGCTTTGTTGTAGTTGAGGCATCACCTTGCTTATCTCTTCCATAGGAGTCGTATCCAGGTTGATGTACATGATACCGTCGCCCAGCGTTTTGATGCTCTCGGCTTGTGGCATGGCTGCTGCCACTTGTTGGTAGGTAAGCGACCTCTTAAGCTTTACATCTTCAGTTGTGTTGTCAGCTTTTAAGATGGTGAGATGTAGCTCAGAATCCTGTTCTCCCAATAACGACTCCAACTCAGACCTGGTGTAGAGCCAGCCTTTGGTAGCCGCCGAAATATGTTGGTGTATATTCTCAAATAGTACTTCAGGTGTGGTGCCATTTATATTCGTAACAATATCTCCTTTCGCCAGCGGAAGGTTAGCATCTAATACATTTGTGATTACGAGCTTATTCTCTACCCACTCCCAAGTAATAGGTGGGCGATAAGTGGCTTTATTATCGGTGGAGACTACACGTACATGGCCATCCTGTAGTTTAGCGGTAAGTTTCTGCAGGTTCTTCTGGAAATCAACGGTAGTTTGATCTGTATAAGCTCTGGCTATGGCATCACGCAGGTCCTGGTGCCAGTCGGTGTTGGCAATCTCGAAGTAAGGGTAAAAGTGCTGGAAAATATTCCAGGTGATGGTAATGTCGCCGAGTCTGGTATATAAATTTGCTCCCTTAAGATCAGCGGCAGGAATGGCTCGCAACTTGTCTCGGAGTTGTGTAAGGTCGGCTCTATCAGTTTCTGGATAAGTTTGTTCAGTTGTGCCGTAAAGGGCAAGCGGCACAATAGCTTTTAAACCGCCTCCTATTGTTGTGGCTGTGTACTCTCCTACTTGTGGATAGGCTTGGAATAGCGGCTTTTGCTTTCGCTGTTTAGGTGTTTCTGCTACGCTCCTAAAAACAACATATTTGTTGTCTTTGTGCTTGCCGTCCTGCTGAATAGTATAGTTGTAGCTAGAATTACCAGATTTACTGCTGCCCGAGATACCGCTGCTAAGTGCTGTAGGTGCTTTGCCTGGCTTTTCATTTGTAAAGCTCTCAGCGTACACTTCTTTCCAGATGCCGTTTTCCTTTACCTTAAAGCTGATGTCGTCCAGCCACATTTCACCAGTTCCCGACAAGAATGCGCCAATATTTATAGTAGCTGCGCCTTTGTCTACTGTACCTTCAATCTTGTAATCTTGCCACTTAGTTGAGGTGGCGGGCATATTACTCATGTTTTCGAAGAAGCCCATTGTCTTGTCGGCTTTATCTATGCGCGCCCATAGGTGGCCTGTTCCAGCTCCTTCTATCATGCGCATCTTACCTTCCAAGATAAACTCTTTTCCCACATAATTAGCGGCTTCTATCCGTTTGGCAATGGAGCCAAATTTAGAAGCGGCGGCTTGCTGTACTACTGTTGGGCGGTTGGTGCGGGCACTTTTGTAAGGACTTCTACTGTCGCCAAAACCTAGCCCCATGTGTTGCCAGGCAACTGTTTTGTGTTTTCTTAGCTTTGAAGGTGTTAGCTCCTGCTGGTTAAATTTTACATCTTCATCTTCCAGATATATCTTAACAGTTGGCGCTATAGGTTGAAAGAGAGTTGTAAGTGTGGCTTTAAGTTCCTCTGGCGTTTTACAATTCTCTACTTGTTTGCTGCCATAGATGGCAAAGCGCTCCCAGTTTATGGCTGCTGCTTCATCGCTCGGGTGAAAGTACTTTACATAGCCGTAGAGCTTTGCAAAGGCAGTGGCGTTTTCAATTTTTCTGTCTTGCTGGGCATAGGTATTGCCGATAGTGATGAGCAGCAAAAGGAGTAAGAGCGCTTTCAGTTTCATAGTTTAAGATAACACTATTGTTAAAACATTAACTAATTTTAATATATTAACTCGTTAGCGCATACATTATTATGTTCACTCCAAACTTAGTATTATCCTCTGCCAGCCAGCGTTTGTTGCGAAAGTCGTAGTCCCACTCGCAGCCATAGTCTTTGTTGCTATATAGTACCCCAATGCGCCCGTCTATCTCCACTGCCTTCAGGTAGTCGTGTACTAAGTCATCGCCCCAGCCATTTAGCTCAAAGGAGGTGGTAGGAGGGCCTTCCTCAAAGGTGAAAAAGGATTTGTAAAGCTTGTGGTTATTCGGAATCTTTTTTAAGGCATTCTGACCAAAGATCTGCCGCATCTGCTCTTCAAACGAGCGTGCAAAAAGACCGTCAATGTCGTGGTTGCAGTCGTCTACAAACACAAAGCCGCCATTACGCACGTAAGTCTCAAAATTCTGTCGCTCTTTTTGGTCGAACTGCACTAGCTTGTGGCCGCTCAGGTAGCTGAAAGGGAAGTTAAACAACTCACTGCTATCCAAAGCCACAACTTTCTCCTGCTCCTCTACCTTTACCGTGGTGTACTGGATAAGCGAGTGCAGCAGGTTGCTGGGCATACGGGGGTCGGTATCCCAGTTGCCAGAGCGGTATTTTAAGCGTACGAAGGTAAAAGGAACCAAAATGTTATTTAGGGCAAAAGAAAATTATAAGTAGAACAAAGCAATAAAGGGGAGAAGAATTAAAAGCAGAAATATAACAGAAGCCCAACAGTCTCTTCCTTTCGATATAACAAGCTTGACAATAATGGTTAACATGCACACTATTGTCATCAGCAACGTGAGCACAATTAGCGCACCATTTGCTGCTCCACAAGAGTTAGGATAATTGGCGACCCCTGATTTAAACCAGTTGTAGACATATAAAAGCCATCCCAGATAAAAAACTACAGCAATAGTTGAGATTATATGCCTCTTGAACAAGCTAACTACCATATCTCAATTGCTACCTTTAAGCTTGTGGTGTAGACTTTTAGCTACCATTCCTCTATAATTATTTCGCTGATTCGGGTTTATAATCCGAATCTTTTTAACTGCGGGCTTGCAATCCGCTTGCCTGCTAATAGCGACAGCCTTTACTCTTTCGGATTACAAATCCGCGGTAGTTCTACTTTCGGATTTACAATCCGAAAGTGCAGCAAAGGGTATAATATTGACTTACTAATGAATGCCGCGTATAGCTAAGCTGCACGCGGCATTCATTAGTAAGCCTTTATTGATATTTACACCGCATCCGACAAACTCGTGAACGTAAAGTCGCGGATCTTCATTGGTGGAATTAAGCTTCCGTTGATGCGTTGCGGCTTACCTAGTGCCTCCAGGTTGTTCAGCATAATAACGGGACTCTCGTTGAAGCGGAAGTTCTTTACTGGATACATGATTCTGCCGTTCTCAATGTAGAACGTACCGTCGCGGGTAAGGCCTGTGTAGAGCAGTGTTTGAGGGTCTACGGCACGAATGTACCACAGGCGAGTGACCAGAATACCGCGCTTAGTGTTCTTGATCATGTCTTCCAAAGATTGGTCGCCGCCCTCCATAATCGTATTACCAGGAGGTGGAACAGACACAGCTCCTTTGTTAGATGCCCAATAGCGGGAATTATACAGGTTCTTCACCACGCCTTTATCAATCCAGGTTACTTTCTGCTGCGGACGGCCATCGCCTGCAAAAGGAGCAGAAGGTACTTCTACATTAGAAGGATCTGAATAAACAGTGATGCGTTCATCCAAGAGCTTCTCGCCTACCTTTGTTTTGCCACCTGCTTTGCTCAGGAAGCTACGGCCTTCCTCGGCATTACGCTGGTCCATGCTGCGGAACATGTTCCGCAATAGGTCGATGGAGGCGGCAGGCTCAAGAATTACGGTGTACTTGCCTGGTTCCAGTGCTTTGGCGTTTCGAGAGTTGGCAGCCTTTTCGGCGGCTATCTGAGATGCTTTGCCTGTATCCAGTTTGCTGATATCACTAAAGTCTTGGGTAACGTAGCCAGAGCCAGTACCATCTTCCGTTCGCATGGTCACCGAGAAATCTACCACAGTAGACGGATGGTAGGCAAACAAACCTTTCGAGTTCATTTTAGCCGTAAAGTTGCTGTAGTGCTCCATGAAGCCTGCGGCAGTAAGTCCTTTGGCGGCTGCGGCGGCAATGCTTTTAGCTGCTGCATCGGCACGGTAGGCGGGGTCTACTTTGTTGGTGCTATCAAAAAACTCTTTTGTTACAGTGTACTTTTGCGGGCCAAGTAGCTCGATGTATTCTGGACTTTCAGGAGCTAAACGCGCTGTTTCTTCTGAGCGCCTTATTACTTTTTCAAGCGATTTATCATCGAACTCATTGATAGTGGCTACGCCTGAACGCTTTCCGAAACGAGATTCTACCGACATAGAAATATTTTCTTCTGAGCCACTGGTAGATACTTCGTTTCTGGCATAGCGAATATTGCCGCCAGTGTTGCCGTTGAGCGTTATCTCGCACTCATCAGCCTTCGAATAACCCAGTGCTTTTTTAAGTATAGCCTGAGCCTCTTCTTTCGTTAATATTGCCATTTTAGATGTCTTTGCTAAATTTCAAACTGTATTACTTTATCAGTTCTGAGTCACGAATTAACTTCTTTCTGCTGGGAAGTTAGGATGATGCTTTTCAGGATTCTGATCAGTTCATCACACTCGCCGTGGATGCTGTTGAGGGCATCTGGTTTTATGTAATCTGTATCTTTGAGCAGGCGCAGCCAATAACTGGTTTCTCTGGCCTCTTTTAAAGCTACACTCAGTTTATGCCTGAAGTCAGCTTTGCTTTAGCCTCCGAGTGCTTCCTCTACGTTTGCTCCGATAGAAGTGCCGCTTCTCAGCACCTACTTTGCCAGTACAAACTCCCGCTGCTCCTGTGTAAGGTGCTTGTATAGTTTAATGATGCGTAAAGCAAAAGGATAAGATTTAGAAGCCACTATACTTTCAGCCATGTTTCGGAGTATAACTTGGTTCAACTCAAGACTCAGAATTCAGAACTCGTGACTCGCATTTAAATGCGTCTAGCGGTATTGATTACATTTACACCGTTAAAGCGTGTATGGGCTGAACCATGCGATACTGCGCTCACCTGGCTTGGCTGACCTTTTCCGTCGAAGAAGGAGCCGAAGAGGCGGTAGTCGCTTTCGTCGCACATGTCAGCGCACGAGTTCCAGAATTCTTGGGTGTTGCTTTGGTAGGCTACGTCCTCCAGCGGACCGACAATCTTTCCATTCTTGATCTCGTGGAAGGTTGTGCCACCAAACTGGAAGTTATAGCGCTGTTGATCTATAGAATAAGAACCTCGGCCTGCAATGTAAATGCCTTTGTCTACTCCAGCAATCAGTTGGTCTACGTTTTTCTTCTCCTTGCCTGGTGCAAGCGAGATGTTAGCCATACGCTGGAACTGCACAGAGCTCCAATTATCGGCGTAGCAGCATCCATGAGATTCGTCTTCGCCAATGATATGTGCCTGATCGCGGATAGCCTGATAATTTACCAAAACGCCATCTTTTATCAGGTCCCACTTTTTTGTTTTTACACCTTCATCGTCCCAGCCTACTAGGCCTAAGGAGCCAGGTTGTACCTTGTCGGCAAAAATGTTTACTTTGTCAGAACCATACTTAAAGTTTTTAGTCTTCCATTTATCCAAAGTAGCAAAGGAAGTGCCTGCATAGTTAGCTTCGTAGCCAAGCACACGGTCCAACTCCAGTGGGTGACCTACCGATTCGTGTATCGTCAATCCGAGGTGGTTCGGGTCCAGCACCAAGTCATACTTGCCAGCCAACACCGACTTTGCCGTGAGCTTTTCTTTGGCTTGTCTGGCGGCAAGGGCAGCGTCTTCCAACATATCGTAAGCATAGCGGTAGCCTACCAAACCAGTGCCTTCAGGACCTTTTATTTTTTCGGATGCCTTCGGAATCATGTACTCATAGCCCATGCCCATCGGTGCACTCAAGGCTTCGCGGGTTCTGAATTTGCCAGAAGCCTTGTCTACGGCTGTAACCGTAAAGTTTGGCCAGATGCGGTGGATGTCCTGGTCGATGTAAGAACCTTCAGTTGAGGCAAAATACTTCTGCTCGTTTACCTGGAATAGCGCGGAGTTAACAAAGTTAGCGCCATTCTCCATTGCCTTGGCGTTAGCGGCTAAAAGCAGATCAGCTTTTTCGCCAACAGGCACCTCAAAAGCATTTTTCTCCATCGGAGTGCGCCAACTTACTTCGCCGTAACCTTTTACAGGAGCTAGCTGCACTGGCTCTTTTTGTAACTTGGCATTGGCTTTAGCTATGGCTACAGCCTGTTCGGCAGCTTTGGCTATACCTTTGTCCGACACATCGGAGGTGGCGGCGAAGCCCCAGGTACCGTTTGCCAGCACACGCACGCCTACACCATAAGACTCTGCGTTAACAATGTTCTGTACCTGTTTTTCGCGGGTAAAGACATACTGTTGCAGATAGCGGCCAATGCGCACATCGGCATAAGAGGCACCTTTCGATTTTGCTGTGTTCAAAGCTACATCGGCTAAGCGCTTTTTAAGGGCAGTATCAACCTGCTCCAGCATGCGCTCTGGCGATACAGTATCACCGAACACAGGGATGTTGGGCAGCATCAAGCCACCAAATCCAAGTGCCGACAATTCAAGGAAATTTCTTCTTTTCAAAGTATAAGATTAGTTTAGTTTGAAGAGGTAACGTTTTTCGGTAGTTAATTTTAATTCTTTTCTCCCATCTTTCAAAGTACAGAGAGGCTAAAAATGCCGAAAGGGGTATATTTATAGATGAATGGTGTTGGCAGTTATATAAAAAATCAACCAGCCCCTTCTATTTAAAAAGAGAAATAAGCTTTGCATGCAACCACTGTAAGGATGTAGGGTCACACTAACAAAACTGCAAGTATTGTGTAGAAGAGTAGTTAAAAATACAATGATCGTATGAAAAAAGGACTGAAGAGAAGCGGGGTTTATCTTCCAATATTGGCAGTTTTAATTTTGGCTGGCTGTGAAAAGGTTGATGTTGAAAAGGGGGTGCCGAAATGTGTGGAGAAAAGTATTAAGGACTTCAGTAAAGTAGCATGTAGTACAGGTGCTAAGGTCGATGAATATAACTTTCAGAACGAGACGGTATACGTCTTTAATTCTGGTACATGTAAGACCGATCAGTCTAGTAAAGTAATGAATTCTGATTGTAACAGCTTAGGAACTGTAGGAGGATGGAGTGATACTGTTATAAACGGAAAAGATTTTAGCAATGCCACCTATAGTAGGACAGTATGGGAAAACTAAACGCATAGCAGGTGGCTCTAAAAACAAGAGGCTGCATCTGAATCAGGTGCAGCCTCTTGTTTTTACTTTTTCGGGGCGATCACCAGCAGCTCTATAGGCCGCTTCACCTTTCTTAGCTTCAGCCCCATTTCCTCCTCTAAGGATTTTAGGAGTGTCTCAGGTTTGTTTTCGTCGAAGTATAAATTATAGTCATACTTGCGTTGCAAGTTGGTAGCATCCACTACAGGTTCTTTTAGCACGTTCTGCAATATTTTAGCTAAACCAGCGGTGGATGTGTTGCGACCTGCCAGTACGCCTTCGTCGGAACTTTGCTGGCTATAAGCCTCTTCCGGGGCGGCTTCTCTTAAGCGTTTGGCTGCAGCTGTGGTGGTAATTAGCTCATACACTTCCATCTCTTTTTGCTCTTGGCGTACTTCTATGGCCCACACATCTTGCAGCATCTGCTGCAGTTGCGGGCGCCATGCCCACATAGGCGAGCCTTTGCCTGGGTTGGTGGCTACTACATCAAAACCTCCTTCGGGTAAGGTAGTGGTTACTTCTGTTTGTTTATCAGTCGCATCAAATGCTATTTTAATGATGTCCAGAGCCTGAGCGCCTTTAGTCCTGTACATCTGGGGCATCAGCATGTTAGACATTCCCTGACTTGCCGACGGCCGTATACTTAGCTCGTAAAGTGGCTTAGCTAAATCAGCAGTAGTATTGGAAGTAGGTGCTTCTGGTGAATCGGTTGCTACTGTCAGTGTCTTTCCTGCTAGTGCTTTATTCAGCATTTCCTCTGAAAGTGTTTTTCCGTCAGGATAGCCTAACACGTTGCCGTCTGCACCGATTACCACGGTAAACGGAATAGCCTGCACCTCGTACGCCTCATGCATGGCTTCGTTGCCGTCTATACCTACCCAGCCATTTATCTTGCGTTTCTTCAGAAAGTTTTTTGCTTTTTCATCCGTCTCGTCGGTAACGGATATAAACTGTACGCCTTTGTTTTTATACTTCTCTGAAAGCTCGTTCAGGTGTGGCATAGCTGCAATGCAGGGCGCGCACCAGGTGGCCCAAAACTCCAGTACCACCACTTTGCCCTTTAGCGAATTTAGGTTCTGCTCTAGTTTGCCTGATGCCTGCAGCAGCCCTGTCAGTTGTAGCTTAGGTGCCGCTTCGCCAACTTCTGGAGCAGCTGCTTTGGCCGTGTTTACCTGAAGTATAAGTAACAGGAAGAGAAGGGGTAGAAGAGTCTTTTGCATACTGTTGGTTGTATTTTGATTAAGTTACGGAAAACAACTATAAAACAAAAGCGGGAGCCTTACATAAGGCTCCCGCTTTTGTTTTATAGTATAAGAAAGGATTACGCTTCTCTTACAAGGCCAGAAAGTCCTGCTTCTTTTAGCAAATCGTTGAAGGCTTCTGCCTCTTTGCGATTATCGAAACGGCCCGCTCTGATGCGGTGAATTTTTCTGCCTTTTATCTGCTCTTCTTTTACCTCTACGGTAAGGTACTTGTCAAAAGCCTTAAGTTTTGCGCTAAGCTGCTGCGCTCTCTTCTGATCGGTGTAGGCTCCTGTCTGGATGGTGTAGAAGCCTGCATTCTGTGGATCGTAATTTCCAGGTAGCTCCAAAACCTCTACCTTAACCGTACCGACTCCTTGGGAGTGGAAGCCTAGCTTCTGGGCAGCCACCTCAGACACATCAATTATACGATCGCCTACATAGGGGCCGCGGTCGTTTACACGTACCACTACAGTTTCGTTGTTGTCGAGGTTGGTTACCTTTACCTTTGTGCCGAAAGGGAGGGTGTTGTGGGCGGCGGTCATGTCGTTTTTGTTATAACGCTCGCCGCTGCTGGTTTTTTTGCCATGGTACTTGCTCCCGTACCAAGAGGCTTGTCCTTTTTGAATGTCTTCGCTTTGTGCGAAAGTGGACTGGCTAATGCCGATAATAAAAAATAGAATTACTGTAAAAATAGAGCACTTTCTATTAATATTCATATAGTTAATAGTTGGTGAAGCGACAAAGATAAGCAAATTTTTTAAATCAGCCCTTTTAAGCTCATTTCTGGCAAAGTGTGTAGGGGGATACGGTCGATCTGGTTAAATTTGCTGTAAGTCTTCGTTTGCAAAATGTGCGTTTAAAGTACGTATGGCAATATTTTCATGTATTGAACAACAGAACAAATTTTTATGGTCATCATAAAAAAATAAAGAGCGGTGACCTTATATTTATTGATAAGAGAAGGGGGGTATTGATTAGAGGGAGGCAAGACTGAATACGTTACTTTGTGCATCAATTTGAATAGTGCAAGGTGTAAAATAAAGAGCAGATATGGATTTTGGAAAGCTACAAAATATCAGCCGCGTAGATTTTACGCTGCCACCAGACCACCCCGATACAGGGCTTTTGCTGCAGCAAGAAAAGAAGGCTCAGAAGCCTGAGGTATACATTGGCTTGCCTGTGTGGGTAAACAAGGCTTGGGTAGGGCAGTATTATCCTGCCAAAATGCCTGAGAAAGACTCTTTACTATGGTATGCAAAGCAGTTTAACACCATAGAACTGAATAGTACCCACTACCATATTCCAACACAGAGTACCATTGAGCGATGGCGGCAGTCGGTGCCGCAGGGTTTTACCTTCTGCCCTAAGTTTCCGCAACTGATTAGCCACGAGAGCCAGTTAAGCCGAACGTTAGACCTGTCTGCTACTTTTTGTGAAGCCGTGGCTAGCCTGGAAGATAAGTTAGGAGACACCTTTCTGCAGTTGCCGCCTTCTTTTGGCCCGAGGCAGTTACAAGACCTGGAAAACTTTGTAAAGTATGTACCCGAAAGCGTACCCATAGCTGTAGAACTGCGACATCCCGATTGGTTTACGGATAATGTTGCCTCGCTGGAGCTTTTTGAGGTACTACAGAAGTACAGGGCCAGCACTGTGCTAACCGATGTAGCTGGCCGAAGAGACGTGCTGCACATGCGCCTTACCACGCCAACAGCCATGGTCCGCTTTGTAGGCAACGGCCTGCATCCTACAGACTATACCCGCATTGATGCCTGGGTGGAACGACTGAAAGTATGGTTTGACTTGGGACTGCAGAAGCTGTACTTTTTTGTGCACGAACCTGATAACACGGCTTCACCAGAGCTAGCTACTTACCTGATCAATAAGTTAAATGAAGTATGTGAGTTTGACTTAAGGCCTCCAAAAAAGTTTGTACAGCCTGTGCAGGGAGAGCTTTTTTGAATTGTGAGTTTAAGAGTTAAAATGTAGTTCCTTACTGGCGCGAATCTCCAGATTCGTGACTTATTAACAGAGTGGAGTCTCCGACTTTACGGGCTCGCAGAGCCCAACAAAGGCAACTCAATCTGCTGTGTCTCCTGCTAAATGAGAGAAAGTTCAACAGTAAACGAATTACCTGCCAAATACAAGAACACCTGCTGTGGCAAGAGGTAGTTTTCGCACCAAAAAATAACTCTAGCTAAACACCATACACCATTCTCCAATCATGAAAAGTACAACCATAAAAAGGCGTCTCCTGAGCAGGAAACGCCTTTTTAGACTAAAAAAACTTATAAATTATAACTTAAAAGTTTCGTCGTTCAGACCTTTATTTACTTCAATATTCTGTACTTCAAACTTCATTACCTGAGGGCCGACTACAGTTTCCACTACATAAGGAAACTTTACACCGTTCACTTCTTTGTAGTCGCTGAAGGTTCTAGTCTGTGTAATGGCTCCTTGCGGTGTTTCAACGCTGGTTACCTGCTTTACACGAAGGCCTGAGTTCTTATCGAAATAGTGTGTTGACTTCTGGCCGCCTGGTACAGATACTTCTACTGCATAAGCATCTTTGCCATTCACTTTTTCTGTGCCCGTAACTTTGGCTGTAACACCTGCTTGGTTATAGCGCAGCATAGGAAAGGCATCAAGCTCCATTTTCTGAGCCTTCAGTTCTTCAGCTGTCATCTCTTTGTTCACGCCTTGCATTGGCGCTTCCATTTTGCCTTTGTCTCCGTTAATAATCACACGCTGGATTGGGCTGTTGTTCATCATTAGCTGTACTGCCAACTGATCAGCACCTTTCTGCTTCTGCTCCATCTGTATCTGCATGCCTTGAATACTGGCAGTGCTGTTGATGGAGATATCCTGTAGCTTCTCGATGTTAGCCTTGCCGCCTACAGCCTGAATATAGTTAGTGAAAACCTGCTCTGCTGTAACATCGGCAGGAGCAGACTTTGCTGCCATGTCCACTTTCTCGCCTTCTGGGCTGTAGTACGTAATCTGGTTGTCGTCCTTGTCGAAGCGCTTCAGTTTTTCAGCTATTTCGCTGGCATTACCTACAGCCACAATATACATCTGGTCTGGGCGTATATACTTTTGCGCCACACGTTGTATGTCGGCTGGCGTTACAGCTTCGACCTTTTTAAGGTAGTTGGCATAATAATCTGCTGGCAAACCATAAATAGCTGTATTCAAGGCGTAGTTTGCAACGGTGCCAGGGTTTTCTAAGCCACGTCCATAGCTGCCAGTAATGTATGCTTTGGCGTTGTTTAGTTCTTCTTCGGTTACTTTTTCGTTTCTGATGCGGCTCAGTTCGGTTAAGAATTCCATAGCTGCACTATCGGTAACGGCATTACGCACGTTGGCATAAGCATTGAAACGGCCTAAAATTTCATCAGAAGAAATAGAAGAATATGCACCATAAGTATAGCCATTCTTTTCACGCAGGTTGTTAAACAATCGGGCACCACCGCTGCCTCCTAATATAATGTTCATCAACTGCGCTGGAATAGCGTCTTCAGCACCTGGTTTTAACGCTGCAGGATTAGTAAACGAAAGAGCCGTTTGTACTGCGCTTGGCCTGTCTACTATCACTACCTGCGTTTGCTTAGGCTGTTGTGGCAGGTCGTACTGCTTCTGGTTTATGTTAGCTTTTTTCCAGTTCTTCAGCGACTTGCTTAGGAGCTTTTTAGCCTCTTTAGGAGTGATGTCGCCAACAACAGCTAAGTAACCGACATTTGGCTTAAAGTAGTTGTTGTAATAGTTCTGGATGTCTTGCAGCTTGATGTTCTCTACTGTTTCCTCGGTCATCAACTCTCCGTAAGGATGGTTTTTGCCATAGAGTAGTAAGCTACGAGTCTGGTTAGCAATAGCATCTGGGCTTTCTTTCTGCTGCGCCAGGCCAGCGGCCATTTGCTTCTTTATCTTGTCCAGTTCCTCTTGTGTGAAATTGGGGTTTAGAAGTGCATCAGTTGTAAGCTCCATCAGCGTAGGCAGGTGCTTCTTTAAAGATGAAGCCTGAAATCCTGTTGAATTGAAAGACAAGTTAGCTCCGATAAAGTCTACCTGCTCATCAAACTGATCTTTGCTGCGGCTTTTTGTGCCTGTGCGCATCATCTGGCCAGCAGCCTGCACATAGCCAGCTTTGTCGCCTTCTAAAATCGGGTCACGGTCCAGTACGAGCTGCATCGATACGACTGGCAGCTTATGGTTTTCTACCACATATACTTTAAGGCCATTCTTCAGAGTAAAACTTTCGTACTTACCAAGCTCAATTTCAGGAGCAGGGCCTGGAGGAGGTGGCGTTTGTCTGGTTTGTGCTGCGACAGTAAAAGCAACAGCCAGTACGAGCACAAGGGTGTTATACATTTTTTTCATGATGAAGATAAATCTATAGAGACATTAGACTAATATCTAACATCTAAAACTTTTAAGCTTATTGTTTTGGTTGAGCTGACTTTGGAAGGTAATGTACCACTACACGGTTGCTTTTTGTAAGATATTCTTTTGCCACTCGTGTAATGTCTTCCTTTGTCACCTTCATGTAGCGATCAATCTCTGTGTTGATCAGGTTGGCATTGCCAAAGTACACATGGTAGTTTGCCAGACTTTCGGCACGGCCTGCTACGGTGCGGTTTCCTTGTACAAACTGGCTTTCAATCTGATTGCGCAGCTTCTGGAATTCCTTGTCGCTCAGGGGGGCACTTTTTACCTTTTCAATTTCTGCGTTCATCGCCTGCTCCAGGTCATCTACCTGCACACCCATGTTGGCAATAGCATAAGTTAAGAACAAACCTGGGTCTTCGGTAGGGAAAGGGATAGAGGCGGCAGCTACCGCTTTCTGCTGCTTATCAACCAAAGATTTTGGCAAACGGGCACTCTCGCCACCAGAAAGCAAAGTTGTTAGCATAGATAAGGCGTAATAGTCGTCGGTGCCTTGGGCTGGAATGTGATAAGCTTGAATGACAGCTGGCAACTGAATGTTGTCATAAACTGTTTTACGGCGCTCTTCCGTCTGCTTCGGCTCTACTACGTTCGGACGAGGAATCTCTTTTGTGCCCTTCGGGATGCTTGCAAAATACTGGTCAATCAGCTTTTTCGTTTCTTCTACGTTGATGTCGCCAGCAATAGAAAGAGTGGCGTTGTTTGGTACATAAAAAGTCTTGTAGAAGTCTCTGAACTCTTCGATTTTAGCGTTGTTCAAATCCTCGAAAGTACCGATAGGCATATTCTGGTAAGGGTGCTTTGTATAAGCCAAGCCAAACACATTTTGGCCCATCGTTCCGTAAGGCTGGTTATCTATACGCTCGCGCTTCTCTTCCTGTACCACCTTGCGTTGCGTTTCTACGCCCACTTCATCTACTTTGGCCGAACGCATACGTTCCGCTTCCATCCATAAACCAAGCTTCAGCTGGTTAGACGGCAACAGTTCATAATAATAAGTTCTGTCGAAAGAAGTATTAGCGTTTAGGGCGCCACCTGCATTTTCTACAAGCTTGAAGTATTGTCCGCGGTCTATGTTCTCGGTGCCTTCAAACATAAGGTGCTCAAAGAAGTGGGCAAAGCCCGTACGGCCAGCCTGTTCGTTTTTGGAACCAACATGGTATAGCACCGATACCGCTACGTTTGGCGTGGAGTTGTCCTGGTGCAGGACTACGTGCAGTCCGTTTGGCAGCGTGTACTCTGTGAATTCAATTTTGTTGCCTTTGGTTTGCGCCATGGCCGCCAGGCCAGAAGCACACCATAAAAGGCAAAGCATGAGCTTGCGTTTCATGTTTTAAAATTAGTTGATGTATATTTTAGGCTATGTAGCTAGAGCAGTTCTAGCATTTTACCAACTATAAAATTAATATTTAAAGTGGTAGTATCCGAGCCTGTGCTATAGTAGCAGGTGGTATTTCTACCAAAGCAGTTTATGGTAGGATGAAGCAGGAGATTGTGTAGATAAACAAGTTACTGGAGCTAATGCATGAACTGCTCCAGGAGGTACTGCTTTGGGAGGTTGAGGAGTAGGGAGAGGAGGAAGAAACCAAATATGATCAGCTTTGCGCATGTTGTGCTTTTGTAAATATCTGGCAGACTTATGATCATGTTCACAATGCCAAGTATAACAAGAGAACTGAAAGGAGCTAATAGGCGGTAGTCCAGATTATCGAAATGAGAAATACTTCTGAGAATCAGGATGGAGATTAAGTATAAAATGGAGATAGAGATGCAGATGCATGAGAATGAATTGTTTTTAAGCTGCTCCCAAAAGCTGTAATGCCGCCTCAGTAGTGCTATAACAGTTATAATAACAATAGCCTGAACGCAGCTTGTGGCAGCAAATAAAAGGTCCCCCTGATCGCGAAACTTCCTGATGATGAGAAGTTCGTTGAGGAGTCCTTCTGAAAACATTTGTATAAAATCTGCAAAAGTCTCTCTTTCGGCGGCCAAACGATCAAAACCTGTTATGTGGCCACTTAAGTACAGGTTAATGCTGAGATAAATGGCAGCAGTTGCACAAAGTAAGGTGAATGCTACAGCCAGTGCTACGGCTGCTTCCTTTTTGCCGTTAAAGAAGAAAAATAAAGAAAGAAAGGCTACCACACCGAATGAGAAAGCCCCAATATAACGCATCAGAAATAGGAACAGGCAAGCGCAAAAAAGTAAAACATAGGTACTGCCTTTGTGACTGTTATTTATAAACTTGTTCACGAGGTAGGCTAAGTATATTAGACCTAGTATAAAAGGAGCTTCTGACCAGGTAAAGCTATAAACCTCCATTAAGGTGTAAGAGCAGTAAACGGAGGCGAGTATATATCCGAAGCTTTTGTTTACTTGGCGTAGCAGCAGAAAACTAAGGCCCAGTAATAATATGTTCAGTAGTTTAGATGCCCAAAACACTGATAAGCTGGTAATGCTAGAAATGAAGAATATTAGAACTGGGTAACCTACAGGCCAAGTCGAAAAAAACTTTGGTGCCGATGTTGCTCTATCGATAACATAGAACCCTTTTCCGTTCTTTAAGCTCTGAGCTAATTCCAAATATCTTTCTGAGTCAGGAGAAATGTAGCCTGTACTTTCGACGTTAATCCTGAAAAAGATTGTAGCAGCTATGACTGTAAAAAGTAAGAGTAGCTTTAAGTCTGCTGCTATCTGTTCTTTTTTTTGATGTGAAGATGTATTCATTTTTAACTTATCCTCCAACTAACTGCTGTGCCTTTTGAAGTAGAAACTCCTTTGGCAGGTTTAGCAACAGAGATGTCAAAAAGAAAATAAAGATGAGCGTTTTTATGTTTCCAAACTTCTTACAATGTGCTGGAACTGCTGCTATGTAATTCACAAATCCAAAGAGCATCAAAAATGTGAAAGGTGAAAGCAAGCGTGCATTTATTGGGTCGAACTGCGAGATGCTTCTAAGGAAAACCAAAAGTATTAAATACAAAAAGGCCGTGATGAAACAGAAGAGAGACAGGTGATTTTTTCTAAACGAATCAATGACAGACTTATCTGCATTTACATTTTTGATTGCTAACCATAGTACAACAATCTGGAATAGCAAGGTCATAAAGAAAAGCCAATCAGGTACACCTCTAAAATAATATCTTCTGATTATGAAGAACTCACCCGCTAAACCCTTCATAGCCATTACAGCAACTTCAGGTATACTTTCCATGTTTTTGTAAATGCGAGGTATGCCTGTAGCGTAGCCTGCTATGTAGTAATTTCGAAAGAGGTAGAGGCTAATGAACAGACAAAGTGCCGCAAGAACTTGAAAATGCTTTTTGCTTAGGTTATAGTCTTTGTTCCACCAGTAATAAATAGCTGCCAGTGCTACTGCTCCAACTGTATAAATGCCGATGTAGCGAATGAGGAAAAGGAATATGGCGGTGATTAAAAGCAATATAATGCTCTTGTTTCTGTTGTGGTTGCTGTAGATGTTAGATGCCAAATAGGCAAAACATAAAGCTCCAAACATGAAGGGGCCTTCCGACCAAGTGTAGGAGTAGTTTTCAATAATGGTAAATGCACCATAAATTGAAGCAAGCAGATATGCATGTTCTTTATTTATGTGCCGCATCAACAAGAAGCCGAAACCAACAAAAATCAAATTGACCACTTTAGAAGCCCAGAAAACATTTAATGTAGTAATTATAGATACAGTATAAATTAAGGCAGGATAGCCAATAGGCCAAGCCGTAAAGTATACTTTGCCATTGGTGCTGCTTTGCCTGTGTAAGTTGTAAAGATCCTTAATATAAAACCCTTCGCCCATCTTTAGGCGCTGAGCAGCTTCCATATAGTATTCCGAATCTGGTGACGTATAGCCTGTGCCCTCTACGCTTACTCTTAACAGAATTGCTGCACATACTGTGATGTACAGCAGCAATAGAACTGTATCTGAACCAAAGTTGTACCTCAGCTTTATCATATGCTAATACATCTTCGGCAATTCAATACCTTTTATAGTGCGGTATAAGTTAATGGCGGCTTTATCGGTGAGGCTGGTGACAAAGTCGGTGATGTGGATGATACGCTCGTAATCTGTAGCTTCCACAGGTAATTGGTGATATTGAGAAGGAATAAGGTCTTTGAGCTTGCGGTGGTGCTTTGATTCTGGTTTGAAGACAGCTTTCATAAAAGCATCCAGCAGGCCTCCCAGCACTTCAAAACCAGCCGCTTCGATTTCTAGCACGGGACGATTGCGGTAAATCAAGTTTATAGATAAGCTTTTAATTTCGTCTAACACAGGCTTGCTGGCCACTTCATTAATTAAAGGCTTATCATAAGTGCCTGCTAAAATCTCATCTTCGTGCATCAAAAAAACATGAGCACATTCTTCTATCAGTTTGCCTATGATACGTGCGCGCAAGTAGCCAATTTCTTCACGCCAGTCGTAAAAGGTTAGGCTCGATACTCTGTCAGGTGCGTCGTTCAGAATCTGGCGGAGCAACTGTAGCCCTTTTTCTTGTGGCACCAGGCCAAGCTTTAGCCCATCCTCAAAATCGATAATACGATAGCAGATATCATCAGCAGCTTCAACTAAAAAGGCTAATGGGTGGCGGTGGTAAAATACTTCGTCCTCATTTCCTTTTTTAAGCAGTCCCAACTCTTCGGCTATGGTATTAAACCATTCTTTCTCCGTCTGAAAAAATCCGTATTTCTTCTCGCTGGTGTTTTTGGCGTTGACTACTGTAGACAGTGACTCTTTCGGGTACTTGGTAAAAGTGGCCAGGGTGGTGTAGGTGAGGCTTAGACCACCTGTTACATTGCAATGGGCAGGGTAAGTATAGGTAAGTACTCTAAACCCAGCGGCGTTGCCTTCATAACTGTGCAGGTCGGCTTTTTGAGCCTCTGTTAGGTTCTGCAAAAAAGGTTGTGCCGCCTCGCTCTGAAAGTAAGCAGAAATGGCATCTTCTCCTGAATGACCGAAAGGAGGATTGCCGATGTCATGTGCCAGGCATGCTGCCGCTACGATGTCTCCAAAGTCAGCCTCCTGTACGTTTTTTTCTTCTGAAAGAGAAGGATGGCGTTCCAGAATACTTTTACCCACAATACGGCCTAACGATCGCCCCACCACCGATGCCTCTAAACTATGGGTAAGGCGGGTGTGCACAAAATCGCTCTCGGGCATGGGCATTACCTGTGTCTTGTTCTGTAACCTTCTGAAAGCCGATGAGAATACCACCCGATCGTAATCACGCTGAAACTCCCCACGCACTGACTCGTCTGTTCCTTGCTTTTTCTGGCTTGTTTCATAGCGCTTCTTTGAAATCAGTTTATCCCAGGTGGTACCTTGTGGCATAGTGGTGGTAGATAAGGTCATTAAAATTAACTAGAATGATAGCCTAGCGTGCTGTAGCAAATATAAACTTCTTTCAGAGCATACTTAATGTCTTGCTCTGAAGGCTGTCATCATGATTCAAATATAAAGCTTCTGCCTTTAGGTTGGCAAAGAGAATTAATTATAACTTTTTTCTTTGGGTGATGTTACAAAAATAGACGCTTATTGAATTGTAAATATGCATTGAATGATCGGAAAGAGGGATTTCTTTTTTTTGAAAGCCATTTTAACCTCTAAAGCCATGTTACAATTTGCACTAAAATTACTTTGCAATTCTTGATTTGATGTGCAAACTTTGAATTTCCGACCACCGTTCCAAGCTAGAAAACAAATTGTGCTAAGAAGACCTACGATGAATGGAGGAAGTTTGGAGGGTAGTATAGTGCCATCTTAACATTAAAGATCCAAAGAAAGAGGCGGACCATGTACATAAGTTACATGGTCCGCCTCTTTCTTATAGCTATTTAGCGTAGCTTCACCTATAACTTCAGAAGCCTAATCTCTCCGTTGTCTCTTGGGGTAGTCCATCTTAAGATGTACATTCCTGAAGCCAGGTTTGCTAAGCTTACCTCTACAGGTACATTAACATCTGAGAAAGAAACACTAAACTCTCGTAATAGCCTGCCTGTAATGTCGTATAGTTGAAAGGACAGGTCGGTGTTTTGTGTGACGATATATTCGAAGAAAACCGATTGTGAAGTAGTCCTGATCGGATTTGGAAACACACTCAGTCTGTTCACGTCTCCTGGGTTAAGTACACGTACCTGTGGCGAATACCTGAAAGTAGTATTGCTGTAGACAACCTGTAAGCGATAGTAACTTACACGTGGCAAAGGGTCTTGGTCTGAATAGTTGTACTGTAATATGCCGCTACTAGGTCCTTTCGTGCTAACAGTGGCCAGGTCTGACCAGTTTGTGCCATCCTGGCTGCGCTGCACGACATAAGCCTCTACACCCGAAGACTCGTTGTTGCTGCTCCACTGTAAATAAACAGTGTTTGAATTAACAAAACTTGCCGTAAAAGTATAGATTTCAGGGGCTAGATTACAGTCGCCTTCCGTTTCTGGCACCATAGGCGGTTGCCTGCAAATATTGGGCTCTGTGCTGTTTGCCATCACAATGTTGCCTCCTACGATGTCGTCTACACTTAAGTCGCGGTAAAAAGTTTCGTCTTCAACGGCATAATGCATCACAGCGCGTGGCAGAATAACGTGCCCTAATTGGTGCGCGTGGCCTAGCTCATGGAGTATAACTGTTTCAAAGTCGAACTGCCTGCTAGCTGGTGCACCAGGGCCATATTGCCAGTTTATGCTACTGTTAATTTCCATATCGAATTCGCTAACCCAAAACAGGGTGTCCCCACCGCTTCGGCAGCCTTCGTATCGGCTGATAGTTCTTGCGAGCACTCGGTCACCAGTTACTGAACTGGAAGCAAACGTAATTACATTTTGGTCGTCGTCAGCCGCTTCGTCTATCGTTGTAGGAGCGCCAATTCGCCAGTTAACATTCGTGTTGCAAATCCAGCTATTCATGGCCCTTCTAAAACCTTCTCGGGCTGCATTTCTGTCTCGCATAGTTGGAGCGAACTGCATTGTATAGCCACCGCTCTGGTCGTTGTTTATAAGGATGGGCTGGAACGAACGTTTTGCCAAACCTATGTTTGAATAAGCAAACGGAATCAGTATCTGTGTAACGCTGGTAAAGGTTGTGCCATCGCTACTTCTTACCACAATAGGACCTGAACCTGCTGTGCCTCCTTCTTCTGAAGCTGAAGGTATACGAACACGAATCTGTGTGTCAGACCATGAAACGTAATCCCTTGGGAGAGGGCTGACAAAACCGTCGCCGCCTTTGTCAGCATTTCTGAACTGAACGGCGCCGTTTCCGCGGGAACTACCAAACCCTGTTCCGTTTATGGTTAAAACCGTGCCTGCGCCTGCGCTGGCCGTGGTAGGTGAAAAGCTGGTAATGATTGGTGCAAGCAGCTGGCCTTGCTGTTGGTTGCTAACAGCTGTTGTACTTAATGCTTTATTTTCTTGTAAGGTTTTGAAGTTTTTGCCTGTAACTTTTGTGATGGTTTGATACACATCTTTAACAGAGCTATAGCTGTTGAAAACATCGTTAGCCGCGCCACTTTGAATGTTGTAATGTACAAAACCTTGTTGGCTGGCAAGTGCTTTGGTAGTTAAGGCTAGGTTGGCTGGTGTGTTCTGAGGCTTTTGCTCCTTAAGAAGAAAGAAAACACCCTGCTGCCCTTGGCGGAGGTCTAAGGCTGTAGAGAACACGTGCATTTTTAAACCTACAGCACCACCCTCTGTAATAACTTCCAACTGCTCTGTAGTTACAGTGCCTTTAAACACCTTAAATACTTTTATGATGTTCGATGTGTAGATGTTTTTATACTGGGCATCCCAAAAAGATTTTTTTGAAACAACCTCTCCTTCCACTATGATTTGAGCACCCGAAACTCGTTCTTCTAACGAAATAGGGATCAGGTGGAGGTTATCGGAAGCAAAAGACTTGAAGGTGCTAAGCAGTAAGACGGTCAAAAGTAAAACCGCTTTAATAGGGTATATAAACTTATTTCTTAAGTAAAGCTTTGTCATAAATGAGGCGCAGGTTAAACTAAGTTCCTAAGTTAAGGCATGTTGGGCAATGCTCCAAAGATAATGTTTCGTTTACGTAAAAGAACAAATGAGGTAATGCTAAGTTTCGATGTTTGTACATCGGTTGTGCTAAAAATGCCAAAACCTTCGTAGTATAACGAAGGTTTTGGTTTCTACAGTCTAAGCATTGAAAACTTAATCTTTGATAATGAACTGCTGACTTGTTCCGCTCTTTTTAATGGTAAAGTTTACTTGCTTACCTTCTTTGTTTTTCGTCATTTCCTGGTACTTACGGTATACATTATCAGGCTGCTTTTTCCCATCTATGAAGAAACCCTCATCAGTCATTTTTAAATCTATTTCTTTTGCGTTCTGCTTAACTAGTACGTCTTTTTCTAGCTGGGTATAGATTTTATTGAGCAGCGTATTTGCTTCGTTGTGTCTTCTTAGCGATTCCTCGTGTGCGTGTATGCTCTGCGCATGCGCACGCATACTTTCTTCATGTGCTCGTAAACTTTCGGTTCGCTGCCGTTCAAACTCTTTGGCTTTGGGTATGCTTCGTGCTTGGTAGGCTTCAACTTCCTGGGCATGTTGCCTTACAACCTTTTCGTATTCTGCTATTTGCTGCTCATACAGCTTTACCTTTTTTTCATAAGCTTCCATGTCCTTTTTTCCCTCATCGCTTAAGCCTACAGGTAGCGGAGGTACAGGCGGCAGAGGTGGAGCAGGAGGTACGGGTGGCACGGGTGGTATAAGGCCTAAGTCTGTGCTGTCGGTGTTATAGCTATAGCTAAATGTTTGTCTGCGGCCATTTACGCTGGCCAATGCTTCACGGGTTGCTTCCTCCGTAGCGGCTCTTTCTGTCTCCTTCATACGTGGTGCTTTTCTGCTTGCCTGTAGCCTTTCGTCAATCAATTTCTGAAAGTCAGGAATATCCTTTTTAGGAATGCGGCGTCCGTTTACGTATAATTCGGCTATTTCTCCTTTCTTATTTTTGATAATAATCAGGTCAGAAGTTGTGCCTGTGGAATCGGTTATGGAAAGGGTGGAGGCTACTTGAGCGGCACCGCTTGCAACCTCTTTTTGCTCAAATTTAAAGAGTGTTGCAGAAGTGTACTTGTGCTTTACGTTGGAAGTAGTGTTGTTTTCTTTCATGCCTGCCCAGGCACCGTATGACAGCATAGAGAGGCCTACAACTATAACCATGGCCGCAATAAATCCTTCTTTAAAAGATGGCTGTGTTTCTGATGCAGTTACCAAGCGCTTTACACGACTTAGAAGCGAGCCTTTTTTGCCTGTTATAGCAGGAGCGAAGGCTGGTGCCTGCGGCATCCGAAGTTCAGCTAATTGGGTAAGGGCACGTGCATATATCAAGGTGTCGCCGCAAGCCGCTACTGCCAGGTCATCGCAACAATGCTCTCGTTCTGCTCTAACCACACCAGACATCCACCAGATAGCAGGGTGAAAGAATAATAGCGTTTCTGCCAACTGCTGTAGCAGGTTTAGCAGGTAATCGTGGCGCTTAATATGTGCCAGCTCGTGGGCCAGAATAGCTTCGAGTTGCCTTTGGCTTAATGCTGTGGTTGCGCTAAGCGGTATAAGTATCAGAGGCTTCAGGTGGCCGACCACCATAGGCACTTGCACAAGCGCAGACTTTGCCAATTTTACAGGTCGGCTTAAGCCGACGCGGTTTTGGATGTTAGCTAGTGTCTCTTGCCAGTGTGCACCAAGCTCCTGTACTTTGTAGTTGCGGAGGCGCTGTATATAAGCCAATCCTGCTAAAAAGCGAAGCATCATCACGAAAAGCCCCATCAGCCATAGGCTAACCAACAATGGGAGGTGCTTCTCAAAGTAAGTTTCGAACCATGTGGTGGTACGATTCCAAAGTGGCTTGCTGCTTACCGAAGCTTCAGCCAAAAACACAGGCTGTGCTGTTTGCAGGCTAGCGTAACTCACTGCTGTGTCTTGTGCAGGTGCTGAGCTATAAAGCTGTACAAACGTTAGTAGAAACAGGCATAGCATTGCTCCCATACCTATAATTGCTATTTTATACCGCAGGTTAGCCGTGTGGTGGTTTAACATAATGAGAAGCACGGCCAGCACCAGGCTAACCAAGGCTCCTTGCCACAGCGAGTGCAGTAGTGCCCAGCCCAGGGCACGAACCAATTCTTGAGAAATAAAATCGGCAGCTAAATTCATTTTTTACCTCCTTCCAGTTTATCTAGTAAGTTTCTGATTTCATCGAGCTCCTCTTTCGAGGCTTCATGGTTGCCAAGAGCCTGCATCACCATTTTCATGGCAGCACCTCTAAAAGTAGAGTCCAGGAAGCGGTCGAGCAGCTGGCGTTGCGTTTGCTCTTCTTCCAGCAAGGGACGGTATATGTGGGAACGGTTTGTTTTGTCGGCCTCTAGCATGCCTTTTTCGGCCATCAGCTGCATAAACTTTAGTGTTGTGGTGTAGCCAGCGTCTTTTGTTTTACTTAACTCTTCGTGCACAAACCTTACGGTAGAGGGGCCGTGTTGCCACAGAACCTGTAGTATTTCAAGCTCTGCCTCTGTTGGCTTATTTTGCTTTTCTGAACTCATAGTACCTGTACATAAAATGTGAGGTGACAACTAACAGTACAAGTATATACGAAATAATTCGTAATAAGAAGTGAATGTACGATATTTTTCGTACGAAGTAAGGGAACGACCATAATCGACTGGTAAATGAAGTTTAACAGCAGACGATTATGGTCATTTCAAAAATAGAAGAAAGGAAAATTTGGTTAAGGCAGGTGCTAGGAAACTAGTTGCGGAACAACTTTATCGCCGAACACTTCAATGAATCTTTCCTGCTCCAGATTTACATTGTGAAGCATCAGTTGCGTAAACCCAAGCTCGAGATCCTGCTGCAGCCACTCCAGGTGCTGGTTAGGTTCTGCAGAAATACGAACATGTTCCTTCATGTCTTCTTCTCTAACAAACATAGCACTTTGCTCTAACTGTTTGGCTGTGCGCAGATCTGATAGCACGGCACTTGGGAAAATATTGGAGCGCCATTGCTCATGCGCCTGCTGTAGTGCCTTTTGCTCTGTGTCGGCATAAGATAGCTGTACTTTTAGGTACATGGGTTTGCCCTCGCCGCCTCCTTCTCTAAAAGCATCCACCATTTTTTTAAGCTCTTTGGGTGGCTTAGACACTGTGATTAATCCATCGGCCCAGCTACCAACCCACTTTGCTGTTTCTGGGGTTATGGCAGCCCCTATTATGTTAGGCGCAACTGCAGGTCGGGTATAAAGTTTTGCTTCCTCTATTTTTATCAGGCCATGATGCGTTACTGTTTCGCCAGCCCACAGCGCACGTATAATATCTACACATTCTTTCAAACGTGCGTTACGATCTGCCTTTACAGGCCAATGGTCGCCAGTGATGTGTTCGTTTATGTGTTGACCGCTGCCCATAGCTACCCACAGGCGCTCTGGAAACATTTCTGATAAGGTGGCGGCAGCCTGAGCAATGATGGCAGGATGGTAGCGCTGACCTGGTGCATTTACAATACCAAAAGAAAGGGAAGTTGCCTGCATTGCGCTTCCTAACCACGACCATGCAAACCCGCTTTCGCCTTGGTCTAAGCTCCAGGGCGCAAAATGATCAGATGACAGCGAAGCGTTGAAACCTGCCTGTTCGGCTAACTGAACATTTTTCAATAATGTGCTTGGCTTGAACTGTTCGTGCGAAGCATGATATCCTATCTTGATCATAAAGTTTGAGTTTAGCTTTCTTGTTATTTTGTTTCTAGCTGTTTAACGCCATCGGCGGCCTACTTTGGTTTATTGGCACACATTGCTGCAAGCCCATCAAGTTATGACTTGAGATTGTTGCATAACGGCAGACAGCCTAAACCAGCGGTACCCGTAAGGCCCTAGCACTAGTTTATCATCTGGTGTATCGTAAGTTTGGTCGTTGAAAAGCTCGATCAGTTCCTGCGCCTCCTGCATAATGGATGGCACGCTGACTGTAACAGGTTCATCACTCATGTTGTGGAACGCAACTAATGTTTTATGTAAGGCGCAGCTATGGGCAAATACAGCTTTATGTCCTGTCTCAACGACTACCCAAACACCTCTGCCTAATTCTTGGCATTGCCTGCGGATACGAATAAGCCGCTCCATCCAGTTAAGCAAAGAGTGGTTGTCTTGTTGTTGAGCAAACACCGATACTTTTTCATAGCCGAATTCACCGTCGCTGATTACAGGCCGGACCAGGTTTTGGGAAGGAGCGGTGGAGAATCCTCCGTTTTCGATGTTCATCCACTGCATGCCAGTTCTAACACTTACGCGGCCAGGTAGCGAGAGGTCTTCGCCCATACCTATCTCAGCTCCATACTGAATAAGCGGCGTGCCAGGGAGGCTAAACATCAAACTATAAATAAGCTCCAACTTCTGTCGGTTGTTGTCAAGCATAGGTGCTAACCGTCGGCGGATACCGTGCCCATATATCCGCATGTTCTCTTCGGGAGCAAAGGCGTCAAAGATTTCATGCTGTTTTTCCTTGGGCAGGTCTACCAGAGTCAGCTCGTCGTGGTGGCGCAGGAAGTTGAGCCAAGTACAGGATTCTGGCGTATGTGGTAGCAGTTCTAAACCTTTTTTAAGAGGAGCCGCCTCCTGAAGTGCCATAGCATGAAACAAATACTGGTTCAGTAGGAAGTTAAAAGACATGTGCATGCGGTTGCCATCTTCAAAGAATTCCCCTATTACTTCTGGTGGGCCAGTGGCCTCAGCCAGTAGGATGCAATCTTTGCTGTGGTTGTTAACAAAAGCCCTCATGTCTTCCAGGAGCTCATAAAAATGCGCGGAGCTTTCTTGTTCATCGTTCTGCACAAGTATATGAGCGGCGTCTATCCGAAAACCCGCTACACCCAGCGCCAACCAAAAGCCCATTATTTTGTGTATTTCCTCTTGAACATCTGGGTTGATGATGTTTAAGTCAGGTTGATGGCTATAAAAACGGTGTAGGTAGTATTGTTCTGCTTGCTCGTCATAAGACCAGATATCGTCTTCCTCATCGCCAAACATAGGTGCAGCATGAGACTCTTCTGGTTTTGTTTCTCGCCAGATATAATAATTATGGTACTTAGAGTTTTTATTTCTTTGCGCCTCCTGAAACCAAGGGTGTTGCACCGAGGTGTGGTTTACTACTAAATCAACGATAACTCTTATGCCCCGTTCTTTTGCCTCCTGCACCAATGCAGCAAAATCTCCCAGCGTGCCCAGCCTTGGGTCTACATTATAGTAATCCAGTACATCGTATCCGTTGTCTCGGCCAGGAGAAGGGTAAAATGGCAATAGCCACACGCACGTAATTCCTAATGTTGCCAAGTAATCAAGTCGGCTGATAAGCCCTTGGAAATCTCCAGTGCCATCGCCGTCAGAATCCTGAAAAGTCTCTACATCAAGGGCATACCATACCCCGCCTTTGTACCAGTGGTCTTTTTTTATCATAGCCCTAAGTTTATTGAGTAACAGGGTAAGCGATGGTACTCAGAAGCGCATTTTCGGCCTGGCGGGAGTCTAGGCGTGTGTGCTGTACCACAACCTGCACATCTGAATGTATAACACTGGCATAGTCGGTATCTCGTGGTACAGGAGCAGGCGTTTCTAAGTCGTTAAATCTAATATGCTTTGTTCGCTGTGCGGGTACGGTTTCTTCGTAAGGGCCTATAGGATCTTTGTCTTCAAAATAGATCCAGATTTTTATATGTGCATCTTGTTCGGAGGTGTTTAGGATACAGGCAGTTTCATGGCTGGCGAATTCAGGTTCAGGACCAGTGCCATAAGAAGGAATATAGCCTTCGGCAATAGCCCATGTTTTGTGTCCAATTGCTTCTTTCATAGTTTTGCGCTTGCTTTGGTGCATAGTGTGCGGATGTTGGTAGTACGGATATACTTTCAGGTGTGGTTGCGTAAAAAGAATTGCAGCGCAAAAAGAGAGCTAAAGAATGAAACTAGAAGAAAGAGATTTTACAAGCGAGCTACAGTTTCAGGCTTCACGAAGTGGTGGTGCTGGTGGGCAGAACGTGAACAAAGTGTCCAGTAAGGTAGAGTTGCGGTTTCATGTGGAAAGTTCTGCCTTGCTAACAGATGAGGAAAAAGTACTTGTGCAGGAAAAGCTGGCAAACCGTATTAACAATGAGGGGTTTTTGCAGGTAGTTTGCCAAACGGAACGCAGCCAGTTGCAGAACAAAGAAATATGTGTGAAGCGCTTTCAGGAGCTGCTGCGACAGGCTTTTACGAAGCAAAAAGAACGTAGAGCAACTAAACCAAGCCGCTCATCGGTAAGGCAGCGGCTGGAGGGCAAAAAGCGGCAGTCAGAAAAGAAATCTAACAGGGGTTATAAAGGCGACTTTTAAGTAAAACCATTGCTCACCAACATAATCTTTAACGGAAAGCAGCGTTAGGAACCAAAGAAACAGCCTCTGTACCGAATAGCTGAATGAAAAGGGTAAGATTTTTGTAAGCACGTAGCTGTAACAGACGCACCAACTTAAAATGAAAAAAAGTTTTATTATACTTTGCCTTTGCCTAGGCATAGCCACTGTTGGGCAGGCACAAAAATACAGAACAGCAGGAGGTCTTAGGTTCGATAGTGAACAGATTGGCTTGACACTTCAGCAAAAACTGCACGAAGGAGGAACATTAGAAGTTATTGGGTCACTGCGCAGCCGCGAGTACAGCGGAACAGCCTTGTATGAGCGACACTATCCGCTGTTGGGCAAGCGCCTTAATTATTATCTTGGTGCAGGAGCGCACATTGGCAACTTAAAAGACCATGGCGTGTTTGCCGGAGGCGATTTAATTGGAGGTATAGAGTATAAGGTAAACGGACTGCCTATTCTATTATCGGCTGATATAAAACCTGCCTTCCATGTAAACCACGAAGATTGGGTAGATCTGAGCACTGGCATCTCTGTTAGGTATGTGTTCATAAAAGAAAAACAGCCAGAACGAAAGAAATGGTGGCCTTTTGGAAACAGGGAAGAGGAAAATAACCGCAATAAGAAGAAAGCAAAGGAAGAGGAAAGCGGTGGCTTCTTTAAAATTTTCAGGAAGGACTAAAGCTGTTTAGGGTAAAAGAAAAAGCCTGGTTGGGGCCAGGCTTTTTTGTAAAGAGCAAGTTCTTCAGCAGCAGTAAAGTTCTTAAGGTTGTTTGTGTTGCCCGTGCAGTAGCCAATGCTTTGGGGAAGCGATGGCTATGGTAAAGCGGTAAAGTCTTTTGCTGATGCCGAAGTAGGGTTTTGGGTTTATAGTTACTTGCTCTCCTGTGCTTTTACGTAAAATAGTCTTTTAGAGATATTTTCTACACACCTTCTTATTGCTCGGAAATATAGTTCTGCCAAACTTTTGTTTGCCATCAACTTACACACCAGATTTCTGCTGGGGCCCGCTGCCAATACATTAATTAGTTTGTGAGGTAGTGTGAGGTTTTTGGCGCAAGTTGCTAGCGCCACAGACGAATGATTTTCGAAACATACAGGCTGCTGCTCTTCAGGTACTGTATCTATACTAAGCTGTTTTGGGTTACTACTATAAATACGGGTTTGTATACTGTGTTTGTGCTCTAAAAGAAGTTTGCATAGCTGGGAAAGGTCACTTAACAGGGGTGCAGTTGTAACATGGTGCTTCACTGGCTTTTTCCACCCTTCCTGAAAAGCTAAGATATTGATAAACATGGTAATTACACCCTTGGTAAAAGTATTGTAAAGTAAATTTAGGGGATTGAAATCAATAAAAAAAGGACAAAACAGGCTATTTTGTAACATGATAAATGATGGAATTAGCCATGTTGCGCCTGCAAAAATGCGGTTTTTGAGGTCTTGTTAGAGTTTTTGAGCTTAGGATGGCCCTAAAAGTGTAACATGAAGATAAAAAAGAAGAGAAATATTTTTGAGGGTGAACCTCAGGCTATAGCATTGCTGTAGCCTGAGGTTGTGGATTAGCTACCTCTGCAAGGCTACTTTCACCTGATGTTAAGTTGCCAAACTTTTGCTGTACCTGGCAGTCAAAATTTGCTTTGCAGGCAAAGGCCGAGCTTAGTAGCATGGTAAATAAAACGATAACGGTTTTCATAGTTTTATTTTGACTAATGGTGCGTGAATAATAGGAGTGGAGGCTTTAAGACTATAAAGGAGTAGCCACCACCTCTACAACAGGTAATAGGTTAGGATAAACTCTTAGCTCTTTTACCTCATTTCTCAGGCCGAGCTCCTGCAGCTCACGAGCGGTGTCTTTACAAATGGCGAAAAAGCCTAAGACCATTGCGAAAAGAAGAACAATAATTTTCATAGTATTATAAATTAAGGTTTAACAAGTTATTTCGTTGCTGTTATATCTTAATAGATAGTGGTGGTAATGGAATGGTTGCTTCTGGATCTATAAATATTTTCAGTTATGATTAGCTTAATTACATTTTACGTGTAAATGGTGTAATAAGTTGATTTACAGTATTTTAATTGATGTTTTAGAAATTTGCGTCTTTAAATGTGTTCAAAGACGCACACCTGTTTGTCCGCTCGCGAACACCTTTTGAAATACAGAGTTAAGGAGCTTGAAAAAAACGTTGTAACAAAAGCTATTCTGTAGCTGTAGCAGTACCTTATGAGGGTTCTGTTTCCGAAGTTTGATAAAGTGGGAATGCCGCTGCTAAGTATAGCGGCGGTGGCGCTTTTGGTGTTGGAAAGTAATCGGAAGCTCCGTAAGCGGGTGCGGCCAAGAGAAGAACGGTATCTGCAAAACGGGAGCGTGGCGGCTCTGGCCTTACCTGCGTTGCGCTTGCTGTTGTTGCCTGGCATGTTTGCAGCTGCACGCTGGAGCAACAAAAACAATATCGGCCTATTAGCTATGCTTGGGTTGCCGAAGTGGGCCCGCTATAGTTTAGGATTTCTGCTGCTAGACTATAGCAACTATCTGTGGCATGTGCTGCTGCATAAATCTAACCTACTCTGGCGTTTTCACAACGTACACCACGCCGACCTGGACCTGGATCTTTCTACTGCATGGCGTTTTCATATCGGAGAAAATATAGCTTCGGTACCTTACAGGAGTGGAGCAGTGGCTTTGTTAGGCGTGCCTGCCAACCTGGTTCTGTGGTATGAGGTGCTTTTTGAGGGGTGTACGGCCTTCCACCATAGTAACTTCCGATTGCCTTACCAACTAGAGCGCCTGCTGTGCAAGCTTATTGTAACACCGCGCATGCACGGCATTCACCATTCTATTGTGCAACAGGAAACCAACAGTAACTTCTCTGTTGTGTTATCTTGCTGGGATAGGCTACACCAGAGCCTGCGGCTGAATGTGCCTCAAGATGCTATAACCATAGGAAACCCTGCTTACCAAAATCCTGAAGAACAACATCCGCTGAACCTCTTACGCATGCCATTTACTCAGCAGCGCCCATGGCAGTTGCCAGACGGTTCTGTGCCCGAGCGGGAGGAGCTGCCAAATAAAAGGCAGTTATTGCCATAGCTTAGGTTAGTAAACTGGCAAAGAGCAAATCTATTGCTGTTGGAACAGACAGGAGGCGGCCTAAGTATAAGTACAAGCTAAAACAGAACTCATACATGTCTACTATAAAAGGGAAGCTTATAGCCTTAGGAGGCGGCGACGATGATGGTCTTATTAAACTGATAAAATCTCAGATTTGTAGTTTAGACTCGCATATAGAGGTTATTGCTACAGCTACTCCAAAGCCTTCGGATGCCGTAAATTCGGGAAATGCTTATAAGGAGGCTTTTGAGGAGTTCGGATGCCTGAATGTGCACTTCATGCGCATTGATGAAGAACATAAGGCTGATACTCCAGCTAACATAGAACGCATCAGTAAAGCCAATGTGATCTTCTTTACAGGAGGTGATCAGGTACGTTTAGCCGAATTCCTAAACAATACCGAACTGCTTGAGATCATGCATCGCCGCTTCAGAAGCGAAGAGATTATTATTTCAGGTACTAGTGCGGGTGCCGCAGTTATGTCAGACCGTATGATTTATGATGGCTATGGGCATTACTCCCTTATTAAAGGCGAGATGAAAACAACCCATGGTTTTGGCTTTGTCAAAAACATATACATCGATACACATTTTGCCGAAAGAGGCAGGTTTGGCAGACTGGCACATGCTGTTGCCCACGACCCTGAATATATTGGGATAGGTTTAAGCGAGGAAACAGGTATCATCATAAAAGAAGGCGACCAGGTAGAGGTATTTGGTCCTGGTGTTGTGACGGTAATAGATGCCAGCCATATAAAATTCTCAAACACGAGAGCGGTAGCTGAAAACGAACCGATAGCGGTAGAACACCTAATTATGCACCTGCTGGTGAAAGGCTACAGCTATTGCTTAAAAGAGCATGTTTTCCAGCCTGTGCAACAGGGTACGGAACGTTTTGCCGACGCCACCCCCAATGCTGCACAGGCTGAAGAGTAAGTTTATGCCTTATGGGATAGCTGTGGAGGTTTTACGCGATCTTCCTGCTGCAGCTCCATATTGATAGCAACACCAGCCTTGGCGCCCTCTGCAGCGGCTACTATTACCATCTGCATGTCGCGTGCGGCATCGCCTACAACAAATAAGCCAGGCAGGTTAGACTGCTGCAATCGCCTTGTTTTTATAACGCCTTTGCTTGTGAAATCGCAGCCGAGTTGTTCGCCCAGATCACTTTGCTGTTTCGTTCCTAAAGAGAAGAACATTGCTTGTTGCTCGCGTACTTCCCCGTTCTTTAGCACAATGCGCTGTAGCATACCGTCTTCGCCTTCCAGTCGGGCGATAGCGGCAGTTTCGTATTTTACCTCATTCAGCTTCAGGAGCTCCTTGTCTTTTATTGTAAGCTTATCGGTGCCGTCGGTAAAAAGCGTTACATCTTCGCTCCAGTTTTTCATGGCTAGCGCCTGGCCTATGCCCCGTCTGTTCTGGCCATATACTGCTATGGCTTTGTCTCTCGATTCCCAACCGTCGCAATAAGGGCAGTGGTGAATACTTTTCCCGTACAGTTCCTCTAGGCCCTCTACTTCAGGCAGGTTATCTTTTAGGCCAGTGGCAAGTATAAATTTTTTAGAATTGTATACTTTACCTTCATCGTCGTTTACAACAAACTTTCCTTTGCTGTAGGTAACGGTGTCTACTTTTTTATCAATAATCTCTACGCCATACTTTAGCAGTTCCTGTCTTCCTTTTTCTATGAATTCTCTAGGATCAGCACCGTCGCTAGAAAGGAAGCCGTTCATACTTTTGGCCCAGCGGTTACGAGGCTGGCCTGTATCAAACACAATTACCTTACGCCGCGACCTTCCTAAAATCATGGCGGCATTTAAACCTGCAGGACCACCACCTGCTATTATTACATCGTACATAGTTTGTTTCATTTCAGAAGATATGTAAACGTATGTCAGCCAAAAAAGTATGGCCTCTATAAAGCGTGATGGCTTTTTTCTGCTTTTCCGAAACAAAAGATAAAATGTTTGATAAAAGTGAGTGACTCCGCACTGCAACGTGTAATAATTAATATATTTGTTATAACATATTACCTCACATTTATAAAGTCATTTTATATGAAGAGCAAATTATTAGCCCTGTTAGGAGGCACGCTACTATCAGGTGTGGCAATGGCAGGAGGGTATCAGGTAAACCTGGCAAGTCAGCGGCAGATTGGTATGGGGCATACTGGTACAGGTATAGTTACTGGCACATCGAGTATATTTTTTAACCCAGGCGCTTTGAGCCACATCCGCGAAAGTGGTGTATCTGTTGGGGCAAGCGGTATACTTTCTAAAATCGCTTATTTAGCACCTGAGCAAAATAGCATCACAGCTGAAGCTGATAACCCAGTTGGAACGCCTTTTCATGTTTATGGCGCTTATAAAGTTGATAGCTTATTAACGGTGGGTTTGGGAGTGTATACACCTTTTGGCAGCACCGTAAACTGGGGAAATGAGTGGAACGGTCGTTTTTCTTTAAGCGAACTAAGCCTGCAGGCTATTTTTATTCAGCCAACTGTTAGCTACCAGTTCTCCGAAAAGTTTGGTATAGGTGTTGGCTTTGTGTATGCCGTAGGTGGCGTAAATCTTCAGCGCTCTATTCCGCTACAAGGCGAGGAAGGCGAAGGCCGTGCAGAACTTGATGGAAGTGCAAGCGGAATGGGTATAAATGCAGGAGTTTACTTCAAACCATCCGATAAGCTGTCGTTAGGTTTAAGCTATCGTTCCAAAGTAGACATGAAGGTAGAGGATGGTGAGGCTACCTTTACAGTACCAGCTTCTGTTGGCTCGCGCTTCCCGGCAGGCACAGAATTCAATGCTAGCTTGCCGCTTCCTGCTACGTTAACTTTTGGTGTTGGTTTTATGCCGACAGAGGCACTTACCATAGCCGTAGATATCAGCCATGTAGGCTGGAGCGCTTACGAGCGTTTGCGTTTCGAATATTCACAGAGTGTAAACGGCTCTAGCTTTACAGAAAATGCCCGTAACTACGAAGAAGCCTTTATTTTCCGCATAGGTGGTGAATATAAAGTATCTGATGCCTTAGCCTTGCGTGCTGGTGCTTACTATGATCAGTCACCTGTTCAGACTGGTTACTTAACACCAGAAACACCAGATGCTGATGCAAGAGGGCTTTCGGCTGGTATAGGCTACTCTTTATCAGAGAATATCAGTATCGATGCTTCTTTCCTGTACATCAACAAAAAAGAAAGAACAGATGCATCTAACCTGTCTAGTGGTATAGCGGGTACCTACAAGTCTATTGCCTACATTCCTGGCCTTGCCGTGAATTTCAAATTTTAATTTCTCCGAAAGAACATGAAGAATTTTTTCTATAGATCTGGTGCGCTGGCACTTTTTGCTGGTGTGCTTCTTACTAGCTGCGATCCTGAGATTGATGCCCCTGCGGCAAGTGCGGGCAACGCGACTTTTACAAGTTATATTGCTGTAGGTAACTCCCTGACTGCTGGCTACGGAGACGGCGGCCTGTACCGCGAAGGACAGCTTAATTCCTTTCCTGCCATTTTGGCGCAGCAGTTTTCAACTGTGGGAGGTGGAGAATTTACGCAGCCTCTGTTTTCTGAAGAGCAGCGCAATGGCTCTGGCTACCTCAGGCTAACTGGCTTCACAGCGCAGGGTTCTCCTATAACAGCCAACGAAACGTCAGCCTTAGGCATACGCTCAGCAAGCCCAAGGCTCTACACGAAGTACACCGACAACACACGTAATCTTGGTGTGCCAGGTATACGAGTGGCTGATATAAAAACGGTAGGTTACGGTAGCACGCAGGGCAATCCCTTTTTTGAGCGTTTAACAAACAACCCACTGCAGACTTACCTACAGTATGTTGAAACACAGGCACAGGCTGCCAACCATACGTTTTTTAGCAACTGGTTAGGCAACAACGATGTGTTGGGCTATGCTACAGCAGGTGGTTTTTCTGGTACATTAACCGACGTTGATTTATTTACAGAAAATTACTCAGACCTGATAGATGTTCTTACTGCTGATAACGCCGAAGGTATAGTGGCTACTATTCCAGATGTAACAGGTATTCCGTTCTTCACGACAGTAGGGCCAGGCATAAAGGCTACCCTTACTGCCGCAAAAGCTCAAGGAATGGTTGCTCTAACTGGAAATGGACCAAGCAGAACGCTGGTTGCAACAACTGGTATCAGAGATGCTGCGGGTGGTACAGCCTTGTTTACGCTTACAGGTGCTGCTTATGCACCGCTTATTGGCAGGCCTGGAGGTAAGTACTGGCGAGACCTTGCAAGACAGACAAGCCCAGCTAATCCTGCTGCTGCTATGGAACAGTTTATTACAACTTACCAAATAGATACCACACAGGCCTTTGGTGTATCAGTGGGTAACCCTTGGCCAAGTGCGCTTTTACTTGACGATGCGGAGCAAGCGGCTGTACAGACAGCAACAACCAATTTTAACAACGTCATTAAAGCGGAGGCAAGTGCTCATAATCTGGCTGTTTGGGATGCTAACGCATATTTCAGAAATATTCAGACTGGCTTTACACGTAACGGCGTTGCTTATTCTCCAGCATTCATCACAGGTAACCTTTTCTCGCTGGATGGTATACACCCAACGCCACGCGGATATGCTATTATAGCAAACGAGATGATAGCCGTGATCAATGCAAAATATAATGCTAATATTCCTCCTGTAGACGAAACGCAGTACAGAGCTGTTATTTTTCCGTAAGCAGCATGAAATGATAAAGAAAAAAGCACCTCCGCAAGAGGTGCTTTTTTTATAGCTACACGTTGTGTTTCAAGTTTGTTACTAGAAGCAGGTGCAAATATACTATTAATGTGCCTCTAGCCAGTCTTTGCCTACTCCTAAACCTACTTCCATCGGTACGCTCAGCGGCAGGGCGTTGGTCATCAGTTCCACAATCTTTGGCGTTACAATTTCCACTTCCTCTTTCGGGGCATCGAACAGTAATTCGTCGTGTACCTGCAGAATCATGCGGGTTTGCAGTTTCTCTTGTTGCAGATATTCCCGTATGTTGATCATCGCTATTTTAATGATGTCGGCAGCCGTGCCCTGTATAGGTGCGTTGATGGCGTTTCGCTCCGTAAAGCCGCGTAAAGTGGCGTTGCGGGAGTTAATATCGCGGAGGTAGCGGCGGCGGCCCAGCAGTGTTTCGGCATACTCTAACTCCCGTGCTTTATTTACGGCACTATCCATATACTCTTTCACCGCAGGGAACTCCTGGAAGTATGCTTCTATGATATCGGCAGCTTCACGGCGCGGTATACTTAAACGCTCTGCCAAACCGAAAGCCGAAATACCGTAGATGATACCGAAGTTGATGGTTTTGGCTTTGCGGCGCATGTCGCTGTCCACCTGCTCTATCGGCACGTGGAACACTTTGCTGGCGGTAGAAGAATGTACGTCGATGCCGTTTTTAAAAGCTTCCTTCATGGTAGGGTCATTGCTGAAGTCGGCCATAATGCGCAGTTCTATCTGCGAATAGTCGGCGGAGATAAGCAGGTGCTGCTCGTTGCGTGCTACAAAAGCTTTACGGATTTCGCGGCCACGCTCGGTACGGATCGGGATGTTCTGCAGGTTTGGATTGGTGGAGCTGAGGCGGCCCGTGGCGGTAACAGCCTGGTTAAACGAAGTATGCACACGGTTATCTGAGCTGCAAACCAGTTGCGGCAGCGCATCCACATAAGTCGATTTTAGCTTGCTCAACTCACGGTGATCCAGTATCAGGCGCACGATCTCGTGTTCACTGGCCATTTTAGATAAGATTTCCTCGCCTGTGGCATACTGGCCTGTTTTCGTTTTCTTGATCTTGCTTTTGCCGTGCAACTCCAGCTTATCGAACAAAATCTCGCCAAGCTGCTTTGGAGAACCAATGTTAAATTCTTCGCCTGCAATCTCAAAAATGCGCTTCTCTATAGTTGTAATCTCTACTTCCAATTGCCTGGAAATATCTGCCAAGGCATTAGAATCTATACTGATGCCTTCCTTCTCGATATCGGCCAGCACCTGCACCAGCGGAGTCTCTACATCTGTGAACAGTTTCATTAGGCCCTGTTCCTGCAGCAGCGGCTCGAAGTGGTGCTTCAGACGCAGCGTAATGTCGGCATCCTCGCAGGCATAATCCTTTATTTGCTCAGGCTTCAGGTCGGCCATCGTCAGCTGGTTTTTGCCTTTCGACCCAAGTAAATCTGTAATCGGAACGGGGCTATAGTTGAGGTACGTCTCAGCGAGCACATCCATGTTGTGGCGCATTTCAGGCTCCAGCAGGTAGTGTGCCAGCATGGTATCAAAAATCGGCCCCTGCACCTGCACGTTATAGTTCTTCATCACCAGAATATCATACTTAATGTTCTGGCCGATCTTGGCAATCGTGGTGCTTTCGAGTATCTCTTTAAATTCAGCAACTATAGCTAGCGCCTCCTCCTGGTTATCGTGCGGAACAGGTACATAGTAGGCCTCGCCAGGGATGTAGCTAAACGACATGCCTACCAGTTTAGCCGTGATGGCATCTACGCTGGTGGTTTCTGTGTCGAAGGAAATCTCATCTTGTTTGAGCAGGTATTTTATCAGGCTCTGGCGTAAAGCAGGCGTATCTATCAGGTGATAATCGACCACCGACGTATTTAGCGTTTGCATTGCCTGTGGTTCAGAAGCCACTTCTTCAGAAGCAGTTATACTTTCTGATTCTGCGGCGGCACCGAAAAGTGAGGTTTGAGACTGATCGGAAGCTTTGCCTTTGCGGGCGGTGCGAGTAGCTGGTGCAGATGCCGTAGCCGAGGCTAACGATTGCCCCAGTACCCGCTGTGCTAATTGCCTAAACTCCAGTTCCGCAAAAAGCTCAGTCAACTGCTCCTCGTTCGGACCGTCGTAGTGCAGATTATCTTCGTTGAACTCGATCGGCACATCACAATGTATAGTTGCCAGTTCTTTCGATAGCAGTCCCTGGTCGGCAAAGTTTACTACGTTTTCTTTCTGCTTTCCCTTTAACTCATGAGCATTGGCAATTAGGTTTTCTACAGAGCCAAAGCGTTTGATAAGGGTTTTGGCTGTCTTCTCGCCTATACCTGGTATGCCAGGGATGTTATCCACGGCATCACCTTGCAGGCCCAGTATATCAATTACCTGTTCCACCCGCTCAATTTCCCACTTCTCCAGCACCTTCTGCACATCCATCACATCTACGGCATTGCCTAAAAAAGCAGGCTTATACAGAAACACATTGTCTGTTACCAGCTGGCAGTAGTCCTTGTCGGGCGTCATCATGTACACATCAAAGCCTGCTTTGTCGGCTTTGCGGGAGAGCGTTCCAATAATATCGTCGGCCTCGTAGCCATCCATGATGAGCACAGGAATATTGAAGGCTTCTACAATTTTTTTGCAGTAAGGTATGGCAATGGAAATATCCTCGGGCTGTGCCTGTCGGTTGGCTTTATAGTCGGCAAAGCTGTCGTGGCGGAAGGTTTTGGCCGCCGAGTCGAAAGCCACACCTATGTGGGTTGGCTTCTCTTTCTGCAGTACTTCTACTAAGGTGTTTGTGAAACCTAAAGCAGCGCCTGTGCTCATGCCTTTGGAGTTGACGCGCGGGTTTTTGCTGAAGGCAAAGTGCGCGCGGTATATCAAAGCTAGTGCGTCTAGCAGGAATAATTTCTTACGTGGTTCGCTCATGTTATAAAGGTAGATGCTTGGGCCAATATGTGCAAATATGTACTGCGTTGAGCGGTTATAGTTGCTGAACTATAGTTAGAGGAAGCTTCGATCTTGTAAAGCGCTTGGTAAAGGAGGGTGGTGGGTGCTAAGATTATTTAGCGTTGGTGAAACATCAAGTAGAAGGTAGGGCAGGTAAGCTGCCAGGTTATTTGGCTATTCTGTTATATTTGGTAGAATGAACGGAATAGTTCTGTTTATCTACAAGTTGGTGTGCATTTCAATTATGATAAAAGCTTCTTTCATACTGGTGACTTTGCTCCTGATTTCTTGCTCATCTAAAACAGAAGAACAAAGGACAGAATTTATTCATAGTGCTGAATCAATGACTGTTAAAGATTATATTATACTTCAAAGAGAGAGTAGCGACACCACAGGGACAGTTCCAACAGACGGAAAATATATTTTTAACATTGCATTTGCAGAGTGGGACAGGAAGTCAATGGGCGAGAAAGTGACTGTAATTATTTGGGGAGATTCAATAAGGGTAACTTATGAAGGTGACGGCACATTAACGGCAGGGAAAGGTGAAGTACTAGATGAAGGAGTTATCATGAAACACAAGACTGGTAACTGGATTATAGCTCGTGAAAAGGAAGACGTGAGTCTTGATGAAATTGGTGGTTGTACTGGTGGACCTACCATAGTAGATTTCAAGAACAAGAAGTACTGGATGTGTTAATTTAAAAACCGAGACGCCATACGAGGCTGTAAAACAAACTGTGTCAAAGGATTAGGAGTATT
>NZ_JAJJWH010000112.1 GCF_020907245.1 Pontibacter harenae | reverse complement strand
TGATGTCGCTCCACTTCATGAACTGGATGCGCTGCTCCATGGTAAGCCACACGCTCCTGCCGCCCGAGGGCTGCACCGTACCGATGCCGTAGTCGAAGGTGAGCGGAGAGAGCAGCACCCAGGCGCCGAGTATGATGATCATCCAGTATACCCAAAGCGTCTGCATGTGGTGCATGTGCAGCATCTGCTCGCGCATGTCCTCCGACATCATCATGTCCTTTTTCTTGTCCTGCTTCTGCTCGTCATTATGTTTATCATCCTGCCCGCCCTGGTGCATTCCCTTGTTATGCTGGCGTATCTCCTTC
>NZ_JAJJWH010000111.1 GCF_020907245.1 Pontibacter harenae | reverse complement strand
GTAAACCCTTTAGCTGCATATAACTGCCGATATGTAGCTATCCGCGTGACAGTTTGCTGCGTTTCACCAGTCAAATAACCCATAAAACCTTCTTTGAAATACTGATTAAAATATAACTGAAGGTTATAAAATCCCGCAAAAGAGTTTAAGGCAGCTATAAACCGGGCATAAGCGGCTACTACCAAACCAGATGTGCCAGTATTAGGAGGTGCTGAGGATAGTATAAATATGACAATTGGTAAAAACAATAATCCCGACGAGGCACCCTGTAAAAAAACAGGAAAAATAAGGTCTGTAAAAGCCAGGTCAGGAGTCATCATAAAATAAATCCAAAGGTT
>NZ_JAJJWH010000110.1 GCF_020907245.1 Pontibacter harenae | reverse complement strand
GTGAGCTCCTCCCATTTTTAAGACATGTCAAAAGTAGAGAATTCGGGTTTTTCTATATTATTTTGTAACCACTCCTCTGGCGTCTTGTCACCTAGTGTACTATGGGGACGGAAGTGGTTGTATTCTTGTCTCCAGGCCTCTATCTTCTCCCTTGCATCTTCTAGACTAAGGAACCAGTTGGTGTTCAGGCACTCATCTCGGAAGCTACCGTTGAAGGACTCGATAAAGGCGTTATCCGTGGGCTTTCCGGGTCTGGAGAAGTCCAGCGTTACCTTATTGTCATAAGCCCACTTATCCAGGGCCTTAGAGATAAACTCGCTGCCGTTGTCCACCTGTATACGCTTGGGCAGCTTTTTAGT
>NZ_JAJJWH010000016.1 GCF_020907245.1 Pontibacter harenae | reverse complement strand
CTTCCCTGCGGCACGCCTTTGCGGCGCCTGGCCAGTCTCCCGTTGATAAGAATGGGAGCCCGTAGCCATTTGCGGATAAGGCGAAGGGTGAGCGGGCATCTTACCTTGCAGTAGAGCAGCTGCAGCAGCAGGCAATGGTCCACCTCATCGAAGAAGTTCTGAAGGTCTATATCCACGATATGCTGATAGCCCTCGTGGATATACCTGTGCGCCTGCTGCAGGGCCTGGTGGGCATTGCGGTTGGAACGGAAGCCGTAGCTGTGCTCCTTGAACTCCAGCTCGAAAAGCGGTGCTATCACCTGATTTGCCGCCTGTTGCAGCACCCGGTCGGTGACGGTGGGAATGCCCAGCAGGCGATTCTTACCGTTGCTCTTGGGTATGGCTACCCCTAAGATGGGAGAAGGCAGGTACCTGCCGTTGCAGATGTCGGTGGCGATGGCGTCCCTGTTTTCTTTCAGGTGCAAAGCCAGCTCCTCCACCCGCATACCGTCCACGCCCGCCGAACCTTTGTTGGCCAGCACGTGCGTGTATGCCTTGAGCATGTTGCCCCGGTGGAGTACCTTCTCTATCATCTTTTGTTTTATTACTTTTACTTGTAATCTCTGCCCCGCTTAAGGCAAGGCTGGCACAGCCTCCTTGCCGAATTTGGGGCAACTTAACGTTCGGCCCTTCAGCAGATTGTGAGACCTCCGGGTGCTTCCCAGCTCGTTACTTCTACCTACTATGGCCTCTGCTGACTTCTCACTGTGTTCACGACACCGGGAGACCTCCCCAGGTAAGAGCACATTCCTTCCTCCGATTCCTGCTGCATCTACACAAAGTCGTTTGTTGGTCAGGGGCATCGCAAAGGGGTGCTTGCTTACCCACGACTTCCTGCCTCTTATGCAGTTTCTGTCCGTCAGTACCGGATTTTGCAGTTCCGCTTTCTTCACTGCACGCCTCACGACGAACCAGCTTGCGGCTTGCTAACAGGCTTCACCAACTCGCCTGTAAGGGACTTTCACCCTCTGGAATAATTTGATACCTTTAGTACCAGGTGCCCATACTGGGCGCACACCACACCTATACGGCAGCTTCGCCACCGCATAGCCCAGTACGTTCACCCAAACAATCAATCAAATGGCAAAGCTTTACCTGCTCCCCTACCTACTGCTTTTCATCCAGTGGCCGCTTATAACCGTTACGGGTAGTGTTGTAGACCAGGAGGGCAAGCCCTTGCCAAACTGCGAAGTCAAAATTGCTGAAACGGCAGTAAATACATTTACTGATTTAGAAGGAAAGTTTACGATCAAAACCAGCCTATACAACACAAAAAATTTTGATGTGCTTCTAACCACTGACGGTGCTCCTACCTATCGAATTACAGGTGTGAAATATGTAAACGACAGCATTTACCTCGGCAGAATGGAGTTGCGTTGGAACAAATTTCTGGAGGTGCAAGAGTATGAAAGCTTGAGTAAAGCAGACAAGACAAAATGCAGAGCAATCTCACATTGGGGCAAGTTGTTAGGCTATCAAGACATCACTGAACTTGATAAGAGTACAGCTATACCTTGTCCTACAGACTCTACTCAAATGCTATTTTTCAACTATGAAAAAGGAGATAATGAGATTCGTTTTTCCTATGAGCAACTTATAAACTGTAAGTAAGAAAAAGTTTATAAAAGAGCCTGATTTAACTCTCTTTACATTATACAGCTTCACTAGTTTTTTACCTCTACCCTCATGTCCACTAACCTCCACCAAAAATCTACGAACGAAGAAATAAGAGAACGCTTTGATAAAGATGTAGAAAGGTTTGCCAATCTGGGCACGGGGCAGCAATCAACGATAGATGCGCCTGTGTCTTTGGAGCTGATAACGGATGCGGCCAGAGCGGTGAATCCCAAAGCAGAGAACCTACTGGATATTGGCTGCGGCGCAGGCAACTATACTCTGAAAATGCTGCACAAGCTGCCTAACCTTAACTGTACATTAGTCGACCTGTCGCAGCCTATGTTAGATCGGGCCAAGGCGAGAGTGCAGGAAGCTACCAACGGAAGCATCGAAAGCATGCGGGGTGATATTCGGGAGATCGCCTTGCCAGAAAATCATTATAATATTGTACTGGCTGGCGCTGTGTTGCATCACCTGCGGGAGGAACAGGATTGGGAGTTTGTGTTCAGTAAACTATATAAGTCGCTCAAGCCAGGAGGCAGCTTCTGGATCTCAGATTTGATCATTCACAATTCAAAAGAGATAAACCAGCTTTTCTGGAGCAAGTATAGCGAATACCTAGTAAGTATAGGAGGCGAGAATTACAAGAATAACGTGCTGGCCTACATCGAAAAAGAAGACAGCTCACGCTCCGTTACTTTTCAATTGGATATGATGCGTAAAGTCGGTTTCAGAGAGGTGGAAATACTGCACAAGAACATTGCCTTCGCAGCTTTTGGAGGGATTAAATAAATGCTTTGTTTTTTGGCCAGACTTTGTTCAAGCTATACAGCACTAGCCACCCAGTATCGCCTATAATATAAGGGCGAAACTGTTATTCTATCTTTGGCAAAACTCTTAACTTCAGCCTGCATATAACTTTCAAAACTCTTGTGTAAGCCTCTATGAAAAAAACAATCATAAATACTGTTCTCCCCGCAGCTTTCGCCCTTCTTTTTATAGGTTCCAGCTCTTTTCAGCCTAAAAACAAGTGGACGTCTCTGCTCGACATAAACTTGTCGCAATGGGAGGTGTACCAGAGTTACCGCCATACAACAAGCTACAACGGCAACGTTCCTTCCGGTGAAAACGGCAAGACGATAGAGCCTATTGGGTACAATAAAAACGAAGCGAATGTTTTCTCGGTGGTAGAAGACAGTGGCGAGCCAGCTTTAAAAATCAGCGGTGAGATTTATGGCTGTGTTTATACGAAGCAGGAATACGAGAATTACCACCTCAAGCTAAAGGTGAAATGGGGCGTTCAAAAGTGGGAACCGCGAAAAGATTTACTCAAGGACTCTGGCCTACTCTACCATTCTGTAGGAAAAGCGGGCGTAGATTATTGGCGGTCTTGGATGCTAGCGCAGGAGTTTCAGATTATGGAGGGGCACATGGGCGACTATTGGAGCATTGCGAATTCTGCCATCGATATAAGAGCTTTTATTCCTGAAGGTGATATGAACACAGTGGCCAGTGCCAGGCAGCCGTTTCAGCCAGTTGGAGCAGGCAAGAGTGTTAGCAGTTTTTGCCTGCGCAGCGAAGACCATGAAAGCCCTGAAGGTGAATGGACGAACGTAGAACTAGTCTGCTTCGAAGACAAAAGCCTACACATCGTGAACGGGCATGTCGTAATGGTGCTACAGAACTCCAGATATGTGGTAGATGGGCAGGAAATTCCGTTGACGAAAGGTAAGATACAGCTGCAAAGCGAGGCAGCTGAAGTATTTTATAAAGAAATCCAGATTAGAAGTATAGATGAGATGCCGAAGAAGTATGCTGCTTATTTCAAGTAGCGGGCACAAACTACTTCTAAGTCATGCCTACTGGCGTTACACCTGTAGTTGGGCACAAATAAGTTGGTTCGCTTTGCTGGTTTCTTTCAGATTAAAATTTTTGTGAAAAAGGTCGAACTACTGAAAAAAATAAAGGTACGAGCCGCAAGCCCGCACCAGCAAAAAAGCATTATAGGAGCATGAGCTACATTAAAAAGCACAGCTTATTGCCTCTTAATGTAACAAGTAGCAAGGGAAGCGAACAACTACTTCTCTTGCTTTCTGAGCATAAACCCGTAAATAATTAAACCTACTCCTGCAGCAAAGGAAAGGTACATCTTGTTCTGGTTAGATAACGATTTGTACACGTCCATGCCAAATTTACCAGGGTCCTCCATCACTTCAGAAATTTTCTGAGGGTTATCAAGTAAATCTTTTAGTGGTTGTTTGGTTGAGATGTCTGCCATAGTTTTAGAGTTAAAATTGTTTTGTTAAAGGTTAAGCCTTCTTTTTCTGCATTAGGCGGAAAATGCGAACTCCCAAAACTACTACAGCTCCAGGTATCGCCATATAGGTCATTATTTTAAGTGGATCCATATAAATAGATTTTACCATAGATACGGAACAGCAGCTATAATAGGTTATATCTTTTAGCCACAACAGCGCAGCAAACTTCTAATCACGCCTTCAAGAAAGAAAAAGCCCGCTCAGATTGCTCTGTAGCGGGCTTAATAGATTGTTCTAAGGACATTGAAGCAGTAACTATTTTGCAATGTTTCTTTCGATTTCGCGCAGGTTCTCCATCTTTTTATTTCTGAGGAAGCCGTTGATGTCTTCGAAGTGCTCACGGATGCGCTTGTTGCCAAACTCAAATACCTTTTCTGCCAGCCCATCCAAAAAATCTCTATCGTGAGACACCAGGATCAGCGTTCCATCAAAAGCCTTTAGTGCGTCTTTTAGAATGTCTTTTGTTTTGATATCAAGGTGGTTCGTTGGTTCGTCCAGAATGAGTAGGTTCACAGGCTGTAGCAGTAGCTTAATCATCGCCAGTCGCGTCTTTTCCCCTCCCGAAAGCACCTTCACTTTCTTCTCAACCGTATCGCCGCTAAACATAAAGGCTCCTAACAAGTCTTTAATTCTGGTACGCATATCACCCACGGCAATCTCATCTATTGTCTGGAAAACCGTTAGGTTCTCGTCCAGCAAAGAAGCCTGGTTCTGGGCAAAGTACCCAATCATACAGTTGTGGCCCAACTGGAGCGTTCCTTCAAAATCAATCTCGCCCATAATGGCTTTCACCAGTGTAGATTTACCTTCGCCGTTTTTGCCTACAAAAGCTATTTTCTCGCCACGGTTTATAGTTAGCGAAGCATCTTTGAAAACAGTATAATCGCCATATTTCTTCGTTAGGCCATCTACAATTACAGGGTAATTACCAGAGCGCGGTGCAGGTGGGAACTTTAAGTTCAAGGCAGAAGTGTCTACCTCGTCTACCTCAATTATCTCCATCTTCTCCAGCATCTTCACCCGCGACTGCACCTGCAGTGTTTTAGAGTAGGTGCCTTTAAAGCGATCTATGAAGCCTTGAATCTCGGCGATTTCCTTTTGCTGGTCCTCAAACTGCTTTTGCTGTTGCTCACGGCGCTCGGTGCGCAGCTGCAGGTATTTGCTGTAGTTAACTTTGTAATCGTAGATGCGGCCCATTGTCACTTCAATGGTGCGGTTGGTGATATTATCAACAAAAGTTTTATCGTGCGAGATCACGATGACAGCCTTGGCATTGTTCACCAGGAAGTCCTCGAGCCACTGAATGGATTCAATATCAAGGTGGTTTGTTGGCTCATCGAGCAGAATCAGGTCGGGCTTTTGCAACAGAATTTTTGCCAGTTCAATGCGCATGCGCCAGCCACCGCTAAACTCATTTGTAGGTCTTGTGAAGTCTTCCCTGGAGAAACCTAAGCCTTTCAAGGTCTTTTCTACCTCTGCATCAAAGTTTGTCTCTTCTATTGAGTAATACTTCTCCCCCAGTTCCGAAACTTGTTCAATCAGTTTATAATAGTCATCAGAGTCGTAGTCGGTGCGGGTTTCCAGCTGATGGTTCAAATCATCCATCTGTGCCTTCATATCCAAAATATTGGCAAATGCTTTCGATGCTTCTTCAAACACCGTGCAATTGTCTTGGGTAAGCAGGTGCTGTGGCAAATAGGCAACCACAGCGTCTTTAGGAGCAGATACTTTTCCGCGCGTTGGTTTATTTACTCCAGCAATTATTTTAAGTAAAGTGGATTTTCCTGCACCGTTCTTACCCATCAGCGCTATGCGGTCTTCAGGGTTTATGTTAAATGAAACGTTGCTAAAAAGAGCTGCACCGTTAAATTCAACGGCAACCGCATCAACTGAAATCATAATGTTTTAATTTTAAGCTGCGAAGATACAACATTCTGACGCTAGATTAATTTCAGAAAGAATTTTTAAACTGCAGAAAAAGCAGCAACTTTAGCTATAAGCTCAACTTTTACAGTTTCAAATCGAGTACAAATTTGTGCAACCGAACGAACAGCTGAAGCACAAACCAAAAAGATAATCATGCAAATAATCCGCGAATCCACCTACAGGGCAGCACAGGAGGTAGCAGAAGCAGTTGAAAAACACTTTACCAGGCGTATAGACGCAGCACAATCTGTCGGGAAAGAAGTACTGGCTTACGCACCCAGCAAGCGAACAATTGAGGTGGTGCTAGATGCCGCGTTCTGGGCTAGCCTTCGGCGCGAGGAAGGAAACCCTCCAAAAATTTCTATAGCATTTCTGCCTCCAGACCAAGCGGAAATGCCAATGCTTTTTGAGCAGCCAATTCCTTTTTCGCCAGATACACTCATAAAAATTGCTCCTGGCGTTGAAAGACCAGGTATACACCTGGGAATTTGGCCTAAGGACGGCGAACTATACATCTGGGGTGCAACACGCACTATTCCCAGCCTTTGCTTTGTGGTAGACGTGTCAGAACCTGGTTTATTGGTGGTGAAGCACAGGCGCACAGACGGCTATGGAAAATTTGCAAATGTGGCTGTGCTGAAAGGGGATCAGGTAAAAGTAGTGGATGAAAATGGCGCTGCCCTACCCGATTGCCCAAACCTGCTGTCGTCTTTACTCAGCTCTAGCACCTCACCTGGTTTCTTTGCTTCAACCAATGTGCTTATTCAATTGGCTGTATCTATGCGTGCACATCATCAGGGCGGCTCCTTATTAGTTGTGCCAAGCAACTCTTCTGCCTGGCAAGAGTCAATCATTCGGCCCATTATGTATGCGGTGCAGCCAGCCTACTGTGCTTTGGCCGATTTAATGCTGCAAGAACAGGAAAATACAAATGATGCACTTTGGCAGAGCAAGCTTCGCAAGGAAATTGACAGCTTAGCAGGTCTTACAGCTGTAGACGGTGCAACCATCATTGACGACCAGTATAACTTACTTGCCTTCGGTGCTAAAATTGGTAGGCCGCCTCAAGCCACACCCATCGATCAAGTTATGTTGACTGAGCCTATTATTGGCGACAGTGGCAAGGTTGTACATCCATCAGAGAATGGTGGCACCAGGCATTACTCAGCAGCTCAATTTGTACACGACCAGCAAGATGCATTGGCCATGGTAGCATCACAGGATGGGCGCTTCACCATCTTCTCCTGGTCACCTTGCGAAAACATGGTACAAGCGCATAGGATTGACTCTTTACTGCTTTAAAACACTTGTGATTTTATGGTGCTAAAATTGAGTTGGAAGTAAACAAACAGAACCATAAACTAAATCAGAGAGTACAACCAAACACGAAGAACATTCGGAAATATTGAGCCCATTTCTCTAACTATGGAAAAATTCCCCAATTACCAGCTTACCATACTGGACGATGCTACCGTAGATGTAGAAAGCCTCGTTAAAAACAAAAAGTTACTCATCCTGGTGTTTTACAGAGGTTTCCATTGCAGTGTTTGTTATAGGTATGTGCACAGGTGGGGTACCTATTACCCAGAATATGCTAACCTAGGCATTGAAGTTGTTGCTGTAAGTACCGACACTCCATTGCGTGCGCAGCAAGCGAAAGAGGAATGGTTTACGGGTAAACTACCTATGGCGCATAGCTTTTCTTTGAAAGATGGTAAAGATTTAGGAATGCATATTAGCCACGGCTTTGGAAGCCAACAGCCAGAAGAATTTTTAGAACCCGCCTTGTTCGTGCTTAAACCAAATCTGGAGATTTTGGCTAGCTCTGTACAAAGTACTCCTTATGCGCGCCCAGATATAAAAGTATTGCTACACGATCTGGAGCAAATTCTGGCCCACTGATTTTATTGTATGACTCGTCTGGTTCTGAATGTTGGCACAGCACTAATGCAGGTAGCCAGGTGCTTTTTTCTGAAAACTATAGAAAAGATAAAATAAGGCTGGGAGAATGAGTAAGCTGCCCAACAATAAGGCCCAACCTAAGGCTACCATTGTGCCTACTGGTGCCTGATGCTGCAACAGCGACAGGTTCTGCCCTCCCTGCACCATTAGAAAATCTGGAAAATGAGGGTATCCTACGGCTAGCAAAATCATAGTTACCTGGAAACCTGCCAGCACACGTACTTTTTTAGCCTTACCCTGCGATAACCAATACCAGAGCAAAACCAGTGAAAGCGTAGCTGCTATCACTGCCGTCAGGCTAATAACTGAGCCAAAAATCCACTGCACCAGTGGAACATCTTCTATAGATGCGGCAAGAAAAACCAACGCTCCGCAAATTACAGCTGCAACGTTCATCGAAATAGCTTTTCGGATAAACCTGTCTTTGTCCCGCCTTTCTGTAGCCTCTCCCACCAAATACACAGCTGCTAAAAAGCCGCAAAGCGCAACTGTAAAAAAGCCCACCGCTATAGAAAAATAGTGCAGCCAGCTATAGATGTAAGCAGACATAAAGTCTTGGGCCTGCAGATCAATTTTACCCGCTAATACACTTCCAGCTATTATCCCTAGAAACAAAGGCGTAACGAAACTTGAGTAAACAAAAATGCGGTTGTAAAGTATTTGCATATCATCTACCACGGCATCGTAGTGTCGGAACACAAAGGCTGTCCCGCGCGCAATAATACCTAGTAGCAACACCACTAGCGGGATGTGCAGGTAAACGGACATGACACTGTAAATTCTAGGGAAACCGACAAACAAAATAACAATAGCAATGATCAGCCACATGTGGTTTGCCTCCCAAACTGGTCCGATGGTGTGGTGCATGGTTTCGCGGGTGCGGTTTCTGTTTTTGCGCGAAGTGAACAGCTCCACAATGCCAGCCCCAAAATCGGCCCCTCCAAGCAAAAAGTAGAGCAGTATAGCCAGGCACAGGTAAGCAATAACAACGTATTCCATAGTTTATTAGCTTGGTATTTGCGACTCTTTCTTAGCATCGTACAGCACTGGCACCATCTTTATTTGTCTGTAAAGCAAAAAGATAACAAGCACGCTAAGCGATACATAGATAGCCGTAAAAAGATAAAAAGAATAAGCTATACCTGGCATGGGTGTTACAGCATCGGAGGTACGCATAATGCCATAAATAATCCATGGTTGGCGCCCTACTTCTGTTACCACCCAACCTGCCTCAACTGCCAGAAAACCTAGTGGAGTGGCAATAATGAAAAGCCACAGAAAGAGTCTGTTGTTCAGCCATGATTTCTTGCGCCACAGTGTTCCGAAATACAGCAACGATACCAGCACCAGAAACATGCCTATACCAACCATAATCTGAAAGGCAAAATGTGTTACTGTAACAGGAGGAAGCTCTTCTGCTGGAATTTTATCCAGCCCTTCTACCACACCAGTAAAGTTTCCGTGCACCAAAAAGCTCAGCATTCCTGGAAGTTTGATGGCATAATCTACTTTCTTGTTCGCTTCATCGGGTAGGCCACCAATGATTAAAGGGGCTGAAGCCTCTGTATGAAAGTGAGCTTCCATGGCAGCTAGTTTTGCAGGTTGGCGCACGGCTACATCTTTGGCAGACAAATCTCCGCTGAGAGGCTGCAGCAAAGCAGCCACAGCACCAAAAGAAGCCGCTATTTTAAAAGCTCTCGCATGAAAAGCAACATTTTGCTTTCGCATGATCATGAAAGCATGTACGCCAGCCACCGCAAAACCTGTGGCAGCAAAAGCAGCCAGCGTCATGTGCAATGCTTGCGTAAACCAAGCCTCGTTAAACATAGCTGCCATAGGATCAACGTTCACGAACTCTCCATTCTGCACATCAAAGCCAGCAGGACTGTTCATCCAGGCATTGGCCGAAACAACAAGTATACCCGAGGCGAGGCCACTTATGCCTACTACTACGCCCGTAAACCAATGAAACCAGCGGTTAAAGCGGTCCCAGCCGTAAAGAAAAAAGCCTAACGCAATGGCCTCTATAAAAAAGGCTGTTCCTTCCAACGAGAAAGGCATACCGAATACAGGCCCTGCATGCTCCATAAAATTAGGCCAAAGCAAACCCAGCTCAAAAGAAAGCATAGTGCCAGACACGGCACCCGTTGCAAAGAAGATGGCTACTCCCTTGCTCCAGGCTTTCGTAATATTTTTAAAGTTATCATCGTCCGTTTTCAGCCAACGGTAATGGGATACTGCCATAAAAAAAGGCATCACCATACCAATACAGGCATAGATAATATGAAAACCGAGCGAGAGTGCCATTTGTGAGCGTGCTGCGAGAAAATCATCCATGGCAAATTTGTTTAGCTACAGAATAAAGGTATTGCTACGTCATTAAAAAACCTCAAAATCACAAGAATAGCACCTTCAATAGAGATTGGCAAAAGCCTGTAAGTTTATATGCTGATGCTGATTATTTAGTTGTTGTTGCAGCACTTAAAGCTGATGCCTTCATAAAGTTTGCGGCTTCCACAAAGGTAGGGTTCCACAGCTTCTTTTCATTTGCCTTAATAAAGCGCAACAACTCGTTATGTGCTTCCAGAGAAACATTTAAAGCATGCTCTCCTCCCACGCCATGAAAAAGAAAAACAATCATGCTGTTCGTTTCCATAGCCTGCTTAACCAAGGCAATTAATTCATCTCCTGTTTGTCCGTTCACTACAAAAGAGCCAATATGGAATAAATCTGTTGATTTATCCTGTACCATTTCGCTGTGTACGCCACGGGCCGCTACAAAATCTTTTCTGATAGCATCTACATAAGAAATATCGCCCACTTTTGTGTCACCGCACGGATAAGCAAAAGTTCTTTCTGTTTTACCGTCAAGGGCCTGCAATACCGTATTTGTCATTCTAATCTCATCTGAAATTCGGCGAACAGAGTAGCTTGATAAGTCATAATCAGGAGTTACAAAGCTTCTTCCTGGCATACTTCCATCACATGGGTGATATAGCGTGTGGTTACCAAGCTCGTGTTTGCCTGCAGCAACCTTTTCCCACTCTTTCAACCTATTGGTGAAGGCTGGCGAAGAGGCTGTTAAATAGAAAGACCCTTTTAGTTTCAAGGAGTTTAAGGCTGGCACAACGTTGTCCAGGTGTACATTTAAGGCATCGTCATAGGTAAGGACTACGGCAGCTTGCTTTTTATTCCATTGCTGTGCAAAAACGGACAGGCTGCATAGGCATAGCAAAAACGTTAAAGTTCTTTTTAAGTGCATGGTTATTTTTTGATACATTTTATGGGTTAAGATTCTAACAAAATATTGATCGACTAAACGCCTTTCAAACAAATGCTAAGTATAGAGACAAAATTAGTTTAATATAAACATGAATACGAAAGCACTTATATTGTTCGATAATCAAGTTATTACACTTGATAGTCTTGTGTCTTGTGTCGTGATACTTGTTTCCCAATACTTAATTGCAAACATCTTCATCATTTACATCAGAAAAGCAGTAAGCTGACGCATCAATATTACAAGAAGTAGACTAAGTAGAAGTACCTCCCGCTCATAAAGAATGGCTAACAAGAAGTCTTCTCTCATTGCGGCATACTTTATGAAACTCAATTTACTAAAGATTCTGAAGGAAAGGGTTAGATACGTGTTATTATTAAAAGAACACATCATTACAGCTCTTAAGTATGTTTTTTTTAATTTTGGCTAATGAAATTAAGCCTCTATCTTCAGCCCTGAACTGAGAAACTTTTGTTTTTGATGCACCTTTTGTAATAATGAGCCTCGTATGGGTAAAACAGGCTGAATTTAGAACTTATGAATAATAGTAAACCTGAACTCAGGACAGTAAATGTGACCCGCTACGTCACGCCTTTGCGCGAAGGAGGTTCGCTTCCTGCCCTTGCTGAGGCAGATGATGAGTATTTTTATGTACTTAAGTTTAGAGGCGCAGGGCAAGGCGTAAAAGCTCTTATTGCTGAACTAATCGGTGGTGAAATTGCCAGAACGCTTAGCTTAAGAATTCCAGAACTAGTGTTTGCAAACCTTGATGCTGCTTTTGGGCGCACAGAGCCTGATGAAGAAATTCAGGATTTGCTTAGGGCAAGTGAGGGACTAAATCTCGGGCTGCACTATCTGTCTGGTGCCATTACTTTCGATGCTTTAGTAAATAAAGTAGATGCCCGACTAGCCTCTCAGATTGTATGGCTAGACTGCCTGCTGATGAACGTAGACCGTACGCCACGCAACACCAACATGCTTTTTTGGCACAAAGAGCTGTGGCTGATAGATCATGGGGCTTCGCTGTACTTTCACCACTCCTGGCACAATTGGGAAGAGCAGGCCAAGCGGCCATTTGTACAGGTAAAAGACCATGTGCTATTACCCTATGCCACCGAGCTTGACACCATAAATACAGAATTCCGTTCGCTGCTCAACCTTGAGCGCCTTCAGGCAATTGTTGCGCTAATACCTGACGATTGGTTAACGGGAGAATCTCCTTTCGAATCTGCTGATGAACATAGAGAAGCTTATGCTAAGTTCTTAGAAATACGCCTATCCTCATCAGAAATCTTTGTTAAAGAAGCACAAAATGCAAGAAAATCACTTGTTTGAGTACGCCGTAATTCGCGTTGTGCCCAAAGTGGAACGTGAAGAGTTTTTAAATGTAGGTGTCATAGTTTATTGCGGATCTCAGGGCTTTTTGCAGACGGTGTACGAGTTGAACGAAGAACGTTTGAAAGCTTTCTCCCCTGATTTGGATATAGAGGAGCTGAAAGAACGCCTTGCTGCTTTTGATCACATTTGCAAAGGCGGAACTGACGGCGGAACAATAGGAAAACTCCCAATAGCATCTCGTTTTAGATGGCTTACTGCCACCCGAAGCACTGTTGTGCAAACATCTGCCGTTCACCCTGGCCTGTGCAGCAATCCCCAAGAAACCATTAGTAAGCTACATGCTCAACTTGTACTATAAGCGATAGCAACCGTAGAAAGGAGCTGTTAAATAAAGCTAAAATTACAGTTACTTCTCATTCAAACCCCACCTTAAACAAGAACAGCAGCTTATTTCTGGAATAAGCTGCTGTTCTTGTTTAAGGTGAAATATAGTTGACAGCTCAATGGAACTGCATTGTTACAGAAACTAGTTCTCTGGGCTGAAATCTTTGAAAGTTTTGGCTACGTTTTCGTTTGTAGGCTTTTGCTTATTTTGCCAGCTCGCATCCAATTCCAGGGCAACTAAGCCTTTCAAGTTCATAACCGCTACAAAATCATCTACATCCTTCATAAATTCTGCCTTACGACGAGAGGATTTTAAGGCATATTTTCTGGCAAAAATGTCTCCCTTAGTTTGAAGCTCGTTCCGTTTTTCCATGATGTAGTTCAGTCTCTCAACCAAATCTTTTGTAGAGCGGCCAATTACCTCCGTTGCCTCTAGGGTACCTATAGTCATCACTACGGTTCCACCAATGGTCGTGATGCGCTTAGAAGTTGTTGGCTCCTCCACTACCACAGGCGATATACCTGTAACGGCACCTAAAGATGCATTGGTGAGCGATCTGCCTTTCTTTCCCTTCTTAGCACGTTTATATTTCTTTTTCAGGTCTTTCTCTGCCTCCTTTAGCTGCTCCATCAAGTCCCAAGCTCTTACCAAAGAAGAACGGTATTCTTTGTACAGCTTTAGGTCACGCTCTACCTCGTTTACTGCATTTTTAACAGAAAAGGTTAGCGTGCGTTCATCTCTCCTGTTCGATTTATCCATCACAAAAAATGTAATATCAAATGTTGTGGAGTCTAGAGGGTCTTTTACAAAATCGTAACCTGGTTTCCAAATAAACTCATACTGAGAAGGAGTGTTTTTTATTAGCGCCGAGGCTGGCACATCTGTATTTTCAGAAACTAAGCTGAACGAAGCAATATCTGCATCTCCATTAGGGTCATGCACCTGGAACATCAGGTTAACAGTGGCATCCTCTTTAAACTCGAAACGCTTTTGAGAAGGAATCATGGTGATGCTAGGTGGTAAATCCTGTTGCGTCACCTCAATCTTGAACTGACCTTTTGTACGCGCTTTAGAAGGTTGGTCTTCTACATAAAACTCCAGCATAATCGGGTTATCGCGCAATTTGTTGAACATACTTACAGATGGTCTCCAAGTAAATTCACCCTGTGCAGACAAGGTAGCACCCTGCGGCATCGCAGTCATGATTGGCACAAATACAACAGGGTCATTATCCTCGTCTTTGATGGCAGACGACTCTATAGTATAAGTATTTACACGATTGTACTGCACATAGAATGGCTTCAACTCCCCTACTATGGGTGGTCGGTTCACGTGCTCCACCTTAAAATCAACTACTTGGCTGATACTTTCGTCCTTGTTATTCCTTGCTTCGAAAAGCAATTGGATTGTTCGCGCACCGCTGAGACGGTCCACAAAATCAAAACTGGGTGTCCAGGAGAAGTTGCCTAAGGTATCAAATGTAATACCATCCACCCTTCCTTGCGATAGCGAATAGGTTAGAGTGCTGTCTGTGCCGCCTGTGGCTCGAACTTTAAATTCTAGTTTTTGCCCTTCCTTTAACAAATTCCAACCTGGTTCGTTAGGGAAATTCATTTTTAAAGGAGAAGCAGTAGTTACAGGAGTTGGTGTTTCTACAACAGCAACGGCCTCCTGCGCTTTTGATCGGGTGACAAAAAACAAACAAGCAGAGAAAAGAAGTATACTCTTTTTCATAAAAGGCTAAAAGGGTAACATTTAAGCTTTAAAGATAGCAAAAGAGATGTAGAGCAAAAACACTATGAGACGAATATATTTTGCCTATGCCTCAATGCTAAAATTTGTCTTTCAAAATAGGACATAAAGTGAAGCAAAAGCTCTTAAAAACCTTTGGTACAGTCACAAAATAATACGTATTCTCTCCTTCCTGAAGCCTCTACTCAGGCAAATGCAGAACGTATTCTTTTCCCTGGCCTACAGTCAATTTATAATCTTTTATCCAAGGGTTATAAAGCCGTAGCGTTTTATAGTTTGTGCCCTGTTCCTGGGCATAGGCTGGCAAATCTGGAATGGTTGAGGTAACAATAACCTGTCGCGTTGGAAGAACCTTATAGCCATGTTCTTCTAAGTGGTTAAAACCATACTTCTGCGGATTACCCAGTATCTCCTTCAAAGCCATAATCCTGAACATATAACGAGAGGTTTCGTCGTTCAAGTACAAATCGTAGTAAGAACTTACTCCTTGCTTTTCCAGCGCACGATCTAAGCCTGCCATGCCTCTGTTGTATGAAGCAGCAGCGTTAGTCCAGGAGCCGAAACGTTTTTTGGCTGTTTTAAGGTAGCGGCAAGCAGCCAAGGTAGCTTTTTCTACATGAAATCGCTCATCAACCTCCTCGTTCACAACCATGCCGTAACCACGGGCTGTATCTGACATCAACTGCCAAAAACCTGCTGCACCTGCTGGTGAGGTTACTTGGCCAAAAAGGCTTTCGGCCAGCGCTAAATACACGAAATCTTCTGGAATATCGTTTTCTTGAAGCAGACGCTTTATCTCGGGCATGTAGCGCTGCATACGCTTAAGTGCCAATAGTGTGTTAGAATGAAAATAAGAATTGGAAAGCAATTCTCTATCCAAGCGCTCAGCTACATCGGGCACATGGAGTGGCACAGGTTCACCAGCAAAAGAAAGCGAATCAGGTAAAGTTGGCGATTGGTAAATTCGACCATTGGTGAAGCTTTTTGCACTAGGATGATCGGAAGAAGGCGTGTACTGTAATGGCTGTTGACTACAAAGTTGTAGCGAAACTCCTACCACCATTATTCCTCCTATTAATTTCCACGTCTGCTGAGTCATGTTCTATTCCTTTCTTCTTTACCTACCTTAAATAACTGCCTCGCTGGCTGCTTTAGTCTTAAAGTTAAAAAATTTAAAGGCTTTTGTAAACCATTCACCTTTTAAAGCAATAAAAGAGTCTATAAATACAGAAGATTATGCTTATTCTCCAGCCTGCTTTTCAATATTTACACTAAATGCTTATTTTGCTTAAATATTAGAGAATACCTCTTATATCTATTTTTTTTAAACCTATCTACATGAAAAAACCCGTACCTTTTTTATTTCTCACCATGCTGCTCTCTGGTTCTTTAGCCATTGCACAGGTTAAAAATCCAGTCGTAGACAACATTGTAAAAGAAGCTACTGAAAATTCGCAGTTGGAGCTACTAGGGCATGAGCTGATGGATGTGATAGGGCCGCGCCTTGTTGGAACACCACAAATGCAAAAGGCCAATGATTGGGCTGTAAACAAGTATAAAGGATGGGGCATAACAGCTCGAAATGAGAAATGGGGCGAATGGAGAGGCTGGGAAAGAGGAATAACACATGTAGACATGGTCTACCCTAGAGTGAGAACTTTAGATGCTATGCAGTTGGCATGGAGTCCCTCTACTCCGCGCAGGGGTGTTACAGCAGAGTTGGTGCTTATTCCAGATGTGCAAGATTCGGTTGCATTTCAGAGGTGGTTGCCATCTGCCAAAGGCAAGCTGGTCATGATTTCGATGAACCAACCGACCGGCAGACCAGACTATAACTGGCAGGAATTTGCAACGGAAGAGTCATTTGCAAGAATGAAAGAAGAGCGCTCGGCGCAAACACAAGCCTGGAGAGACAGAATAAACAAAACAGGCTATAATACGCGTACCTTACCCGCTGCTTTAGAAAAAGCAGGAGCAGCTGGTATTGTGATGTCCAACTGGTCGAACGGGTTTGGTGTGAACAAGATTTTTAGCGCCTACACCAAGAAAATACCTACCATCGATATCTCTTTAGAAGATTATGGTATGCTGTACCGAATGGTGGAGCATGGCGATAAACCTCAGCTACGTGTTCAGGCTGAATCTAAAAATTTAGGTACTGTGCCTACTTTCAACACCATCGCTGAAATTAGAGGAACAGAAAAACCAGAGGAGTATGTGATGCTATCGGCACACTTCGACTCTTGGGACGGAGCTACGGGCGCAACAGATAACGGAACTGGCACCATTATTATGATGGAAGCAATGCGTATTCTGAAGCAGGTGTACCCTAACCCGAAGAGAACGATTTTGGTAGGGCATTGGGGAAGCGAAGAGCAAGGTCTGAACGGCTCCCGCTCTTTTATAGAAGACCACCCAGAAGTTGTAAAAAATCTGCAAGCACTATTTAACCAGGATAACGGTACAGGAAGGGTAGTAAACATTTCAGGGCAAGGCTTCTTGCATGCTTATGATTATTTGGGCCGCTGGTTGAGTGCTGTCCCTAGAGAGATAACAAGTAAAATAGAAACAAACTTCCCTGGAACGCCTGGCGGTGGCGGCTCTGACTATGCTTCGTTTGTGGCGGCTGGCGCACCTGCTTTTTCACTTAGCTCCCTTAGCTGGTCATACGGCACGTATACCTGGCACACGAACCGAGACACGTACGATAAAATCGTATTTGATGATGTTCGTAACAATGCCATCTTAGCGGCCATTCTGGTTTATATGGCAAGCGAAGATCCTGAGACAACCTCTCGTGAAAGAATTGTTATGCCGCTAAACCCAAGAACAGGCGAACAAATGACATGGCCTGCCCAAAGACAGCCAACCAGATCTGGCGGACAGGAGTAGTTAACGCTTACAAAGTTTATGGAGTTGACTCCGTACTTGAACAACAGAACCAAAAGGGGCTTCAGAATTCTGAAGCCCCTTTTGTCTTGATAGCTCATTGCTAATGTCGCTCTTACAACTAAACTTAACTTAGTTAATTAGATCGTCTACATCAATTTTGTCGATGTAAGGTTCCAGCACCTCCATCGGTTTGGCAGAGCTATGAAACATGCCGATAACTTCCACCTCCTTCCCTGCCCACAGCTCCACATATGCATTACCTAAAGAATAGAGCGTTATTAACCACTGTTTGTGTCTGCGCTGCGCTAATATGATTCCGTTCTTACTTAAAGTTTCTACCTGGCTCCTGATAGGAAGCTTCTGAAACATTGAATATTCCTGCATATATAGTTTCTTATGAGTCAGAATAAAAAGATAAATAAAAAAGAGAACCGCAGCAAAATAAGTTTCACTGCACCCCAGGAAAAAAACAGGCTGCGGATTACCTGTGCTTCAGACAAGCCATTACTATTTCTTCTCCTTTAGCATTTATTTCTGGACCACAGATTCTACAACATTTTAAATCTTTAGCTATCTTTCTATTTCAGCAGCAATCACAAGCGTTTGCTGTATAGTTTTAACTATAAGTAAGGAGACAAAGTAAACTTAACTTGATATAAAGCGCATCATGCTTTTCAAGATTCTGAATATCAGCAGTATCATTATTAAAAAGTCGTGTATCGTGATACTGATGTCCCTTTACTTACCATTTCTACACCTAGAGTTATAGCCAATGATAAACTTCACCAGATTTCTACTTAAAGCCACAACTGCGCTTGTTTGCGCAGCCTTAGTTTCTTCGTGTCAAAACGTACAGAACAACGCATCCGCTGATGCTGATGCTGTTGCCTATGACATTTTGATACAGAAAGCCACTGTGATAGACGGTACTGGAGATAAAGCTTATGTAGCAAATATTCTGTTAAGTGGAGATTCCATCGCTCTGATAGAAAGAGACACCTCCAGACACCACACAGCTCTACGAATTATTAATGCAGAGGGAATGGTATTAACACCTGGCTTTATAGATGCGCACGCACACGGTGACCCTTTACAAACGCCTGCTTTCGAAAACTTTTTGGCCATGGGCATCACTACCATTTGTTTAGGCCAAGATGGTTTCAGTCCAAAACAGCCGCGACTGCAATCCTTGATAGATTCTGTAAATGCAGTAAAACCAGGTGTAAACATTGCCATGTTTGCAGGTCATAATACACTGCGCCTGCTGTCAGGTGCAGGATACGAAGCAGTGCCTACTGCTAAGCATATGGCTGCTATGGAAGATTTGCTGGCTAACGCCATGGAAGATGGCTGCTATGGATTAACAACAGGTTTGGAGTATACGCCTGGACTGTACGCCGAAAGTGCAGAACTGCACAGTTTAGCCAAAGTGGTTGGAGAAAGAAATGGATTGGTGATGAGCCACATGCGAAACGAAGATGACGCACTGGTAGAAACTTCTATCCGAGAGCTGTTAGAACAAGGAAAGTACAGTCCCGTACAGATTTCGCACATAAAGGTAGTATATGGTAAAGGTGAAAAGCGTGCGCAGGAAATTTTGGCTTTGCTAGACAGTGCCAGGGCTGCAGGCATACAAGTTACAGCTGACTTTTACCCCTACACAGCCAGCTACACAGGTATAGAAATTTTATTTCCAGAATGGGCCAAGAAGCCAAACGATTTTCAGCAAGTATTACGCACCAGAAGAAATGAACTAGCTGAATTTTTACGCAACAAAATAAAGCAGCGTAACGGGCCCGAAGCTACACTTATTGGCTCAGGACCATATAAAGGTAAAACGCTAGCACAAGTTGCAGACGAACTAAATAAACCCTTCGAAGAAGTTTTAATAGATAACATTGGTCCTTACGGAGCAAGTGGCGCTTATTTCGTTATGAATGAGGAACTACAGGAGACACTTCTACGAAACCCATACGTGATGATATGTACAGACGGTAGCACTACCATGAGGCACCCTAGAGGGTATGGTACTTTTGCAAAGGTAATTGAAGAATATGTGCAGGAAAAGCAGTTACTTCCGCTACCTGAAGCAATCAGGAAAATGACTGGGTTGCCTGCGCAAACCATTGGCATAACAGACAGAGGAATAATTAAAGCAGGTGCAAAAGCAGACATTCTAATCTTTGATCCAGCAGAGATTCGAGAAAATGCTACTTATGAAAATCCACAGCAGTTGGCGTCAGGCTTTCAATTTGTAATTTTGAACGGCAGAATCGCTAAAGAAGGAAATAAGATTAGCGACGAAAGAGTGGGTCAGGTTCTAAGGAAGCAGACAAGATAATAATGACTTCTAGGTCTGCTGTAACTATCCTTTTGTGGAAATACTAGCCACTATCACCATTAAAAGCATAAAGCCGCTGATATTATTTAGCGGCTTTATGCCTTTCAACTATTTCATGCAGCAGAAGCTTCATCAAACGGTAAACGCATAGCTTACCTTAGCTCCTACACTAGATGATGCGGTTTTGAACTGCATACTTTATTAGACTGGCAGTGTTTTTACATTTCGTTTTCTCCAGCAAATTCTGTCGGTGCGTCTCTATCGTGCGTTTGCTGTTGAATAGCTTTTCAGCTATCTCGCTGTTTGTATAGCCATCTGCAATCAAATGAAGCACTTCAATTTCACGCTTAGACAAGCTTTCGTGTTCAACATTCAGTTCATTTTCGGTTAATAGGGAGCTTCTTGATGTGTTTAGTAACTTTAGACAAATACTCGGGCTGATATAGCTTGCCCCTGATGCAACTAGCTTAATGGCCGACACCAGCTCTTCTTTGCCAGCATTTTTCAAAAGATATCCGTTGGCTCCGTTTTCTATGGCTTTACTAACATAACTGTCATGGTCCATCATCGAAAGCATCAGAACTTTCAGGTCTGGGTACTTTGCTTTCAGAACTCCAGCAAGTTCAGTACCAGTCTTACCTGGCATGTTAATATCCAAAAGAACCACATTTGCTTCTTCTGTTTTTAGCAGTTCCAACAACTCCTCTCCATTAGATGCTTCCCCTGTTACATCAAACGAACTTTCACCCTTCAACAAGGCTTTTATACCGTCTCTTATAATTTTATGATCATCGGTAATAACCACCTTTGTTTTATCATTTCTGTCGCTCATAACATCGGGTAAAAATTAAAACTTTATATCGTTTATGTTCTAAATTTTGTTTACCTTATATCCAATTAAACACCCTCACCAATAGATAATCATGGAAGGTGTTGTTCAATTGTTTTAACTATAATACTAAAAAGAATAAAATTTGTTAAACCTTGAAGCAGAATGCTTCAACATACTTATAAATAAGTATTTATACGGCTCAAATAGGTATTACCACGATAATATTTAATAAGCCATCAATCTATATTTGTCAAACGGTATAAGAATGTTTATACCTAATCTTACTTTGCTAGATTTGTATCTGGTTTACATGTAAGCTATTAAGTACTGCAAGTTTAAACAACCCCTATCAATTAGTAGACGGAAATGAAGAAGTTTGGGATAGATTATAGCCAGGTAGGTTCAAAAGCTATAGTTAAGATAAATGGGGAGTTGGATGCTAGCACCTGTGTGGCGGCAGATAGTTGCTTACATAAAGTTGTATCCTTGGCCGTTACAACTGTTGCCATAGACTGCCAAAATCTATCTTATATTTCTTCAGCAGGTATTGGTGTATTAATTTCAGTCTACCATGCCTGTACACTAAAAGGTATTTCGCTAGCCTTATGTGGAGCACAGCCTAAAGTAAGAAACGTATTTCAAATTTTGGGATTACATAAAGTTCTAGACTTCAAAGATTCGCTTCAGGAAGAGGTAAGTAAATCTTAAACAAAGTACTCTCCTACTCTTCCTTCTGATTGCAGCTAGAGTAACACAGTATCATTTAGATGTAAGTACTTCAATCTGCTTCTAGGTAGACCCTCTTTTCCCCATTTTAAATATGAGGCAGCAACTGCTCCAATTTATTGGCACATCAAAATTAAAGCATAATACCAGATCCTATCTACCTCCTAAGCTCGTTTAAATCATTCTTCGCATCTGCTTAAGCCCACGGCTGACATAAATTTTTGTGCAGAATAAATTATTTTGGCGTGGTATCTGTTAGTAATCATAAGAACAAGAACTTATGAGCTCTTGTTCTGCATTTTAAGCTGGTATAAGCCCTAATTTGCTTCAAGAATTGACTAAATCAGTATTGCTGAAAAATAAAATTCTTCTCCTACCAATGCTATTTTTAGCATCACTGGCTTAACTTTGAACCGAATCCTAGATTACCAAGTATCAACTATAACTAACAGAATGACTAAACAAGCATCTAACAAGCGTACGCCAAACTGGAAAAACCACCTGAGGCTGCTTCTTTTTGGAGCCGCTACCATGTGTGCCTTCGAAACATCTGCACAGCAATCTGGTGCATCTAAAACTCCTTTCATAGATAAGTCTAATATGGACCTTTCTGTGAAGCCTGGCGATGACTTTTATATTTATGCTAGTGGTAACTGGCTAAAGAACAACCCAGTACCCGCTAAGGAAACGCGTTGGGGAAGCTTTAACTTACTTCGTGATTTTAACATCAATGCCGTACAGGCCATCTTAAATGATGCTGCTGCGAACACAAATGCAGCTCCAGGCTCTATAGAGAAGCGTGTTGGCGATTTTTATGCCGCTAGCATGGATAGTGCTGCCATTGAAAAGCTTGGCTACACTCCAATCAAAAAAGACTTGAAAAGAGTTGGCGCTGTTAAAAATGTTAAAGGCCTTCTAAATGAAGTTGCTTACCTAAGAACATCTGGTGCTGCATCTCCTATGTTCGGCTTCTATGTTGGCCAGGACCGCAAAGATGTGAACACGATGGTGCCACAGCTAAGCCAGGGTGGTATTACTTTACCTGACCGCGATTATTATCTGAAAGATGATGCTCGTAGCCAGAAAATTCAGGCTGCATATAAAGAGTATATCACAACTCTCTTCACCCTAACAGGCGTAAAGCAGGCGCAGGCGCAGAAGAATGCTGAAACCATTTTCAACCTAGAAAAGAAACTGGCTGAAGCACAAATGAGCCGCGTGGAGATGCGCGATCCTTATAAAACGTACAACAAGTTTTCTGTAGCCGATTTCAGCAAGACAACTCCTAACATAGATTGGAAGTCGCTGATGGCGAAGATGAAGGTTACTGGCCAGGACACTATTTTAGTAAATAATCCTGCTTTCTTCACTGAATTAAACGGCCTAGTGCAAAGTGTACCTGCTTCAGACTGGAACACATACCTGCAGTGGAACGTGTTGAAATCTGCAGCGCCATATTTGAGCTCTGATTTTGTGAACGCAAACTTTGCCTATTCGCAGGTACTAAGCGGACAGAAAGTGCAGACTCCTCGTTGGCAGCGCATGTCTTCTTTAACAGATGGCACTATTGGTGAACTACTTGGCCAACTATATGTTAAGAAGCACTTCAAGCCAGAGGCTAAAGAAAGAATGCAGGAACTAATCGCTAACCTTATAAAGGCTTACGAAATCCGCATCAATAACTTGGATTGGATGAGTGCTGCTACAAAAGAAAAAGCACTTGCTAAACTACACGCTTTCACTCCTAAAGTTGGATATCCAGACAACTGGAAGAACTACGAAGGTTTAGATATCAGCAGAAAGTCTTTCTTCCAGAACGTGCGTAACGCTGGCCAGTGGGCTTACAACGATATGGTAAGCCAGTTAGGCAAGCCAGTAGACAGAACGAAGTGGGGAATGACCGCTCCTACTGTAAATGCTTACTACAGCCCTGTAATGAACGAGATTGTGTTCCCAGCAGGTATCCTGCAGTTCCCGTTCTTCGACCCTAACGCAGATGATGCTGTAAACTACGGTGGTATTGGTGCTGTGATCGGCCATGAAATCTCTCACGGTTTCGACGACTCAGGTAGCCAGTACGACAAGGATGGAACGCTTCGTAACTGGTGGACTCCAGAGGATTTAGCCCGATTTAAAGAGAAAGCGAAAGCCCTTGAAGAGCAGTACAATGCTTATACAGTGCTGGATACTATTCATGTAAACGGCAAATTTACAATGGGTGAAAACATTGGAGACTTAGGTGGCTTGAATGCTGCTTACGAGGCCTTCAAAATGACAAAGCAAGGACAGTCGAACGAGTTGATTGATGGGTTTACGCCTGATCAGCGTTTCTTCTTGGCTTGGGCACAGGTTTGGAGAGGTAACATTTTACCAGAAAGTGCGGCTCAGCAGATTGTGACAGATCCGCACTCCCCTGGTCAATTCAGAACCATTGGTGCACCAGTTAACATGGATGCTTGGTACGAAGCATTTGATGTGAAGCCAGGTGATAAACTTTACAAGAAGCCAGAAGATAGAATCAGATTCTGGTAATTTGAACTAAGGAGTAACAAGAAAGCCACTGCATTAGATGCAGCGGCTTTCTTGTTTTTAGCTAGAACATTATCCAAAAATATCGGCCAAAATGAAAAGGAAAAGAGCTTTTGGAGCTTCATCATTGACATGAACAATCGCAATAAGCTGTACTTTTCAAACTACTATGGAACAGTTATTTATACTTAAAAATTAATCTGATACTGCAACCAGGCAGTACTTAAGTTGCCGCCCCGCACAATATCTCCGTTAGCTGCAGTTCTGAATTCTGGTCTGAGCTGGTAGTTGAGCGTAATTTTGGATTGGTGCTTATTAATGAGCCAGTTTATACCTGTATTATATACATTCACCCCATCTTCCAGGCGGTCGTAACTGGAGTGGCGGAATGTGGCGTAAGGCATTAATGTGCCCTGGTCGCCGAGTAGATCGTTTGGCAAGCGTAGCCCTACTTGTGTATAAATAGACTCACCTGTGCCGAACATAGGAAAAGCATTACCAGCTCCACTAAAATTAACTGGGTCGTTGTTGCCGTTAGCAGGATTCATAATACCGTTGTTGCGAATGTAGTTTCTGCCATAGTCTGTGTTAGAGTAGCCAGCATAAGCAGAAAAGGCATACTTATTATCCTGAAGCGGCATATCAGCAAAAGCACCTACCGACCATAAAAACATATCATCATACACAGGATCAAATCCATTATCTGTGTGGGCCATAGCATCTTTTTGGTAAATCAGGCCTCCTTCTAGGTTCAGCACTGTTTTTTCTCCTAAATATGTTCCTGCCATAAAGGGCATGGTGTGAGGTTCTTTATCCAGAAAATTATACATAAAGAAGCCCTGGTACTGCTTGGTATGCCCAAAGGTGTTGAAAGATGAATTTTCACCAAGCGCTGGCGCTGCCTGACCATTTGTCTGTACAGGAAAAGGATCAGACACCGCTACTCGGTAATCCAGTTTGCCAAGCTGGCCTCTGGCATACACACTCAGCTTACGAGCGAACAGGTCAGTCTGATCTACAGTAGTTTGTAAGAAAATTGGTAAATCTCCAGTCATAATAGTGCCTGCGCTAGGGTTTGAGAAACGGCTGATACCTCCTGTTACGGTTAAGCCTGCGCCAATCTTCAGTTTATTGTTATCTTTAAACACTTTATACTCTCCCAGGGCATCATGAAAAAAGGCATGTAACTTACGATTACCCAAAGTTTGCGTCAGGTAATTAAAGTTGTTCATCCCAAACTGTGTGTAGAAGAACACGTGATCGGTGATCTGACCGAACATTTGCAAGCGCGTACGGCGTAGTCCAATATCAACAATATTATCCTGCAGATCACCATTAACGGTGGAGCCACGGTTTGCTTCGGTCCAGCGAACCCAAACCTGATTCATGAAAGTCGCCTTTATATATTTTGAACCATCGGGCGTAAGGTTATACTTTATTTCATTTATAGGCTTGTCCTCAGGTGCAGTAACCGTTAAAGGCGTTTCTTGTGCGAAAACTTTGGATGATAGACCTATGGCAGCAGCCAAAATAGCCAAGAGTTTCTTTTTCATTTTTGATGAAAAAAGGTTTACAATATCATGAAGCGTGTGGGCGAAGGTATACTAAGGTATTACCTATACCCTATAGTACTATAAAAGCATTTAGGTTGTCTCATCAAATGAAAAAACCTCCTGCCACAGCATTGATTGTTGGCAGGAGGTCATAAAGCATCTACAACAAAGATTTGATAACGCCTTTATTTAGATTTATTTAGCAATTTATCAGCAGCTAGTACTAAAAACATATAGTTTGATGAACCTCCACCAAGCACGTATTCAGTTTGCTGCCACAAGTAAGGCCACTCCAACAGTTCTGGATAATCTGGTCGTATTAAGGCTGTACCCGATCCTACACCGCCTGGTATATAAGACCATTCATCGCGGTTGTTGCCATAGGCTACAGTTAAAGAGCGGGCACCCACACCAGAAGCAAACGACGAGGTGTTTGAGCCTGGATGCACGCCTAGCACAAAATTCATAGCATGCAGCATAAATGTTTGCGGAAATATCTCAGGAAAGGCAGAATGAAAGAAATATTGCTCTACGCCAAAACTCTGTATTCCCCAGCCTGCACCCCAAATATCAGGTTTGTAAGGCATGCCATAAGGTGTTTCTCTTTCCAACTCATCTACCTTTGCTTTATAGCTCTTAACTGCTGCAGTAACAGTATTGCGGTATTTCTTGTTGCTGATTAAGGGTAAGGTGCGACCAACAACCCAACCTGTTCTTTCAATGTTCTGGCTAATTGCCTCTACATTATCAATCAGGAACTTTGAATATTTCTTGTCGCGGGTAGCCAGAAACAGTTCCGAAGCAGGACGCACGCGTTGCAGTTTATCTGTTTCTTTAGTTCTTACCCAAAGTTCTTCTGCAATTTGCAGACATCTTGCGGACAGTTTGTCGTTGTAGCCTCTCAAAGCACGAGAGGCTGCGGCTAGTCCAGCTGTTACTAATAGCTCACGGCCAGGATTCTCTTCAGTAAACACCCAACGGTCGTCTGGAGCGCCTTCAAAACCAATGGCAGGCACTGGCGAAGGCGCTGTAGCAGGGTCAAACACTTTCTCATCGGTCTGGGTAGAAGCATCGCCTAAAAGCACGTACTGACGCAGGTCAGGCTCTATTATACCACGGTACAAGCGGCCCAATGCATTATAACCCGCTACTATAGTCAGGGCACCGTGCTCTATCTGCTGCAAAATGTCGTTCTTTCCGTCTGGCCGATGCAGTTCAGCTACTTTTAGATTCTGATCTATAGTTGTGTTGTCGTAATTGACACCAAACTCTTCGAAGGCGAGCGAAAGAATTCTGATTTCATCAGCCTGCGATTCCACACGCATATCATAGTCACCAGCATCATGCCAGCCACCTACATCCAAACCAGGCACATGCTCGCCAGGCTTAAATTTACTTAGCGTGCTTGCCCCCTGCAGGTAACCATCAAAATGATTGGTGTTGGTGGGTGCCATACGTGCATCATCGAGGTGGCAGAGGTCGTGCCATACTTTGTAACGGTCATTCACACGCATGTGGCACATCTGCACAGGCAGAAAAGTTTCTAACACTGGCTGCCAGACATGGCGTTTGAACACTTTCTCGCTTATCTGAAAAGGGCTGGTCTCGTAGTCGCCGTACTTCACCAGGTACATACCAGGTTTATCAACTTGAGAAAAATCAAATTGGTAGTAGTGGTAGCGCAAAAAGTTACCCCAGTCTTTCGGTTGCGACTCCAGCACTTTATCCAGACCGCCACCTTCATTTATACGATACAATGTTACAGGATACTTTAACTCATCGGATTTATCCGTTTCTATGACAGCTACTTTCTGCTGCTTTGGGTGATACCCCACCTGAGATACCTGCACGACTGGTTCATATTTCCAACCTGCTATCGCGTTAGGAGTTACCAGCCATTCTATAGCATTTTTTGTTGCACCTTTAGGCACCAGCGAACGCACCACAAACCAACCGTTGTTGTGCTGTGCACGCCCGTCTATCAACTGCAGCTCGTTTCCTTTCAGGTTCTGAATAGTCATGGTTTGGCGATCCGTCTCAGGGGCAATAACCAATTTACTGCCTCTAGCCATTGGCTCCGTCTGGTACGCTTTATCCTGATCGTAGAAGCCTGGCCCGTTCAGCTGGCGCGGAAAAATACCGAACTGCTGGTCCATGTAATAGGTTTTACCAAACAAAAAGCCAGGGAAAAGCTCAAAATTAAAACCAACCTTACCAACCCATTCCTCAGGCAGCGGCTTGTCGAGGTCAACTATAATTCGGAAAGCTTTTCCTTCGGGTTTTACCTTTAAAGTATAGCTAAAGTCAAGGTCAGGGTAAATAATAGGGTTGAAGCCTTTACGGTTCTTCTCCTCATCAGGATATTGCATCCGAACGCTTATCTCCTGTGCCTGCCGATCTACCATGCGCTTACCTACTTTAGGCACTGGCTGCCACTGCCCAGGTGTAGGCTCAAGTCGCAAATCTCCGTTTGTGGCTACCCGCAATCCATTCTGTATAACTCCTACTCCACCTTGGTGGCTTTCGGGGTAAAAGTCATGTGCAAGCATTACGTTCAGTCCCGTCATCTCCAGGTATTCCTGATCATTGATTTTGAGTACCTGCTGCGCCCCTTGCTGCTGTGCCAAAGCTTGGGTAAAACCCAATAGGCTCAGGAGAGCACAGCCAGCTAACCATAGCTTTTTTCGCTGTAAAAGTTCTTTCATGTAGTTAGTCTTATGTTGAATGGTTATTACATTATATAGTATAAATTTAACAAGAAAAGCCACCTGCTTTACGAAAACTTATCAAAACTGTTGGAAAAGGTTTTTGAGCATCATTATAATTTTACAGCCGCCTGAGTGATAAGTAAAGCCCCCAAAATATATTCAGGGATAATCATTTTACTAGGTGTATATAATGTTTCAGGTGTGTGTATGGTATGTTGCAAGGTGATGCTTTATCTTTTTTAATTTTTACTTTTAGTATGAGTTAATATGCTGCACCATGTAAACAGCAGAAACAATTATGGTTTAGATCAAACTGTTATGTCTGCAGCACATGTTTACCTATGTTTTCCGATCCTTTAGTACCACATAAAATAAGTCTATGTATCTATCACCAAAAGGGACCAAACAACTTGTAGCACTGGTGCTCTATTTTATTACAGCTACGCATAGCCATGCGCAAACACAGCAGCAAAACAATCTAAAACTTTGGTATAACCAACCTGCTTCTGAATGGAATGAAGCTTTGCCCGTGGGCAACGGCCGACTTGGAGCCATGGTGTTTGGTGGCATAGCAAACGAACGGATACAGCTGAACGAAGAAACGGTCTGGACAGGAAAACCTGCTAACTTCGTTAATCCACAGGCACGTGCTGCCTTGCCAGAAGTACGTGCCCTGCTTTTTGCAGGCAAATATGCCGAGGCACAAAAAGTAGCCAAGGAAAAGATGATGGGCGATAAAACCGTATGGAGCACTTATCAAACTCTTGGCGACCTGCAATTGGATTTTGATACGCTACACCAAAACACCAGAGACTATAAGCGGGAACTGGACCTTGAGAACGCTATTGCAAAAGTCAGCTATAGAGCCAACAACATCAATTTTAGCCGTGAAATATTCTCCAGCGCTCCCGATCAGGCCATCGCAGTACGATTGACTGCTGATAAACCAGAAGCTTTATCTTTTTCTGTAAACCTTAGCAGGCCTGGCAACAAAGCAACTTTTGAAGTAGCCAAAGATGAGATCATCATGCGTGAGCACGTTGGAGATGGCGTTGGTGTAAAGCTGGCTACAAGATTAAAAGTAAAGCTAGAAGGTGGTACTATCAAAGTATCTGGAGGTAAGATATATATAAATAAAGCTACTGCTGCCACTCTATTACTAGCTGCTGCTACAGATTACCGAGGTGGCGACCCTGCTAGCATTTCTGGAAAGCAACTTTCTGATGCCTCTGCCAAGGCTTACGAAATTCTTAAACAAGTACACATTAACGATTACCAACAGTATTTCAAACGTGTAGACCTGGACCTTGGAACAACTGATGCTGTTTACTTCCCGACCGACACACGCCTAGCTGCTATGCAGGCAGGCAACATTGATCCACAACTAGTGAAGCTGTATTACCAATTCGGTCGTTACCTGCTCATCAGCAGTTCCCGCCCTGGCGGCTTGCCAGCTAACCTGCAAGGAATTTGGGCCGATGGCCTTACGCCTCCCTGGAGCGCTGATTACCACATAAACATCAATATACAAATGAATTACTGGCCTGCAGAAGTAACGAACCTTTCAGAAATGCACCTGCCTTTCCTGCAGTTCTTGGATGCCCTCAGGCCAGACGCCCGCAAAACAGCCATGGATATGTATGGCGTAAAAGGTACCGTTGCGCACTTCACCACCGACCCTTGGTTATTTACAGAAACCTATGGTGAGCCACAGTGGGCTATGTGGCCAATGGGTATGGCGTGGAGTGCGCAGCACTTATGGGAGCATTATCTTTTTACAGAAGACAAGGCATATCTTAAAGAGCTGGCTTATCCTGTTATAAAAGAAGCGGCAGAGTTTTGTGTTGATTGGTTAGTGGAACACCCTGAGACGAAGCAGCTTGTATCTGGCCCTTCTATTTCACCAGAAAATACCTTCAAGACTCCAGGTGGTGAAGTGGCCACTATGGTGATGGGGCCAACGATGGACCACATGATTATTCGCGACCTGCTCCGTAATACGATAGAAGCAAGTCAGGCTTTGAAGAAAGATGCCTCCTTCCGACGTAAAATGCAAAATGTGCTGAGCAAGCTTGCCCCAACCCAAATTGGTAGCGATGGCCGTATCATGGAATGGACTGAGGAGTTTGAGGAACCAGAGCCAGGTCACCGCCATATCTCTCACTTGTACGGACTGCACCCAGGTCGGGAAATAACAAAGCAGAAGAATCCAGAACTTTTAGAAGCAGCTCGTAAAACCTTAGATTACCGTTTATCGCATGGCGGCGGGCACACGGGTTGGAGCCGTGCCTGGATCATTAACTTTTTTGCACGCCTGCAGGACGGTGAGGCAGCTTACGATAATTTGCTGGCTTTACTACGGAAGTCAACTTTACCAAACTTGTTCGATATACACCCTCCCTTTCAGATTGACGGTAACTTTGGTGCCACAGCTGGCATTACAGAAATGCTGATGCAGAGCCATGCAGGGGAAGTACATGTGTTGCCAGCCTTACCTAAAAATTGGCAAAACGGCTATATACACGGCATAGTAGCTCGTGGTGGTTTTGAAGTGGACCTGAACTGGAAAGATGGAAAACTGGAAGGCGTAAAAATACTATCAAAGTTAGGTAACACCTGCCAAATTCGTTACGGCGAAAAGGTGGTAAACTTTAAAACTGAGAGAGGCAAAAGCTATGTGTTGAATAGCCATCTGGAACTTCAAAAGAACTAACACTTTGTCTAATTAAAAATTAGAAATTATGAATTAAAAATGAGGTACACAGGGTTATTTTATTTATGCTACAGCTTCCACAAGCAACTAATTTTAAACTCACTACATCGTTCATATTTAAGTGACGATACATAAAGGCCACTACTAACTAAACAGCAGTGGCCTCTTTTAAGCAGGAATATTATCCAGTGCTTTTATTTCTGATTTATAAGCTGGCGGCAAAATCATTGCCTTTAGCAGCCAATCAGCATTCATGTTTCTGCTCAGTTTATAAACGGAAAGCACTGGCTTCAGGAGCGATATTTTGCGGAAACCCAGTAGTTTTTTCACTTTGCCAGGTGCTATGAGTGTCTGTCCTTCAATTAAAAGTCTGTAGCGTATAGGGCCTAAGTGCTTCCGATACTGCCTGAACAAATCCTCTGTATGCAAGCTCTTTACCAGGTCCTGCTGCAAGTGTTCCTTTCGCATTTTTACCCATGCATCAAAAGATTCTGGAAGTCCATTTATACCCATTCGGCTGCCTACCCTATTGAAAACATAGAACACCTCCTGCTTCTCTGTTTTCGTCAGCTTTCGCTCCAACACTTCGTAAGAACGAATAGAATAGTCTATTAGCATGAAAAGCACACCGCGGTAGGCCCAATCAGGTATACGGGCACTACGCTTTGCTTCTACTGCTCCATGTATAGCAGCCATTGTATCTATAGCCTTCCAAGCAGCTTGCTTTTCAGAAAACACGATTTGCCTGGCATACGAAACTGTAGAAAAAAGCCTTCCTAATGGATCTGCCGGAAGGCGCCCCGTAAAATATAACCAATCTACCGCTTTATTAAGGGCAAACTCAGCAGAGGCTCCTGCAAATATGAAAAGGATGGTATCGCCCTTCCCCCATATCTTCCTCACAATAGATCCTTTGTCTACAAAATATTCCATAGTATAAGAACACAAAAGCACAACCAAATGTGCAGATTCAGCATCAGAAAAAAGCTTAAATGTATTTAACGCTTTTGCACAAGCTTCAAAAGCAGCATGCAACAACTATAAAAACGGCTATAAGGCTGCATCTGATACAAATGCTTATCCTAAAGTCACTAGCTTATTATACCGCACAGACACTATAGCCATCTGATACTTAAACTATTAATTTCATAACCACTGCGCCATTATCCTTTCTGAAGCTTCAGTACCCATCGGCACGGCTCTCGTATTATGACTTTCTTTACCTATTAGTGTATCTTTAGCTTTCATTTCGCAACGAATTCAACACAGCAAGAATGGAGTCTTATTTTGAACTGAGGAAAAACGGCACCACCTTTTACACAGAAGTCTTAGCAGGAGTATCTTCTTTTCTGGCAACTTCTTACATTATTGTTGTAAATCCTAGTGTGTTAAGCCAAGCAGGGATGCCTTTTTCTGGAGTGCTTACAGCCACAGTTTTGGTTAGCTTCTTCAGTAGCCTGATGATGGGCCTCTATGCCCGTAACCCTATTATGGTGGCACCAGGTATGGGGTTGAATGCCTTTTTCACGTTTTCAGCTGTTATCGGTATGGGAATAACCTGGCAGGTAGCGTTAGGGGCTGTGTTTTGGTCTGGCATTATTTTCCTGCTGCTTTCACTGTTCAATATCAGAGCCCTCATAGTGCAGGCCATTCCGCGTCCCCTCCGCTATGCCATTGCAACTGGTATCGGCTTATTTATTACCTTGATCGGTTTTGCCAATGCAGGCTTTATAGTAGCTAATCCTGCTACCATCGTTGGCTTAAGTCCTCTTAACCCAACCTTGCTTACCTTTCTGGCTGGCCTACTGCTAACGGCTGTGTTACTTGCCCGAGGTGTAAAAGGAGCCATTCTTTTTGGTATTTTATTTACTACGCTGGCAGCTTATCCTATTGGCCGTTGGTGGGGAGGCGAAACAGCCACAGGCATCGTTCCTCTTATAAACTGGCAGGGGGTTTTCGCTGCCCCAGACTTTAGTCTCCTCCTCCAACTGGACCTCGTAAACTCTTTCCAGCTCTCTGTGTTTCCTGTCATTTTTGCCTTTGTGTTTACCGACATGTTCGACAGCCTCTCCACCTTTATAGGACTTGCAGAGGCAGCTAACCTGCTGGATGAAAAAGGAGAACCAAAGCATGTTAGAAATTCTCTTACCACTGATGCTTTTGCCACCACCCTGGCTGGTTTGATTGGTTCTAGCCCAGGTACTGCGTATATCGAATCGGCAGTAGGCATAGAGGCAGGAGGCCGTACAGGGCTTACGGCTGTGGTGGGCGCTGTACTGTTTCTGCCCTTCCTGTTTCTGGCACCGTTGTTATCGGTAGTACCTGCTATTGCCACAGCACCAGCTTTGGTGCTTGTCGGTGCTTTCATGGTAAGGCCTGTTGTTAAAATCAATTGGCTACAACTCGACGAAGCCATTCCTGCTTTTCTTGCTATGGTGCTCATCCCCTTCACTTATTCCATAACCCAAGGCATCATCTGGGGCTTCCTGAGCTGGACTGCACTAAAACTAGCCATGGGAAAACACCATGAAATCAGCCTTGCTCTATGGGTAATAAATGCCTTTGCCATTCTGTCGCTGGTACTTGCCTAACGAGCAGCTAGCTAATAGAACACCTCTGCTGCAATTTGCCGTAAAACATTTTACTATGCCTTCTGAAAACTAATAGTAAGGAATAGAAAAGTCGACGTTAAACCACTAGCAGCATGAAAGCAAGCACAGAGCAACTATACAAGGATGTTGAGTTTATGACATCTGTCAATCCCCCAAGAAGCTACAGACACTTAGAATCTTTGGAAAAAGTGGCGAATTATATAGCGGAAGAGTTTGAGAAAGCTGGCGGCAAACCCGAAGTACAATCCTGGATAGCAGACGGAAATAAGTATAAAAACATCATTACATCTTATAACTCTGACAAATCTCACAGGTTGGTTGTGGGGGCACATTACGATGTATGCGGTGAGCAGCCTGGTGCTGATGACAATGCCAGTGCGGTAGCTGGTATGCTGGAACTGGCCCGATTAGTTTTCGCACAACAGCCTGAACTCGATTATCGGATTGATTTTGTGGCATACTGCTTAGAAGAGCCGCCTTATTTTGCCACTAAGCAGATGGGAAGCTATGTACACGCCAAATCATTGCATGATGCCAAAGCGGATGTAATAGGGATGATATGCCTGGAGATGATCGGCTATTTTTCAGATGAGCCAGAATCTCAATCTTTTCCTTCTCCTGAACTGGCAAAACTATACCCACACACGGCGAACTTTATTATTGTAGTAGGCATCGAAAAGTATGCTGCATTCAACGAAAAGTTCCATGCGCTTATGGCAGCAGACTCAGCTATAGATGTACAGGTAATTAGTTTTCCTGCTAGTGCTGGACTGGCAGGATTGTCTGATCAGCGCAACTACTGCGAGTTCGGCTATAACGCGCTCATGATAAACGACTCTTCCTTTATCCGAAACCCTAACTACCACACCAAAGGAGACACGATTGACACCCTCGACTTTGAAAAAATAACAGAGGTAGTCAATAGCGCCTACAGAGGCATCACCAAAATGTAGTTTTCAATAATTAAAGTCTCTGGTGCTTTTGCGCATCAATAGTAGAGAATTCGAATATTATTCATAATTTAAAATCTCAACAGAAAAAGATACTGACACCAACACATGCGCAACACCTTAACTGCTGCCCTATGGAATTTATGCTGCCTACTCCTGCTATCGAATTGTTCCAACAAAACCACAAAAAGCGATACAGCAACAAAGGTATTTAAAGTAGAGGAAGCCACCATTGCCGAGATACATGCAGCTTTTGAGCAAGGCAGCTGTAGTTGTGAGCAGCTGGTTTCATCTTACCTGCAGCGCATAGAGAAGTATGACCAACCCACAAAACTGAATGCCATTGTGCTTACTAACCCAGAGGCCTTGCAGATAGCAAGGGAACTGGATGAGGAGTACAAGAGAACAAAAAAGCTACGTAAGCTGCACTGCGTACCGCTCATCGTAAAGGATAACTATAATACCAAGGGCCTTCAAACCACCGCTGGTTCACTGGCTCTAAAAGGTTTTGAGCCGTCTGAAGATGCTTACCAAGTGCATGTGCTAAAAGAAGCAGGTGCGCTGATACTGGCAAAGTCTAACATGGCGGAGTGGGCATTCAGCCCTATGGTTACCATTAGTTCTATAGCAGGCGAAACACTGAACCCATACAATTTAGAACATGTGCCTGCAGGCTCTAGTGGAGGTACGGCAGCAGCTGTAGCCGCTAACATGGGTACGGTGGGTTTAGGCACCGACACAGGCAATTCTATCCGAGGCCCCTCTTCGCACAACGCTCTCGTTGGCTTCCGTTCAACGCTTGGCTTAACCAGCCGCCATGGTATAGCACCGCTTTACCTACGAAACGATGTTGGCGGCCCTATTGCCAGAACCGTGGAAGATGCTACACGCATATTAGAAGTGATAGCAGGTTACGACCCAGCAGATCCTTTAACTATTCATAGTCAGGGAAAAGTACCTGATAACTACCTACAGTACCTTGACAAGAACGGACTGAAAGGGGCACGTATCGGTATATTCAGAACGTTAAGCGAAAGAAACCCTGATCCACAGGTGAAGGCTTTGTTTGAGCAGGCAATTGCCGATCTTAAAAATTTAGGCGCCGAAGTGGTAGATCCATTCGAAGTAACCAACTTTGATAGCCTGAGCAAAGACCAATGGTGTTCGGTATTTCAGCATGACATAAACGCATACTTATCTTCATTAGGCGAGAATGTGCCAGTTAAGAACCTACAGGAAATTGTGGCTTCAGGTAAGTATTCTCCTTACATAGAAGAAAATTTAAAATATCACTTAAACCAAAACGATGCTCCCGAAGAAGGCGGCACGACCTGCTCCGACGCTTTCCACGATAAAAAGAGAATAGCATTCAGAGAGGCTGTTGTAGCTGCTATGCAAAAGTATAAGGTAGATGCTATCGTTTACCCAACCTGGAACAATCCGCCAGCTAAAGTTGGTGATTTTAAAGGTTACAAAGGCGACAACAGTCAGATAATAGCACCGCACACAGGTTTGCCTGCCTTCACGGTGCCGATGGGTTTCACATATAATAACCTCCCTGCTGGCCTACAGTTTTTAGGAGGCATGTTTGATGAGCCGACATTGATAAAACTAACTTACTCTTATGAGCAAGGCACAAGGCACAGAGTGCCTTGTGCTAAATTTAGTGAGCAGAAATAGTATAATCTCAGAAAAAACAGAAACATTTTCTGCAATTTAGGTAACTATACAACTAATAAATTTTACAACTGTAAATAACATAGAGCTGAATGTATGAATTGATAAGAAAATAGACAGAACTAAATAGATAAGGAAGTGAAGACTCATGTAAAGTCATTCTTTGATGTAACTAAGCTGCCTACTAAGATATTTCTTCTTCTTGCAGTTATCACTGGCTTTCTACTCTTTGCGAAAGAGGCGCAACTACAAGCTCTTAACTTAGCACCTATACTAGAAACCTATGGCACTTATGTAGGCAGCCTGTTTCTTTTTTCCGCAGGAGTTATAGTTGTAAACTTTGTAATATGGCTGATCAAAGCAATTAGAAACAGCTTTAAGGTAAAGCAGCTAAAGAAAGATCTCCAAAAAGAGATAAAGAGGCTAGATGCGAAAGAAAAAGCCGTTATGCGGGAGTTTAGCATAAATGGGCAAAGCTCGCTTAAAATGCCAATAGATGACCCTGTTGTTGCGGGCTTACTAAACAAGCAAATTTTAGAAATCAACTCTCAAATTGGAGAGAGCACTTTTATTGTCGGCATGTTCTTTCCGATGTCGGTAAATAAATACGCAGCGGAAATGCTGACTATAGGTGATGTTGACTTACCCTTAAAGCCTACTGAAGCAGATAAAATTATCATTCTCAGTTCCCGCCCCGAGTGGGCACAAAGGCTGGATAACCTCATGAGTTAGTGCTTCTCCAAATCAGAAAGTAGAAAAAAAAATGAGGCGAAGCTCTGAGATACATATTCCCAAAGTTTCGCCTCTACTCATCATATTAATCAACGCAGCTAGTAAAGTTGAACACTCTTTCTCTTATTTACCTGTTGCACTTTCGAGGAAAAGGTAGCGATCTCTTGTTTCGTCTGGTTTAACTTCGGATTTCACATCAATATGCATCACCTGTACTTTGTCACCAGTGTTAGCTGCTGGCCATTGAGGCAGACCTGCACCATTAGGATTTATTGTTTTGATGAAATTTGCAAAGTAGTCCTGCATTACCTGCGACACTTTATAATCGTCGGGAGTCCATGCGTAAACCTTGTTCGAAGACAGATTACCCATGGCATACTCTATTTCTGCTGAATGTACTGCTCCTTGCGAAGGCGCTATTTTAACAGCGGATGGATCATTGCCGCGCACGACTCCACCGGCAAGACCAGGTGCTGCATCACCCATTTCTGGCACCATGGCTGGTCGTGGGCGTGTATAGTAGTAGCGGAAAACAGGCTTATTGCTGGTTTTAGCATGCATATCAATCAATTTCCAGGTACTGTACCCAATAAAACGATCTCCTGCCAAATCAGTCGCAGACTGTATTACTTCTTCTTCTGTTGATCCTGGATAAAGACGTAGGGCCTCATCAGCTTTGTTGCCGTACAGGTTCTGAACTGTCTTTTTGTAGTTCTCTGGTGTCGGTTGGAGCTGGCCCATCAGCGCTCTATAATTCATTTCTTCAGAATTCCAGCCAGCTAACAAAGGCACCTGCGCTTGTTCTCCAGCCTGAAATATGGCCTCAGGAGATTTCGGTAAAAAGTAACCGTCTACTATAGCTGAGAAGCGGGGGGCTTCTGGATTAGCTGTTGCCTCCAATAATTGCTTAGCAGGCATAGCCCGTAAGGCTTTTAGAGAATTAGCTCTGACCATGTTTGCAAACTTAACTCCAATCTCTTCTGCCTGCTCTAAAGATGTTAGGGGCTGCAAAGAGAGTAGCGAACCACTTTCCCCAATAGCACCGGCTATCAACTTTTTAGATAAAGGAGAAGCCATTTGCGCACTGACCGAAAATGAACCAGCCGACTCTCCAGCTATAGTTACTTTCTCGGGATCACCGCCAAATGCAGCTATATTCTGTTTTACCCATTGTAAAGCAGCCGCCTGATCCATCAAGCCATAGTTACCTGACGCGTTATTAGGAGATTCTTCTGTTAATTCAGGATGCGCAAAGAAACCGTACACGCCGAGTCTGTAGTTTACCGTCAGGGTTACAATACCCTTTTGTGCCATACTTTCACCGTCATATCGTGGCTCAGAACCATCGCCAGCCATAAAACCACCACCATAAAAGTACACGAGCACAGGTAAGCGTTCTTTGTTTGTTTTGGCAGGAGTCCAGACGTTAAGGTAAAGGCAGTCTTCGCTCATGCCATCAGCCCTAAAGTTCATGTCACCAAATATATCGCGCTGCATGGCTCTAGGACCAAACTTATCTGCTTTGCGCACACCACTCCAGTTTTTTACTGGATGAGGTTCCCTCCAACGCAACGCACCCACAGGAGCAGCAGCAAAAGGAATACCTTTGAAGGTGCGAACACCACTTTTTTCTGTAGTTCCTTCTAAAATACCGTTGATTATCTTTACTCGATTTGCGCTTGTAGAGGAAGCTCTGTTAGATTGGGCTACTGCAATAACCGCTGTTTGGGCACTAAGCAGTAGAAGAAAAAGAAGCTTTTTCATGGGTTAAAAAGAGATGATAGTTAGCAAAAGGTAGGCAGCTGGCACAAACAAGGCAGCTGTACTAGCACAGGATTAATTGATGTCGCAGTACGTGATAAACATAAAAACGTTTTTAAAAAACAGATTAGCAACAAGATTAAACCGAGGCCTCTCTTCCTTCTACTCCAACATAAGCTGCTCCACCACAAAAGCATAACCACCAGCACGTAACCCAATTATATTCTCATTAGCATCTACATCCAAAGTTACTTCAATCTGGCTAGGAGATGAAGGCTGCATCAGGTAGCCCTGCTGGATCAGAAATTTTGTCTTAGAGAATCCTGCATAATCATGAAGGTAACAAGCCAGAGGACCAGCGGCCATTCCTGTTGCCGACTCTTCAGGAATGCCATAGCTCGGTGCAAACATTCTGGCAGTAGCATCAGCATGTGTCAGATCAGTGGTGAAAACGTAATAACCCACGAGGTCCAGGTGATCGGAAATGGCTTTTATTTTTTCCTGATCAGGAACAAGTGCTCTTAATTGTTGCTCCCCTTCTACTGGCACAAGCAAAAAAGAAACGCCTGTGTTTGCCACCATTGGCGTCGCGGAGAAAGAATAGTCTTCTGGTAGACCTAACGAAACCGCAATTTCAGCTTGCGTTACAGTTGTTTCAGAAAGTGCTGTATAGTTAGGTGCTAACTGCGATTGGAAAATTTTTCCATTTTCAAACATAATTTGTCGTGGGCCTTCAATCGATTCTTTGATAGCTTTCTTTCCTTTAACTAAACCTTGGTGCAATAGTAGACCAAATGTGGCCACGGTCGCATGTCCGCAATGCGGTATTTGGCGGTTTGGGGTAAAGAACTCCACTTTCACATCACCAACCTCAGAAGCAGACACAAAAGCAGTTTCAGAAAGACCCAGATTAGCTGCTATAGATTGTTTTCGATCTTTAGTTAGTTTATCAGCATTTAGCACTACTCCTGCTGCGTTTCCGCCTACGGCAGAATCTGTAAATGCTTTAACCAGATAAAGTGCTGGGATATCCTGTGCCTTCATTTCTCTTTAATTGTCGTTGCTTAGAGCTAAAGTAATGATACGGCAGCTTACAGCCAAACTTTATACTTCGTGTTCTTTTAAATACCTATAACCTCAAAAGGTTCGTAGTGTGAAGAAATTAAAAGTTAAGAAGATGCAGGCTCCTTCGACACATATTGGAATAGATTATGGTTCTAAAACGGCTGGTACTACAGCTATAGCGCACCTTTCGGAAGAAAAACTTTATGTGGAGCAAAGTTCTAAGGGAGCAGATGCCGACTTGTGGGTATTGCAGCAAATAACTAAGTACAACTCTAAACTGATTTTTATAGATGCTCCGCTCACTTTGCCTAAAGCTTACTTTCAGGAGCCAGCATTACCTGAAAGTAACTTCTTTTATCGTGTTTGCGACATTGAAGTAGGTGCCATGTCGCCTATGTTTATTGGAGGACTTACGGCCAGAGCTATAAAACTGAGAACAGAATTAGCAACAAAAGGAATCGGCATGTTGGAGGCTTATCCTGCCGCCCTTAATAAACTACTTTTTGCAGAGCTTACAGGCTATAAAAAAAGCCTTGCAGCTTTGCCTCTTTATGTAGAAGCGCTGCATGGCCTTTTACCTTATAATCTTACTACTATTCCTCAGAACTGGCACCAATTCGATGCCCTGCTTGCCTGGTATAGCGGTTTCAGACACATGCAGGGTATATCTATACTATATGGCGATTCCAGAGAAGGCAGAATAATTGTCTAATTTATTCCTACATCAGCAGCATTTTCCAGCGTCCTGAATTCCATTTGCAAGGCTTTAATTTTAATTTCGTCTTCTGTAGCCAAGCCATCGTTCACTTCATCTTTACGGGAATTGAGTTTTTCCATTACCTTTTTGGCCATCTTCCAATCATCGTTGTCCCAGGTGCCTCGCTGCTGCCGAACGTTTTCGATAAAGACAACATAAGCGTCCCGCACATTTTCCTGAAGAATACTGTCAAAGTCGGCATAGCGCCCAAGCAAGTTCTTTTCCCAGGCAGACTGGCTGTTCGCTTCAACCATCTTGGCGTGGCGCTCATCCATATCTCTGAACTCTTGTTTTAACTGTTGGTATTCCTGTTTTAGCTCATCCGTAAAATTATCTTGTTTGCTATCCAGTTCGCTTGTGCGTTGCTGAAAGTCCTGCTTAGCCTGCTTCCAGTCCTCTTTTGTTCTGTCTGCTAGCTGTCCGCTCTGTGTATTCATCCAGCTTCTAAAATCCGTTAACTCATCCTTCACCTCGTTGTCTGCTTCTCTGGTAGTAGAACAAGCTGAAAAAACTACTCCAACTAAAATGAGCAAACTCCAACAGAGTTTATCCATGCTTTTCATATACATTTTGTTTAAAATGATCAATTGTTGTACAGATATCCATACGAAACAATAAACCATAAGATGTTTAAGCTACCGAGCTAGCATTTATACTGTACATAAACACCACCCAGTTCATTGAAAGCTAAAATGAACCAGATCTAACAGTAGCACTCAATCAGTAGCACTCAATGCAATTCTATAGTGGTATAAAATTACACCTGTTGCATAAGGCTGTAAGAGTAGAAGTTTAGCTTCTCTCTTCAAATACAAGATACTGCTGCCCTAGTCCATATTGTTTTAGAACAAGTTGCTTACTGCCTATTTCAGCTATTTGCCACCTGTACATCATAGGGCTGAGTATAGATCTTCCGTCCACACTTCTTACAGTTACTCCTATTACGTCCTCATCCTCCTTCAGCTCCCATCTCCCATCTCCCCTCTTCTACTATCTCCTCTCCGTTTACAGCGTTTGGCATTTCATTTTGTCGAATTAGAGTGTAGGAATAGTCTGGGTAAAAAATCAGCTCCATATTTTCTGAAGGATAAACAGGTTTAAGCTCGTTATCTGTTGGCTGAAGCTTTTTGCGAAGCACCCACACTTTGGTAAGCTGAGCAACAGTATCGTTAGTGATTGAAAATGTTGGTTGTGGAGCTGGTAGAGGATTCGTATTTTCTGTTTCTATTACACCAACATTTAGCTGAAGACACAAAAACAACAATATTATCATTACTTAAAAATGGTTGTTCATACAAGTATATCAAACAGGCCTGTATTCAAACAGTATCTTTTTACTTTTAAATACAGAACCACTGCTCTTTGGCCACAGTTGTAACCTTTGGTTCTACAAAGAAACGTTAAATACCTTTAGTAGAATTAACTCAACAGCTTTATCATATACGTATAATTTTCATGTATAAAGTACGAAATAATAAGAAAAGGATTGTCATATTGTTCTAACGATGAAACATTTGAAGCTAAGCCGCTAACATAGGCTAAAAAATAAAAAAATGGAGAAAGAAGATTTCATGCGTAAGGCCATTCAGCTTTCAGTAGAAAAGATGGAAGCTGACTTCGGCGGCCCTTTTGGAGCAGTTATAGTTAGAAATGGAGAAATAGTAGCCTATGGGTACAACAACGTTACTGCTTCTAACGACCCAACTGCTCATGCCGAAGTAGACGCCATTCGTAAAGCTTGCCAACACCTAGGCACCTACCAACTGACTGATTGCGAATTGTACACAAGTTGCGAGCCTTGCCCTATGTGTTTGGGTGCTATCTACTGGGCACGCTTCCGAAAAGTGTACTATGGCAATAACAAAAAGGATGCAGCACAAATAGGATTCGACGATCAGTTCATCTACGACGAGATTGACAAACCCCTTCCTGAACGCCATATTCCGATGGAACAACTGTTGCGGAACGAAGCTCTGGTTGCTTTTCAGGCTTGGCAAAAGAAAAACGATAAAATGGAATACTAAAAATATTACAAAATACTTGACCTTTAAAATAATTAGCTAAATTGCACTTTTTATGGCCTTATAGCTGAAATAGAAGTAGCACTAATCTGCTATTTTCACTCAGATGAAGGATTGACAACAAAGGCAATGAAGCTTGTAACCAAGATCTACTTATCTTTCGGGTTTATTATACTAACCTTCGCGGTAGTAACTTTTATGTATGTGCGGCAGTCTGATAATGTTGAAAAGGATGTACAGGAAGCTTTAAGAGCAAGTGATGTGCAGACACATGCAGAAGGACTTGAAAAGGCAATTATAGATACAGAAACAGGAATACGTGGTTTCCAGCTATCTGATAATGAGGTTTTCCTGCAGCCTTACTATAGTGGTCTGAAGGAATACAAGGAAAACTTAAATTTACTGCAGAAGCTGGTTAAAGATCCACAGCAACGTCTCAGATTACAGGCTATAGATTCGACTTATCAGCATTGGCTGCAGAGTTTTGCCGAACGCTCAGTTGCTCTTCAGAGGAGCGCCCTAAAATCTGAGGCTGGCAAAGCTGACTATGAGCAGTTTCTTCAGGACTTTGTTTTAACAGGGGCAGGCAAAGAAGTAATAGACAGCATCCGAAGTAAAATTAAAGAATTTGAGGAAAAGGAAAGAAAGATAAAAAACCAGTTTTTGCTCAACATGAACGAGACTATGGTTTTTACTGACGACTTGGCTATTTCGCTTACTCTTCTGTGTATGGTACTCGGCACTATTGTAGCTGTTGTACTTGGGGACGCAATAAGCAAAAGACTTCGGGAAATAGCTACGATGGCTGGCGAAGTGGCAGAAGGGCATTTTAATGTGCACGTTATAGATAATAAAGACGACGAAATCAGCCAGGTTTCACAATCTCTGAATGTTATGGCCACTAAGCTGAACAACAGTTTCTCTAATCTGCAGAAAATGAACAAGGAGCTAGACCAATTTGCCTACGTTGTTTCTCATGACTTAAAAGCCCCCTTACGCGCCATTAACAGCTTAGCCGAATGGATACAGGAAGACTTACCAGATGTAGACCCAGATATCAGCAGAAATCTGGACTTGATGCAAGGGCGTGTTAAAAGAATGGGAAACCTGATTGACGGAATTCTTGAATATTCCAGAATCGGCCGAAAGGAATTGCCACAGGTTACCTTTAGTGTCGCAAAACTGCTGGATGAGATATCCGAATCCATCGTTTCAAATCAGGAAGCAACAGTAAATATACCTGAAGAATTACCGACACTTACTACCGAAAAAATTCTGTTGCACCAGGTTTTCAGTAACCTGATCAGCAATGCGATCAAGTATAACGATAAGCCACAACCTATAGTTAATGTAGGTTACAAAGAGCAGGATGCTTTTCATGAGTTCTTTGTAGAGGACAATGGACCAGGTATACCAAAAGCCTTTCATGACAGGATATTCGGAGTGTTCCAGACAATGGAAGCTCGTGACACCAAAGAAAGCACTGGTATCGGTTTGGCAATTGTAAAGAAAGTGATTGAAGAAAAAAGAGGTTCTATTGCTATAAGTTCTGAAGAAGGGAAAGGCAGCCGCTTTACTTTTTCATGGCCTAAGCAAGTAGTACCCGCACAGCAACCAGGTTATTCCTCCACCCTAAACGCAGTTTAAACAGCATGGGCTTTATAGTTTCACCAGAAGATGAGCTAGCGCAACTAAAGCAAGACTTTGAAGAATTCGCTTACATTGTTTCTCATGATTTAAAAGCTCCTGTTAGAGCGATCAATAATCTATCGATGTGGATAGAAGAAGATTTGGGAGACCAAATACCTGAAGACGTACAGCAAAATATGCAGTTGCTACGCAACAGGGCTATGCGCATGGAGCGAATGATCGAAGCTTTATTACAGTTTTCGCGCGTGAACAGGTCTGAATTAGAAATAAACAAAGTTGATACGGCAGTGCTCCTGCAAGAAGTAAAGGCAAAGCTGCCAAAACCAGACGCCGTAGCACTAGAAGTACTGCCTTCCCTGCCAACCTTTAAAACATATGGTGCAAAATTAGAAAGAGTCTTCACCCATATCATCAGCAATGCCTACACCTTTGCCCAAAAGCCTGTTACTACCATACAAGTAGCAGTTAAGGAAGAAGAAGGCTTCTATAGGTTCTCATTTGCTGATAATGCACAGGGGATGCCTGCCGAGGCTTTGAAAAAAATATTTAAGCTTTTTTATACAGTTGCACCCAAAGACACGGTTGATACATGTGGTGCAGGCCTTGCCATTACAAAGAAAATTGTGCAATTTGTTGGAGGAAAAATAGAGGCCATGCAGAACCAAATGGGTGGAACAACCCTTACTTTTACATGGCCAAAAGCACTTTAACATTCTTTGTATAAATTGATTTTTATGTCAGAAAAGCTGGTAAATGTCCTGTTAGTAGAGGACGATGAAGTAGATATTATGAATGTGCAGCGCGCATTCAAGAAGAACAGCATCACGAATCCGTTATTCATAGCCCGCAACGGTTTAGAAGCGCTTGAAATGCTTCGTACCGAGCAAGTTCCTTTTCCTCATATCATCATCCTGGATATAAATATGCCAAAGATGAATGGTTTAGAATTTCTAAAAGAGGTTCGGGATGACGAAAAGCTAAAGAGTGCCAGTGTCTTTGTGATGACAACCTCTAACGAAGATTCTGACAAGCTTAAAGCCTATAACCTGAATGTAGCTGGTTATATCTTAAAGCCACTTTCTTTCGAAAAGTTTATCAGCTCAGTAGCTACGCTGAACAGCTACTGGAAATTATGTGAACGCCCATAGCCGTTTACTGATACTATATCTTACAACCTTTTTTTGCCTGTGATTAATTACCCTGCTATAATAGAAGAGAATTTAGGTCTTCTTAAGATTCTGATTATTGACGATGATAACGTCGATCAGATGACAATAAAGCGATCCCTTAGAAAAACAGATCTTCTAACAGAAGTTTTCACTGCCGACACAGCCTCCAAAGGCATACAGATGTTGCAGGAGAAAACTTTTGACTGCGTTTTCCTGGATTTTAAACTTCCAGATATGGATGGCTTAGAACTTCTGCAGAAGGTGCAGGAGATCGAAATCGTTGTGCCTATATTGGTGGTTACTTCTCACGGCGACGAACGTATTGCCGCAAATGCCATACGACTTGGTGCAGCCGATTATATTCCTAAAAACTTTCTAACGCCAGAAGGTATTTACCACAGCATCAATTCGGCGCTGCGTATACATAAAGTGGAGCAGAGCCGCCTGGAGGCAGAAAGACAGTTTAAATCGTCACAGTACCAGCTAGAGTTTATCATCTCTAACTCCCCAATGTCCTTCTGGCGCACAGACCATAATGGTGTTCTTACCTATGCAGAAGGAAAAGTTTTTGAAATGGTAGGTATTGATGCTGCCTACGTGCTTGGAAAGCATTACAGTATAGGTTTCGCTGAGTCTCCAGCGATTGTACAACGTTTTAAAAGTGCGTTCTCTGGGGAAACAATACAAAGTGTGCTGGAATATAAAGGCTTTTACTTCAGGTCTCACTATGTACCTATACTAGACGATAAGCAGCAGATTACAGGTATAACAGGGTTTGCTTTCGATATAACAGACAGCGTTTTAAACGAACGTGCCCTAGAAAAAGCGAAAGAAATTGCCGAGGAATCTGTAAGGGTTAAAGAGCAGTTTATTGCCAGTGTGAGCCATGAAATACGAACACCTATGAACGGTATTCTAGGGCTGGCAAATGTACTTCAGAAAACTACGTTAGACCTGCACCAGAAGAAGTATCTGAAAGCCATTCAAACCTCTGCTGATAACCTGATGGTGATTATAAATGACCTTCTGGATTTTTCAAAAATTTCAGCAAAGAAGCTTACGTTTGATCAGGAAGAACTGAATATAGAAGAACTAGCAGAAGACACTGTTCTTCTATTAGAGTCTAAAGCGCAAGAAAAAAACAACGCACTTACCTATAGCAGTAGCCAGTCTGTGCCACAAACAGTGCTGGGAGATGCTTTACGTTTAAAACAGGTTCTATTAAACCTAATCGGGAATGCCATTAAGTTTACGCAAGATGGTAAAATAAACTTGAGCGTGCACATGTATACAGAAACGGAAGAAGCGGCATTTTTAGAATTTAAAGTAGAGGACACGGGCATTGGTATACCTGCTGATAAGCTTAGCTCTATTTTCGAAAGCTTTAACCAGGGCAGCAATGATACAACTCGCAAATACGGCGGCACAGGACTAGGACTAACTATTTCGAAAGATCTAGTAGAGTTGCAGGGAGGTTTTATTTCTGTTAAGAGCCAGCCCAATATAGGTAGCACGTTTACATTTACACTTCCATTTAAAAAGCAGCTAATGACAGCAGGTAACCATTCATCAGAAAGCGAAGCACCAGCTAGTACTGTGGATTCGATCATGGGTTCACTTCGTGTGCTGCTAGCAGAGGATAATGAAATAAACCAATTGCTCATTAACACGGTGCTAAGTGATTGGGGCGTAACAGTTGACATAGCTAACAACGGTGTCGAGGCTTTGGCTTATTACAACCAGCAAAGCTATGACATCATACTGATGGATATGCAAATGCCAGAAATGGACGGCTATGAGGCTATAGGCAAAATTAGAACTTCTTCTGAAGCGGGTTATAACTTACCTATTATTGCGCTTACAGCCCATGCTGCAGCCGAAGAAATAGCTAAATGTCTGGAAGCAGGCGCAAATTCTCATATTTCAAAGCCTTTCGAGCCAGAAGATCTTCATGATGCTATTTTAACGCTCTTAAAAGATAAATCTGTAGTGCAGCCTGCATAATTCTGAATCAGCTAATTCATTAACAAAAGTTTCTATAAAAGCAGAAGCCGCAGTACATTTTGTGTACAGCGGCTTCTGCTTTTATAGAAAGATTAAAATTTAACGCTTCATCAAATTTGCCAAGTTTCCGAGGCCACCTCGTTTACCTGACATCTTATTCATAGAGCGCATCATCTTACGCATGTCATTAAACTGCTTCATCAGGTTGTTTACCTGTGTGATGTCTGTACCGCTACCCTTAGCAATGCGAGCACGACGACTTCCGCTAATCACATCTGGGTTCTCACGTTCATGCGGCGTCATCGACTTAATGATAGCTTCAATAGGCTTGAAAGCATTCTCATCTATTTCTACATCTTTCAAAGCCTTGCCTACACCAGGTATCATACCTACAAGGTCTTTAATATCGCCCATCTTTTTGATCTGCTCCAGTTGTGTCAGGAAGTCATCGAAGTTGAACTGGTTTTTGCGGATCTTCTTGTTTATGCGCTTCGCCTCATCCTCATCAAAAGCCTGCTGCGCACGCTCTACTAAGGAAATAACGTCACCCATACCCAAGATACGTTGCGCCATACGATCAGGATAAAACAGATCAAGCGCCTCCATTTTCTCACCAGTAGAAATAAACTTGATAGGTTTCTCAACTACGGCACGGATAGAAAGAGCCGCACCACCACGAGAGTCACCATCTAGTTTGGTAAGTACCACGCCATCAAAGTCGATGCGTTCGTTGAAGGTTTTAGCTGTGTTAACCGCATCCTGACCTGTCATAGAGTCAACCACAAACAGGGTTTCGGTAGGCTTAACGGCTGCTTTAATCTCAGCAATTTCCTTCATCATCGCCTCATCCACAGCCAAACGACCAGCGGTATCTATGATGACTACTTTCTTGTTGTTTTTCTTAGCATACTCAATGGCATTTAAAGCAATCTGCACTGGATTCTTATTTTCCAGTTCAGTATACGCCTCTACTCCTACCTGCTCTGCCAGCACTTGTAGCTGGTTGATGGCAGCAGGACGGTAAACATCGCAGGCAGCCACTAATACATTGCGACCTTGCTTTTTGATGTGGTTGGCCAGCTTGCCAGTAAACGTTGTTTTACCAGAACCCTGCAGACCAGCAATAAGAATAATTGCCGGATCGCCTTTGATATTGATTTCTTTCTTTTCACCACCCATGAGCTCTGTCAATTCCTCATGCATGATCTTCACCATCAACTGACCAGGAGATACCGCTATCAATACATCGCGACCTAAGGCCTCTTCTTTGATTTTATCGGTTACAGTTTTGGCTACTTTATAGTTAACGTCAGCGTCTACAAGGGCACGGCGTACCTCCTTTATAGTTTGCGCAACGTTTATCTCTGTGATGCTTCCCTGCCCTTTCAGCGTTTTAAAGGCGCGGTCTATATTGTTACTTAAATTATCAAACATCTCTTGTTCTGGATTTACTTATCAAACAGGCAATCAATAAGATGGGCTCCTACCTTAGCTCAAAACATTAGATAAAGCACATTATAAAGCGAGCTTTAGCACGAGCAAAATGATTCATTAGTCCATCCTTAAAGACAAAACTACTAAATATTGATGAAGGTTTCAGAAATATTTTTAAAGGAAGCACAAGTATAAAATGTAACATAAGGCCTAAAAGGGAATGTTTTATAGTTAGATTTTGCTACAAACATTGCCTTAACCTCCTTGTATTTACATAAGTTGTTACGTGTGCATAAAAGAACCCTTTTAACAAGGGTTTAAGGAAAACGCTATCGCTGGCAAAGCCACGCCACCGCTTCATCAAAATCTGAGAAGTTTCTAATGGGCACCGTTAAATTTGCCTTTTGTGAGACCTCAGATATTTGCTGCGCCCGCAGCGTCTCTTCTGTTACTACCCTGGCGAGCTTTTCTATTCTCGTCTTGGCTAAGTCCTGAGCAAACTTAAAGATGATCTCTAGGTATTGTTGACTTGTTATTCCAATGATTCCTTTTCTGGTGTCCGTAAGTAAACTTTTTATATCATAGTATCTGATGGTGCTAACAATAGTATCTAAAACATAAGTCGTCTCGCTTATGGAATAATCGTGCACATTAGGCCACTCTACGCATAATATATCTTTAGCAATATCGTAGTCTAGTTTGACTATTGGATTATCTATAATCATTACAGTAAAGTTGTTTCTGCAAAGATGACATTAAAAAGAAAATAATAATTCCTGAAACGCAACTTTAAAAATTAAATACCGTAGTAGCTCCATCAACTACATATTTAACGCAAGCTGTTCCAGCCATTTACGCTTAAAAAAGATTCCTTTCTTTTTGAATTACAGGTTTATGCATTCTCCAACCATCCTGTTTTAAAAAGGAGAAAACTATCATACAAGAGCCCCTAGCGTAATTTGTCACGCTAGGGGCTCTTGTATCTGATACAAACAATACTTTTCTACTGCAAGTTAGCCGTAGTTGGGTCTTGTAACTTGTATAATTGGTTAAAAAGAAGCTTAAACGTACCGTGGGATTGGCTACGGAAAGTGATCTCAGGTCCAAAAGCATATAACTTGCCTGCTCCTACCGAAGCCTCAAAGGCAGCAACACCATCTTGTAGGTAAGCCTGTCCCCATGCCCAACCACTTCTGAGAGGCTTATCTGAAGAGAACCAGGCAAGCGGCTTAACCTGTCCTTTGGCAACGGCATCGGGTGAAATTTTGAATACTGGGCTGTTATCGAAGTACACATCGCCCTCGGCAGGCATACCCCAGGCAGCAGGATGCGTGTTATCGAAACTCATGCGCAAAATACTGCCAGGTATATAATATTTTGTTCCTGGCAATGGTCGTTCTTCTCCTTCGCTGCTCATATCCACTAAAGCGTTTTTTACTGGCAGTCCCAAATGATAAGCAAGGTTTGTGCTGGTGCCGATTGTGACAACCGAACCACCTTCCTCCATAAACTTCTTCAATTCAGGTACAGATTTCTCAGCTGTAATCTGCCCCAAATGCCCTCTATATTCTTTCGGAGTATCCTCTGGTTTAGGGCCTCTGCTGGAGTAGCCATTACCTCCACTATTTACAGACGGAATGGCTCTCGTAACAAAAACAATTACTTCATATTTCTTACGAAGTTTGCCAGCATCAATATCCTGTGGGTAAATTACTTCTATAGGAAAGTTATACTGCTCCATCATCCAACGTACCCACCCCGATTGCATTGATCCACCGTAAGTATCCCACAGGGCGATTCGCATAGGTGCTACCTTGGCTAGGGCACCAGTAGGTCGCTTCGAAACGCCTGTGATTTCTAAACCAAGATTGGCAGCGGATTTCTCTAAAAGGCTTTTCGCTTTAGCTGATGCTGGTACAAAAAAATCTCCCTGTGCAGAACCGCTTTTACCAGACCCTGGCTTTTGAACGCGGTAAACATCTAGTTTAGCCTGTAACAAATCGTTAACAGCAATGAAGGCATTGTTTGCACTTCCTGAAATGACATATCCCGCTTTGGCATTAGAAGCTATTGCCTTTTTAAGAGGCGACTGTAACTCCCCGTAAGCCACGCGCTCAAATGGCCCGTCAAAGCCTTCTAATATACGGTCGAACTGCACACCCATTTGGTAAGCAAGTGTCCAGCCAGCAGCATCATATGGTCTGATGGGAGGGCCACCTTCAAACTGAAAATCGTTCGGGTGATCCTGTGGTTCAAACATATCGAGTACGTGCGGTCGGAACGCCTGTGCCGCTTGCACAAAATAAGAGCCAGCAGGGTATTTTTTACCAGCTACAGTAAAATCGGAAGTAGCTTTATGCACCAATACACCCGAATGAATAAGGGCATTTATAAAACGTACTGCCGTAGGAAAGTCTGGCTGATCGGAAGGAAGAATGTAGCCACGGGCATCACGCAGTGCAGGATCTTTTAAAACTTCGCTATAGTATTCTGCGGGCATTGCACTGCTCCTACGAGATGAGTTTCCATCGCCAGACTTTGCTTTTTCTTCCTGATCTTTTCTGAAAGCCGACTCCATATCTGCTATCCTTTTCGGCATCAGTGTCCAATTGTCTCTGCTGCCTCTCTCAATTGAGTTTTTACCCATGCGGTAAATATTGAAAAGCAAATCGTCGCTGTAACGGGCAGCATAATCAAGCACAGCGTAATTAAGAGACACAGAATAATCAATAGATTGTCTGAAATGCCATTTTTGTGGCTCTACAGGGTTTGGTGTTGCACCGTTAGGTATTAGTCGTTGCGACACAAGCGGCACATCTTCTGGCGTTGGACCACCAATAATTTCGGTTAGTAGCCCTATCATGTTATGAAAATAAGGAGTGGTTCGTAAACCGCCGTTCCACCAGGTAGAAAAGGAAGAACCTGCACGCTGGGTATATCCAGGCTTTCCTTCCACATTCAAACGGTTATTCATGGCCGCCCCAACAGCATCTAGGCTTGTAATTACCAACGGGTCGTACACAAAATTGAAAGGATCGCGGTATGGAGGTCCTGCCAAAACAGAGCCAGCAGGTCCGCGCTGGTGGTGGTTGTACATGATCTGAGGAATCCACTCAACAAACAGCTGGCGGCTGATGTTTTGGGACTCCTTCATGTTCATCATATAAAAATCACGGTTGTTGTCGTGGCCCACATACTTTTGGTAAAGCCTTGGCAGATGGCTAAAGGAGCGCTTCTTAGGATCCGCCTCACGCATATACCAGTCAGAAACCAGTTCTTGGCCGTCTGGGTTAGCATGGGTTAGTAGCACTATATCTTGCTCTAAAATGCGTAGCGTTTCAGGGTCTTTACGGCTGACAAGTTGCCAGATAGTTTCTATTAACTGGTGTGCACCCACTGTTTCCGTAGCATGCAAGCCGCCATCAATCCAAACCACAGATTTGCCTTCAACTGCAAGTGCGCGGGCCTGTTCGTCTGTAAGATTTTCGGCACGGGCCAGCTTCTGCGAAATTTCTTTGTAGCGGCCTAGCTGTTTTATGTTTTTTGGAGAAGAAACGATTAGCATGTACTGGTGCCTTCCTTCTTCCGTTAAACCAATATCAACCAGTTTTACACGGTCTGAGGCTTCTGCCAGCTTTTTAAAATAGGTTTCGGTTTGGGTATAATTCGCCAGATGATAATCATCGCCGATGTCGAAGCCAAAATGTTCTTTAGGCGATGGAAGCTCTTGTGCCCAAGCGCTAATGGAGGCTTGTAGCAAAAGCAGGAGGGCAAGTGAGCGGAAAAGCTTACGCTTCATAAAGTTTAGATTAGTGGTTATAGAGTGATAAGGTATCTAATATAAAAACTTTAGACCTTTAAACTTAGCAAATTATAGTAGCAATTACAGCTTTAACATAAAGAAATTCTGTAATAATATATTCAGACGAGCCAGAAAATAATCCATACTGGACAATTACTCCTCTTTCTAACTTAGATGATATTTTCTAGCAGTAAGGCAATATCTTAAAATCAATGAATGCTTATAGAGCCTTTAAAGGGAACAGAGCCGCCGCTTTAGCGTAATAAAACTCTTATATTTGTTTCGATTGTAAAGTAAAATCTAAGATTTGGAAAATCAGCATTCTGTTAACCTTCTTTATATATCTTATTACTGGCCTCCTTCTGGTGGACCAGGTGTGCAGCGTGGGCTAAAGTTCTGTAAATACTTCCCCTATTTTGGTGTGCAGCCTGGGGTGCTGACAGTAGATGAAAAACAGGCCTCGTATCCCCTACTCGATCCTTCTTTTGAGAAAGAGGTGCCTCAGGACTTAGTGGTTCATAAAACCGCGACTTCAGAGCCTTTTGAGTATTATAAGAAGCTTTCAGGGAAAAAAGAAATTCCTTATAGCGGTTTTGCCAATCAGAAATCAAAAGACTCGCTCTTAGACAAGGCATTTAAGTTTGTGCGTGGCAATATGTTTATCCCTGATGCCAGAGTCGGCTGGAACAAGCATGCGCTGGCAGAAGCAGAAAAACAGATAGATGCTGGTAAGTATCAGGCAATTTTGACCACAAGTCCGCCCCACTCTACGCAATTGATTGGGCTAAAACTCAAGAAGAAGTTTAATCTGCCTTGGATAGCCGATTTACGTGACCCCTGGACAAACATTCATTATTACGATCAGCTTTACCACACTGCACTAGCTAAGCGCCTCGACCAGCGCTATGAGCGCCAGGTATTGGAGCAAGCGGATGCTTTGGTCGTTACGAGTGAAGACACAAAGCGCCTCTTCCTGAACAAACCAATCAACATAGACCCCGATAAAATCTATGTCATTCCTAATGGGTATGATGAAGATGATTTCATTTATCCATCTTCGCCACCAGAGGACACCTTTTTAATTACCTACACGGGCACTATTGCCGAAAATTACAATATCGATGTGTTCTTGAAGGTGATTGCACACCTGCAGTCAGTACATTCCGAAATTAATTACAAGCTGCGTTTTGTAGGAAAAGTATCTGAGGGTGTGAGAAAAAGGATTGAAAAAACTGGCTTGCTTGGTATAACTGAGTTTGTACCGTATGTACCGCATAAAGAAGCCATACAGTACTTGATGCAAACCACAATCCTGCTTTTGGCTATACCTGATGTGCCAACTGTTTATTCAAACGTGCCAGGAAAGCTTTTTGAATACCTGGCCTCTAACAAACAAATAGTTTGCCTGGGCCCCGTGCACTCTGATACCGATCGTATTATTGATGAATGTGGTGCTGGTCGCTTGTTCCATTACTCTGCTTACGACCTCATGCTCGACCACATGACACAAACCAGTAAGGCCTGGAAAATCAATCCGAACCTAGACCTGCCAGTCATGAACCATGACCAGTACTCCAGACGCGTATTGACGGAAAAACTGGCGTTTGTTATTCATCAGCTTTCTGAAAAACAAAGTAGCTCATTATAAATAAGAAAGGTACTTCGGGTTAAGCCAAAGTACCTTTCTTATTTATTGAGAACGTTTGTCTCCACTTCGGTTATTTAACAAACGTTGTAAACTTCCTGATATCATGACTATTTGATTGCCTAACATTAATCAACAAGTTTTGATTATACTATTTGCATTCAAGGAAAAGTCATCTCTGTTCTTCTACAGTTTCCAGAATACCGCTTCAGATAAAAAGTCTATATTATGCAAGGTGTGTCTTGTTCCGAAATAAAGTATCTTGCAGCACAAAAGGGTACTTTATCGTACCTACAGAACAAAAGAAAAAAAGCATGGCATTAGACCTAAATCATAAGTCTATCTTAATAACAGGCGGCACAGGCTCGTTCGGAAAAAAATTCGTGGAAATGCTGTACGCCCGTTTCCCGCAGATTAAACGGGTTGTAATTTACTCCCGCGATGAACTGAAGCAGTTCGAGATGTCGCAGGTATTTCCACACAGCCAGTACAATTCCATTCGTTTCTTTATTGGAGATGTACGCGATGGAGATCGCTTTAAAAGAGCCTGCGAAGGCATTGATGTAATTGTACACGCTGCTGCCTTGAAGCAAGTTCCTGCGGCAGAGTACAATCCTATGGAGTGCATTAAAACAAATATCTTGGGTGCTGAGAATGTCATCAATGCGGCCCTTGACTGTGGTGTGAAGGAAGTGGTGGCGCTCTCTACCGATAAAGCGGCGGCTCCAATAAACCTTTATGGTGCCACGAAACTATGCTCTGATAAACTATTTGTAGCTGCCAACAACATGAAAGGCAGGCGTGACATCCGATTTTCTGTTGTGCGTTACGGGAATGTGATCGGATCACGCGGATCTGTGGTTCCTTTCTTCCTGAAGAAAAGGTCAGATGGTGTTCTCCCCATCACGCACCCAGAAATGACACGCTTTAATATTTCACTTGAAGAAGGTGTGGAAATGGTTTTCCATGCACTTGGCAACCACTGGGGGGGCGAAATATTTGTACCTAAAATTCCGTCTTACCGCATTACAGAGATGGCCGAAGCGATAGGCCCGAACTGCCGCCAGGCGATTGTAGGCATTCGACCAGGCGAGAAGCTACATGAAGAGATGATTACAGAAACTGATTCGCTGATGACGGTGGAGCTGGAGAAATATTATGTTATACTCCCTTCTACTCCTATTTGGAAGACAGAAGATTTTCTGCAAGCACACAATGGTAAAATGGTGGAGATGGGCTTCAAGTATAACTCTGGCACTAACTCCGAGTGGCTTGATGTAGAGCAACTTCGTGAGCAGATCCGTCAACACGTAGACCCAAGTTTTACTGCGTAAAATTGGGGAATGATGAATTAGAAATCATGAATGAAGTGTCGCCGCAGTGGCATTCTTTGCATAAAGTCTAGAAACACTCATTTTTGTTCATTTTTATTCTTGGTTACTAATTTATAACTCGGTGCAGCACTACCTCCGCCGCTGTTGTGTGCTCTCACCAACAGTTGGAATACTTGTGCAGCAACTGCAATATCAAAATTAAAGAGGCAGCTTCACAAAGTCGTGTATCTTGATCCGTCATACTTGTGTCGCCACTCACAATTTCTCATTCATAAAAATGTCATCGAACTCAGAACATAAATCTCCCATCCCCTACGGCAGGCAGCATATTACAGAAGAGGACATAGCCGCTGTGGTAGAAACACTTCAGTCGGATTACCTGACACAGGGGCCGAAAGTGGCGGAGTTTGAGCAAGCTTTTGCAAAATATGTCGGGGCAAAATATGCGGTGGCTGTTTCTAATGGCACCGCTGCCTTGCACTTATGCACCATGGCTTTGGGAGTGAATGCGGAGACAAGAGTGATTACGACACCCATTACGTTTGTGGCCTCTGCCAATTGCGTGCGCTACTGCGGAGGTACTGTTTATTTTGCCGATATCGATCCTGCTACCGCTCTTTTAGATATAGAGAAAGTGCGGGCACTGCTACAAAGCAAACCTAAAGGCTATTTTCATGGACTTATACCTGTCGATTTTGCTGGTAATCCTGTGAACCTGGAGGCATTTCGGGAACTGGCGGATGAGTACGGCTTGTGGATTATAGAAGATGCGGCTCACTCCCCTGGTGGCTACTTCCACGACAGCCAGGGCAACAAACAGCTTTGCGGCAACGGACAACATGCAGATCTCTCCATCTTTTCTTTTCACCCAGTGAAACATATTGCCACGGGTGAGGGCGGCATGGTAACGACAAATAACGAGGAACTATACAAGAAGCTCCTGCTCTACCGTACCCACGGCATTACCCGCGATGCGGAATTGTTGGAGGAAAACCACGGTGGTTGGTATATGGAGATGCAGGAACTAGGCTATAATTACCGTATACCTGATATGCTCTGTGCCCTTGGCCTTTCCCAGTTAGCTCGTGCCGATGCAGGTTTGGCCCGAAGAAAAGGAATAGCCAGGATATACGATGAAGCTTTTGAAGATATCAATGAAGTTAAAGTATTAAGCACCAATGGTGTAGTACTAGGCAAAACTGGTGATACAGGCCACGCCTATCACCTTTACGTTATCCGCATACAGGACCGTAAGGGGCTTTACGATTACCTGCGCGAGCACAATATTCTTGCTCAGGTGCATTATATTCCTTCACACACAATGCCCTACTACCGCCAACAAGGTTACCGGAATGGAGACTTTCCTGTGGCAGAAGCATACTATAGCGAGTGTCTCAGTTTACCGATGTACCCTTCACTGACGGATGAAGAGCAGCAGTATGTGATAGAGCAGGTGAAAAAGTTTGTTAGCCATGGCAAATAGAAAAGTCGGCGTCATTACGCAAGCGCGAATGACAAGCACGCGTTTGCCAGGCAAGGTGCTCTTAGAAGCAAGCGGCAAAACAATGCTTCAGCACCATATAGATAGGCTGCGAGAAGCGGGTTTAGATGTTTTTATTGCTACCACCACAAATGCCTCTGACAATCCTATTGCTGCGTTTGCCGAAGCTCGTCAGATTAATCTCTATAGAGGTGATGAGCAAAATGTTTTGAGCCGCTATTACCACTGCGCTGAGATGTACCAATTGGATATAATTGTACGCGTTACCTCAGACTGTCCTCTTATAGACGGCAGCATCATAAAGGATGCACTTAAGCAGTATAACGCCGTAGAAAACAATCAGCAGGTTTATTTATCTAACGCTTTGCAGCGTACATTTCCTAGAGGAATGGATTTTGAGATTTTCTCCTTCAGTCTACTGGAGAAGGCATTTCAAAATGCCACTCTTCCAGCCGAACTGGAGCATGTAACGCCTTACATCAACCAAAATAAAAGCGGTGATGTGGAGATTCGGCACTATAAGCGAGCAACTGATGCCAGCCACTACCGCATCACCTTAGACACGAAGGATGATTTACACCTCATTCAGTTGCTCATCAATAACTTTAACGCAGCTGAACTAGGTAGTGAGCAACTTATCCAGCTTTTAGATCAGCACCCAGAACTGGTCCAACTGAACGCACACATCGAGCAGAAAAAACTGTAGGAGTAAATCATTTTTACCATTAGCCATATCAAAGTCAATGCAGAAAAAAAGCCGCATCGTATTCAGGGCAGACGGAAGCTCCACCATCGGACTTGGGCACGTCGTTCGGTCACTCGCATTGGCCAGCATGCTGCGCGATGAGTTTGAACTGGCTTTTGCTATACAAGAACCAGATGAAAAGTTGCTGGCACAAATAAAGCAGGAATGCGAACATGTTATTTCGCTTCCTAAAGCAGAAGTTAAGTCGAATGAGGCTAAATACCTAGTAGATACTATTCTAAAGCCTGATGATGTGGTTATACTAGACGGCTATCATTTCGATACAACTTATCAGCAACAGATAAAAGTATCAGGTTGTTCTCTTGCCTGCATCGACGATATACATGCATATCCTTTTGTAGCAGATGCAATTATAAACCAAGCAGGTAATATGGATAGCAGCAACTATAGCGTATCGCCGTACACCAAGCTGTATTTAGGCCCAAGCTACGCCTTGCTCCGTCAGCCGTTTTTAGCAGCAGCACTACAAGGGCGTACCTACCAAAACAAAGTGCATGTGCTTCTGAATATGGGTGGCGCTGACCCTGAAAACTATACGCTAAGAATTGCTGAAGATCTTCTAAAGGTTAAAGCAGATCGCGTGGAGATTGTGGTCGGAAGTGCCTATATGCATTTGGAGAAGTTACAGCACTGGCTACGGAATAAGCCAGCTTATAAGTTGCATCAGAACCTCGGTGCCGACGCAATGTGTAACCTGATGCAGCAATGCTCTTTGGCCGTAACTTCAGCCAGCGGAGTTTCTTATGAGTACTGCGCAGTGGGCGGGCTTCTTTTTGTCTTGAGAACGGCAGCTAACCAGGAGGGGCTTTATACTTTCCTGACTCAGAACAACCTCGCTTATGACTATGCGAAGCTTCCTGAATTTGTTCAGGGAGGTGTAACATCAGAAGCATTTGCTGCGCAAGTACAAAAGCAGAGACAGTTCTTCGACGGCAAAAGCTGGCAACTTTATCAGCAGTTCTTTCAGTCCCTCAGTCTACAGGCAAGCCTTATTTTACGTCATGCAACTTCCGAAGATACACTTTTGCTTTTCGATTGGGCAAACGATCCTGCTGTGCGTGCACGTTCTTTTAATACAGACAAGATAAAACTGGAAGATCACAAACGTTGGCTGGAGACAAAGTTGGCAGTTCCAGACAGCTACTTGTATATTGCGGAAGTAAAAGGCGAACCTGCGGCACATATCCGTTTCGACCTGAAGGAAGAGCGGGCAACACTGAGCTACCTGATCAGCGAAAGCTTCAGGGGCAAAGGGCTGGGCCACACGGTGCTTCTAAAGGGTATAAAGCAGCTATCACGGGAAGCCTCGGAAGTGAAGGTGGTCGAAGGACTGGTTCAAAAAGACAATATTGCCTCTATCAGAGCTTTTGAAAAGGCTGGCTTTAGTTATGGAGAACCGCATGCGCAGCACCCGAATGCCTTCCGATTTGTTTTGCAGGTAAATTATTAAAGGAGAAAGAGCAACCACATGATTAACGATATAACCATAGTAGACCGCCAGATCGGACCTGGACATAAACCTTTCATCATTGCAGAGATGTCGGGGAATCATAACCAGTCGCTGGAGCGGGCGCTGCAAATTGTAGATGCCGCTGCCGACGCTGGGGCCGATGCCATAAAGCTGCAGACATACACTGCCGATACCATGACTTTGCCTGGGGCTTTCACCATAGAAGACGAAAACTCGCTCTGGAAAGGCCGAGAACTGTACGACCTGTACCAGGAAGCTTACACTCCTTGGGATTGGCACAAAGCAATCTTCCAAAGGGCCAAAGAACGAGGCATCATCGCTTTCTCTTCTCCTTTTGACGAGACGGCCGTTGATTTTCTGGAGGAATTAGGAGCACCAGTTTATAAGATTGCCTCTTTTGAAAACACAGACCACCCGCTGCTGCGCAAGGTAGCCGCAACAGGCAAGCCTGTCATTATCAGTACTGGAGCTGCCACAATCTCCGAGCTCGATGAGGCTGTGCAGGTGCTTCGCAGCACTGGCTGTCATAATTTTGTTATGCTCAAATGCACCAGCACCTATCCTGCCACCCCTCAGAACACGAACCTGCTCACCATTCCACATATGCGGGAACTGTTCGGTGTGCAGGTGGGCCTATCGGATCACACAATAGGTGTGGGAGCCGCCGTGGCTGCCGTGGCTTTAGGCGCAACCGTAGTAGAGAAGCACTTTACGCTCCGTAGAGCAGACGGTGGTGTAGACTCGGCTTTTTCGCTGGAGCCTCAGGAACTGCAGTCGTTGGTGGTAGAGTCTGAAAGGGCTTGGCAGGCGCTGGGGCATGTGCAGTACGGGGTGCAGCGTGCCGAGCAAAAGAGCCGCCTCTTCAAGCGGTCTGTGTATGCAGCGCAAGATATTCAGCCTGGTGAGGCTTTCTCAAAGGAGAATATTCGTGTAATCAGGCCAGGGTTGGGGCTTGCTCCTAAATACTACGAAGAACTATTGGGCAGAACCGCCACAAAGGAAATCAAGGCAGGCACCCCCCTCAATTGGGTCTTGTTATAGTTCATGAAGCAGCAGTTTGCCCGCTACAGCAATATTTTGTACCTGTACTTCTCGGAAGGCTTTTTAAAGCTTCCTGAAAGTGCAAAGAACAATGCTTCCCCTAAAAGTTCGCTGAAGCGAGTATTGAAAGTAGCTGGCTATGCTGTAGTACGATTGCTCGGAAACCTTTTTCAGTCTGTAGAAAAACCTGCTGAGTTACAAAGGAAGGTTTGGCTCTATGTAGTTAGCCAAAATAACTACGACAGCCTAAGCTTTATTGCAGAAGCTTTACCTCATGCTGTGTTGGTAGCTGGGCAGAACAAGAGCATCGGCAAATACGCTAATGATGTAAAACGTATTTCGCTGCGGAAAAAAATAATTTACTACTATAAGTTTCTGCCGCTGCTTTTTCAGTTTCTCAAGCAAAAAAAGCACATCACGCTGCGTTTTTACGACCTGCTTTTCGATGCTATCGGCTTTTATGAAGTATACCTCCAAAAGCTGCGGAAGTACAGGCCGACTTGTGTGGTGTTTGCCAACGATCATAATCCTGATGCGCGTGCCATGCTCCTAGCAGCAAAAAAGCTAGGCATCAAAACAGCTTACATTCAACACGCCAGTGTCAGTAATTTATTTCCTCCATTGATGTTCGATTTAAACTTGCTGGAGGGCCATGATTCGCTGGACAAGTATAAGCTTTGTGGGCCGATTGCAGGAAAAGTGGAGTTAATTGGTATGCCAAAAGCAGACAAATATGTGCCTCTGCGCAACCATAACACAAGCATAAAAACCGTAGGCATTGGCAGTAACCTGATGGACCTTATAGAAGAGTTAGAGAGACTGTTGGTGCAACTTTCAGCGGCCTTTCCTACATTACAGTTCATCCTTCGCCCTCACCCACGCGACAACCGTGATTTCAGCTTTCTTAAAAGTATAGGCTCTAATATTAGTCTCTCGGATAGCCGCACAGCTCCAACATTCGAGTATCTCAGCCAAATTGATCTGCAGGTAAGCGGTAACTCTGGAATACACTTAGAGGCAGTACTACTAAACGTGTGGTCTATTTTTTACAACTTTAACCCAAAAGAAAACTTACAAGACTACTATGGCTATGTAGCAAATGGCTTAGTGGACACTGCTTCAAATACAGCCTCGCTAGCCGACCTCCTACGCCAGCACCTCCACAACAAGCCTAAGGTTTACCACAGAGCAAAATATTACAATGCCACCGTCGGCACCCACTATGATGGACACAGCAGCGAATTAGCCTTACAGAAACTACAGCAATTCATAGCATCAAATTAAGCAATCCGACTAGTTTACAGATGGTAAAATTTGATTATCAACAAAAGCCTTGTTTCAGAGCAAGTTGTATAAAGGCTGGGTTGAGGCGGTAAAGTAGTTTTATTCTTTTAGCTCTTTTGATTTACCTTTGCACCTCATCGTTTAACAGCCCCTAATGAGTAAGACGCTTCAGCGTGAAGGAATCTGGAACACCATCATTTCGTATGCTGGCATCGGCATTGGCTATGTTAACACAATACTCCTCTTTCCTAACTTTCTAGATGAAGAACAGGTAGGACTTACGCGGCTACTGATTACCATTTCCACCATGTTTGCACAATTTTCTGCCCTTGGTTTCGTGAACATGAGTGTTAGGTACTTTCCCTACTTCCGAAACAAGGAGCAAAAGCACAACGGGTTTTTATTCCTGCTGTTATCGGTGCCCATGCTGGGTTTTGCTGTGGTTACAGCACTTTTCCTGTTATTCAAGCCTGTTGTGGTAAATCATTATCAGGAGAACTCATCCCTTCTGATAAACTACTACTATTTTATAATTCCGCTGGCCTTGTTCACGCTGCTCTTCGAGCTTTTTCAGGCGTACTTAAGGTCTCTTTATAAAACAATTGTATCTTCTTTCACCAAAGATATCTTGCTGCGGGTGCTAACCTCTGCCCTGATAGCTGTTTTTGCATTTGGCCTGATTAGCTTTCAGCAGTTCGTGCTACTATACATTGCTTTGTTCTCGGTATTGTCGTTTGTACTGGTGGCTTATGCCCTGTGGTTAAAGCAGCTTTTTATTCGCCCCTCATTTAAGCAACTTAGAACATTTCCACTGCAGGAAATGCTATACTATGGCTTTTTTACCTTCATGGGCAATATTTCTGTTACCATCATCACTTCTATAGACCAGGTAATGATTGCCTCCTATAGCTTAGCTGATAACGGAATTTACACCACTGCTTTCTTCATGACAAGTGCAATTATTATTCCAGCACGTTCCATCTACAAAATTGCAAGTCCGCAGGTTGCAGATTTCTGGAAGGACAAAAACATGCAGGGAATGGAGAAGCTTTATAAAAACATTACTACGATAAACTTGGTGCTCGGCTTACTTATTTTTGTGGGTATATGGGCAAATATTGATAACCTGTTCTCTTTCATGCCTGAATCTTATAGGCAGGGAAAGTACGTCGTGCTTTTTTTATCGATGGCTCGCATCATAGACATGGCTACAGGCATTAACGGTATTATTCTGGCTACCTCCGAAAAGTACCGCTGGGACCTGCTCTTTAACATGGTGCTTGCAGGGCTCACCATCTGGACAAACAGTTACTTTATTCCGTTGTATGGCATGAATGGTGCCGCGTTAGCCTCCATGATTTCTTATGTGCTCATAAACCTTTCACGATTGTTCTTTGTGCAGTACCACTACCACATACAGCCCTTCACTGTAAGCTCTTTGCTTATTACAGCAATTGCGGCAGCTGCTTTAGGCGTTTCTTACCTTATACCTGATTTGGGGAATGTATTTTTAGATCTGATAGTAAGATCTCTGATAATCACTGCTATCTACGGAAGCCTTACACTTAGCCTTAAGGTATATCCAGAGTTGAATCTCTGGTTGCTAAATTTGGTGAAGAAGCTTTTGAAAAGATAAGCAGCTATTTTAGTTATGCTCTCGCAAATGCAGATGCTATAGCTTGTTCTAATAGATAATTCAGAAGAAGTGTTAGTTGTAGGAGCTAAAGAAGCTTTATGCTTTTAATAGCTACTAATCAGGCTGAATTCTTGAACCTTAGAATCCAGTACCTTTCCATTTTCGCACTTGAGAACGCGCTTTGGGTAGCGGTTAATGATCTCATAGTTGTGTGTAGCCATTAAAATAGCCGTACCGCTGTTGTTAATTTCCTGAAACAGCTTCATGATTCCTTCAGCAACCATTGGATCCAGGTTACCTGTAGGTTCATCGGCGAAAAGGATGACAGGTTCGTTGAGAAGAGCACGTGCAATTACAATACGCTGCTGCTCTCCACCTGAAAGTTGATGAGGCATTTTACCAGCGGCGGCATCCAGGCCGACACGCATTAGCACCTCCGATATACGCTGCTTTACCTTCGATTTGTCTTTCCAGCCTGTGGCCCGTAGTACAAACGTGAGGTTTTCGGCTATACTCCTATCCAGAAGAAGTTGAAAGTCCTGGAAGATGATACCTATTTTGCGACGCAGGTAAGGCACCTGCTTGCGAGGCAGTTTTGTAAGTTTATAATCAGCTACAGAAGCAATACCGGTGAGCAAAGGTAAGTCGGCATACAGCGTTTTAAGCAAGGAGCTTTTACCACTACCTGTTCTGCCTACCAGGTAAACAAACTCCCCTTTCTCTATATCAAAATTAACACCGCTAAGCACGGTATTTACATCCTGATACACAGCCACATCACGCGATGACACCACTGGGGTAGTAGAAAAACTCATGGGTACTTAAATTTCTAATTTCTGTAGTTTGCCAAACTCAAGAGTATTAATAAGGGCAGCAAGGGCTTCCTCTTTACCGTCTAGTCCGTAGCGGTCAAGGTTTTTGAGCGGGCGGTCTGCACGAAAATAAGCAATCAGCACAAAATTACTGTCGCGCAATTGTATATAGTCAGGAATTTTAGCCTTGCCTTTAACTTTGATGATGTACATTTTTATAATTACGAATTATGAATTATGAATTCCGAATTAAAAAGATTCAGAAAGTAGCTTTAGGCTTCCTCCTGCTCATTTTAATTCGAAACTCGTAATTCGTAATTAATATTACTTATTGCCTTTTGCGTGGTCAGCAAGGAAAGTTTTCAAACCGCTGTCAGTAAGAGGGTGCTTCAACAATCCAGTGATAACAGAAAGAGGGCAAGTAACAACGTCAGCACCAACTTCAGCACACTGCACCAGGTGCATTACGTGGCGCACAGAAGCTGCTAAAACCTGTGTTTGGTATCCGTAGTTACTGTAAATCTGCACAATCTGCTCGATTAACTGAATACCGTCCGTAGAAATATCATCTAAACGGCCAACGAATGGAGATACGTAAGTAGCACCTGCTTTAGCTGCTAACAAAGCTTGTCCTGCAGAGAATACCAAAGTACAGTTTGTCTTAATACCCTTATCACTGAAGTGACGGATAGCTTTCACACCTTCTTTGATCATAGGCACTTTCACTACGATGTTTGGGTGTAGTTCAGCTAGCGCCTCTCCTTCACGCACTATCTCATCAAAATCTGTGGCAATTACCTCTGCACTGATGTCACCATCTACAATTTCACAAATCTTTTTGTAGTGCGCTATTACATTGTCATGACCAAAGATACCTTCTTTAGCCATAAGTGATGGATTGGTGGTTACACCGTCTAAAACGCCGAGGTCTTGTGCCTCCTGGATGTCCTGCAGGTTTGCAGTATCGATAAAGAATTTCATGAGTTAATTATTTTGATTGTTTTCTAATTTGAATTACGAAATATGCAACCAAATGCTAAGGCAACTGCTGCAATATTCGAAAGCACAGGAAAATTTCCCTTACAAATCTAAGGTATTAATCGGGAAACAGGAAGAGATAAAGAGTTTATTTGGAGTCAGGCGTGAACAGCCTTGAGGTATGGGCAAAAAAAGTGGCAAACCAACATCGCGCCGCTCAACCGCCTACCCTTGCTCACTTCCGTGCCTGGGGGAGTTCGGCGGGAGCTGGCCGTGCCGATTTGCCGTTACAAAAGTAGAGCTTTTTTATATCAATGCAAACTATTGCAGCAGATTTTTTACTATAATAGTCTTTTAGATGTTCTAAAATAAGCTTCTTTTCTGTTATCCCCCTATCTCTCAAAGGATTTCATTATACTAAACAGGTTAACAAAATATCTAGGCGCACACGGCTTGAGCCCAATCTGAGCTACCGCAACGGGTACAGGGTAATTTAGGGCGGTTCTCTGACAGCACTACATCTCCGCAGCTGCAGCATGCAAATGCATCTTCTGCGATGCTTTGCTCCTGAAAAAACTCTGTATCCCACCGTGGAATGATGGAAAGTCCTGGCTTGGGATTATTGAATTTATAAACTGTAAAAGATCCGTTTGCTTCCAGATATACCCTTTGTGCTTTACCTAAATTCCCTATCTCCTCACTTCTTAACTCCGCGAACAGTCGCTCACGGGTTAGCTTTGTCCTTTCCATCGTTTCTAAGTGCAGAACTCCATCCTTTACTACTATATCCATATCATCTAAAACAGTACTCTCGAAACTAGTATCTTTAGCCGATTTGGTAGAAACAACACGCTGTACACCTATCACGACAGCCGCAATAATAACAATAGGAACTAACCCCCGCGTTGGATCAGCCATCGGAACACCTATGGCAGCCGCCATCGACACCAAGGCTGCCATCTCCATGCGGGTCAGTTGGGCGGCCATCCTTTTTCCCATCAGGCGCATAGAAAAAATCAGAATAAAGAATATAAAGATGATCCTGATAACCACTTCGAAAAGAAAGGACCAAGGCACCTCGCCTAATAATATCCTTAGCCAATCTGTTATATGTATATCTTCTGGTTTCATTTTTATGCTTAACTGATAGGATAAGTCCACTCCTGGTGCTCACAATTGTCGCAGGTTTGGTTTGCATGGTTTTCGTTGTAAGGCACCAGCTTACCGCATTTTTTACAAACCAAGTGCACCAGTTCTTTATCAACAGGTTGTGGCAGTTGATAATCACGCTCGGGTACGATACTTAATCCAGGTTTAGGTTCTGGCATTCTGAATACGCTAAAGAAACCTCCTGACTCTAAGTACACCCGCTTCACCTCCCCTAAATGTCTAATTTTATGTGTTCGGAGTGCCCCGAATAACTGTGCTCTTGACACCCTGGATTTAGACATCTCAGCTAGCACCAGAATTCCGTCTTTAACCATTAGGCTTACATCACCCTGAGTGACCACCTCTACTTTACGATGTTTAAAAGACAACTGCCCTAGCCCGCGCTGAAGAGCCAGAATACATACCAAGATAAGTATGGCAGGTAGTAACCCACGATTTGGAATCTGCATGGCTGGAGCCACAACAGCACCGAGCGTTAGCATAACGGCCATTTCGGTAAGGGTTAGCTGTGCATTCATACGCTTCCCCAACATCCTTAATATAAAAATCAGGAACAGGTATATAATGATCGTTCGGAAGAAAGTCTCGAGCATGAACTCAGGCGGCACCTCGCCTATCAGAATTCGCTTCCAGTTCGTTATGTCTAACTCATCTTTATTCATAGCTAAAAGAAATACGCTAGGTACGGATTGAAGTTATTGCTATATAAGCTGATTTTGTACTACTTATCAAGTATAAATACTTAGTCTTACCCTAAGTCTGTGTTCAAACAACAGCAACAGACTTGAAAACTCTTATAATAGGATTTACATAAAAGTAAGAAAGGAGATATCTTCTAATCTTTGTACATCTACAAAATCAACGGAAAGAAATTAGCATTAACTATAAAAGTGCCTTAATTTTGCGCATGCCAGAAAAAATACTCATCCTCGATTTCGGCTCCCAGTATACCCAGCTTATTGCAAGGCGGGTGCGCGAGCTTAACGTGTATTGTGAGATCTTCCCTTACAACAACATTCCAGAACTAACTGACGAAGTAAAAGGCGTTATACTTTCAGGTAGCCCCTGCTCTGTACGCGATGAAGAACACCCAACCATAGCGCTGGATCAGCTCTTAGGCAAATTGCCAGTGCTAGGCGTATGCTACGGTGCTCAGTTGATTGCTTTTGAACACGGAAGCGAAGTAACCCCCTCTACTATTAGAGAGTATGGCCGTGCACGCCTTAGCGAACTGCACACGCAGGACCGACTTTTAAAGGAAATTACCCTCGGCTCTGTAGTTTGGATGTCGCATGGTGATACAATAAAAGAGACACCTGACAACTTTGAGGTGATAGCTAGTACAGAAAGCGTACGTGTGGCTGCCTACAAACTGAAAGGCCAGGAAACGTATGGCATTCAGTTCCACCCAGAGGTAACCCACTCAGATGAAGGAAAGATTCTGCTCCGAAACTTCGTGGTGCATATCTGCGGGTGCCAGCAAGACTGGACCTCTGAGCAATTTGTAGAGGCCACAGTGGCCGACCTACAGGAACAGCTAGGAAACGACAAGGTGGTGCTAGGATTATCTGGCGGTGTGGACTCTAGCGTGGCTGCTATGCTGATTCACCACGCGATAGGCAAAAACTTATACTGTATTTTTGTTGATAACGGTCTGCTACGCCACAACGAGTTCGAAACTGTGCTGGATTCTTATAAGCACATGGGACTGAATGTGAAAGGCGTGAACGCAAAGGACAAATTCTATACCGCTCTGGAAGGCTTAACTGACCCTGAGCAGAAGCGTAAGGCCATTGGCCGTGTGTTTATAGAGGTTTTCGACGAGGAGGCGCATAAAATTGAAGATGTAAAATGGCTGGCGCAGGGTACAATTTACCCAGACGTGATTGAGTCAATGAGCGTGAAAGGCCCTTCCGCCACTATAAAGTCGCACCACAACGTAGGTGGTTTACCTGAATTTATGAAGCTAAAGGTGGTAGAACCGCTTAAAACACTTTTTAAAGACGAAGTACGTTTAGTAGGCAGAACCTTAAAGATAGATGACACTATTCTCGGTCGTCATCCTTTCCCTGGTCCTGGCTTAGCCATTCGCATTTTAAGTGATATAACACCACAAAAGGTGCAGATACTGCAGCAAGTAGATCTTATCTTCATTAGCAACCTGAAAAAGTCAGGTCTTTACGACGAGGTGTGGCAAGCTGGCGCTATTCTTACACCTGTGCAATCAGTTGGTGTGATGGGAGATGAACGTACCTATGAAAACGTAGTAGCCCTAAGAGCCGTAACGAGTGTGGATGGTATGACTGCTGATTGGAGCCGTTTGCCTTACGACTTCTTGGCTGATGTTTCGAATGAGATCATCAACAAGGTGAAAGGCGTAAATAGAGTAGTTTACGACATCAGCTCAAAACCACCAGCTACTATTGAGTGGGAATAAATATTTAAATATAGACACTATGGCAAAGGATGAAGGACTAACTATACTAAGTCTTTTGTCCTTTGTCTTTTATCCATAATTGTAAAACATGAATAAAAGCATCTGGAAAAATATTGCAGGCTTATCATTAGCTCTTATTTTAGCAATGCCTGCCCAGGCACAGGTGCAGGATAAGGGCACCACTTACAACAATGGCAAGGTACTTCTACAGCAGCAGCGCTATGATCTGGCTATGCAAGAGCTGTTACCACTTACTTCAGCAGGATCAGATAACCCATATGCGGCAGAGGCCACTTATTTTTATGCCCTTGCAGCACTAAAGGCTAACAAGACTGCAGAAGCTTACCAGATGTTGCTACAGCTGCAGAACCAGCATCCGCGTTGGGAAAATATGCCTGACGCCGACTACCTGTTTGCAAACGTGCTGTTTGAGCAAGGTGAGTTCGAGCGTGCCCTTAGTAAACTGCAAGAGCTGAATGGATCTGCTTTGGCAGCCGATGCTGAAGGCTTGAAGCGCTATTACCTAAACAACCTGAACAACAAAGAAACCTTTGCTCAGCTACAGCAGCGCTTTAGCAATGACAAAATTGTAGCCCAGGTTTATGCTGACAAGCTGATTGGAGGTTGGTATAAGCCGCAGGACAGGCAAACACTGGAACGCATTGTTTCTCGTTTCAACCTAGACCGTAACCGCTATTTAAACCCTTCTCGCCTGCAGCAGCAAAGCATGAATGTAGCTGTGCTCCTACCCTTTCAGTTAAACCAAGACTTACAGCAGACTGCCCGTAAAAACCAGTTTGTCACTGACTTATACGCAGGCATGAAACTGGCAAAAGATTCGCTGGAACAGCAAGGTATTAACCTCAAGCTTTTTGCTTATGACACCAACGCTGACACCCTTAGCTTGAAGCGCACTCTAGCTCTTCCTGAGATGAAGCAGATGGACCTGATCATTGGCCCCATCTATAAAACATCAGCACGGGTAGCGGCTAGGTTTGCAAAAGAAAATAACATCAACATTATTAATCCGCTGTCGCAGGACCTGGAAATGGCCCAGGGCTACAATAATGTTTTTCTGTTCGAATCTTCAGTTGCCACCCAGGCACGCCAAGCTGCTCGTTATGCTTATCAGACATTCAGCCCCAAAACAGCTTCTATACTTTACGAAGGAACCAAAGAAGACACAACCTTTGCCGGCCACTATCGCAGAGAGTTTATAAAGTTGGGCGGTAAGGTTAAAACCTTTAAGAAGATAAACTCAACAGAAAATACAGCAACTGCTACAGTATTTAGAAGTTTGCAACTGGAAGAGGTAGGCCATATGGCTGTTTTTTCAGATCAAATGACGGCGGCAGTAAACGCTACTAGCTTGCTGCAAGGTATGTCTTCCAAATTACCACTTATCACCTATGATAAATGGCTGAACATAAACCAGATTTCCTTACAGCAGCTGGATAACCTGGAGATATACTTTATCAATCCTAAATATGTAAACAGGTTAAGCCCGAATGTGACTTGGTTCCGAAAGCAGTATACAAGAAATTATAACCTGCCTCCTTCCGTTTATGCCTATGCAGGCTTCGAGATGCTGTACTACTTTGGTACCTTGCTACAGAAATACGGTCCGCAGTTTCATACTTCTTTTGTTCAGACAGGAATTAGACCTGGCGTCTTTTACCAGGGAATTGGCTATACAAACCCTTTCAAGCTTAGCGAAATCAGCAGCGACAACCAATACGTACCTATTACTAAACTTGAAAATCTGCAGTTAACGGTGGTAAACCCACTATTCTAATAAAATTACAACGATACACATGACTATGATTAAAGCACCAGTAAGCAACGAACTATTCGAAAGGGCACAGCACACAATACCTGGCGGCGTAAACTCTCCTGTTCGCGCCTTTAGAGCCGTTGGCGGTAATCCTCGCTTTATGGTTTCGGCTAAAGGCCCTTACCTGTACGATGAAGATGGCAACCGCTACATGGAATTTATAAATTCTTGGGGACCAATGATTTTAGGCCACGCCAATGAAGTAGTACAAGAGGCTATTCAGGCTGCTGTTCCAAAGTCACTTTCTTTTGGAGCACCTACTCGCAAAGAAGTTGAAATTGCCGAGCTAATCGTTAGCATGGTGCCAAGCATAGAAAAAGTTCGCATGGTGAACTCAGGGACTGAAGCCACCATGTCTGCTATTCGGGTAGCCAGAGGCTATACTGGTCGCAATAAAATTATTAAGTTTGAAGGATGCTACCACGGGCATGGCGACTCTTTTCTCATTGCTGCAGGAAGCGGCGCTATTACCTTGGGAGTACCCGATAGCCCAGGCGTAACAGAAGGAGTTGCAGCCGATACACTTACCGCTCCCTATAACAACCTAGAGGCGGTAATGCAGCTTGTAGAGGCAAATAAAGAAAAAGTAGCAGCCATTATTTTAGAGCCTGTAGCAGGTAACATGGGGCTTGTTCTTCCGCAAGATGGTTTTCTGCAAGGACTCCGCAATCTATGCGATCAGGAAGGCATTGTGCTGATATTTGATGAAGTAATGACAGGCTTTAGGTTAGCGCCAGGTGGTGTACAGCAACTGTTTGGCGTAACCCCTGATATGACAACCTTAGGTAAGATTATAGGTGGCGGTATGCCGGTGGGTGCTTACGGTGGCAAGAAAGAGATAATGGATTTTGTGGCACCAGCAGGCCCTGTGTATCAAGCAGGAACGCTTTCTGGCAATCCTATAGCCATGGCAGCAGGTATGGCCATGCTAAACTACCTGAACGATCATAAAGAGGTGTACCAGCAACTGGAAGAGAGAACCTCCTCTATCGTAGCAGGTATTCGCAAAAACCTACAAGATTTGGGTTTGAATTGTACCATCAATCACGTTGGCTCTATGTTTAGCCTTTTCTTTACCGATCAGCCTGTGGTAGATTTTGAAAGTGCTAAGACTTCAGACACTGCTTTGTTTGGTCGTTACTTTAACAGTATGTTGCAACGAGGAATTTATTTGGCTCCTTCTCAGTATGAAGCCCTTTTTGTATCAACAGCCATCACAGAAGAACTCGCACAGCAGTTTGTTCAGACAAACCTGGAAGCACTGAAAGAAGCAGTAAATTAAAAACTACCAGTCAATATACCTGAAAAGCGAGCGGCAGGCCTGTAAAAGGTGCTGCCGCTCGCTTTTTATACTTGGCACATATCTGCTTATTTCCTTACTTTTACAACTCGCTTTTAGCACACCATCATGATACTGACAGATAAACAGATTTTAGCAGAAATAGAAAAAGGTACCATACTCGTTGAGCCATTTAACCGTGAATGCCTGGGCACAAATTCTTATGATGTGCACTTGGGCCGCTACCTGGCTACTTATAAAGATGAAGTACTGGATGCCCGCAAGCATAATGAGATAGAGGTGTTCGAAATTCCTGAGGAAGGCATTGTGCTTACACCAGATACACTTTATCTGGGAGTTACGCTGGAGTACACAGAAACGCATGCGCACGTACCTTTTCTGGAGGGAAAATCGAGTGTTGGGCGCTTAGGCATAGACATTCATGCCACTGCAGGTAAAGGCGATGTTGGCTTTTGCAACACCTGGACATTAGAGATATCGGTAACACAACCTGTGCGTGTGTATCATGGCATGCCAATTGGACAATTGATTTATTTCGAAGTGAAAGGCGGCATAGAGAACTACTACAACACCAAAACAAACGCAAAATACAATCACCGCACCATCACACCTGTAGAGTCGATGATGTGGATGAACGAGTGGTAGAAGACAGTAGCAAAAACTTAAAAAAAGCCGATTTTAGCTCTAAAATCGGCTTTTTTGGCATAGTATGTGTACTATATATTGTGTAAATGATTAGTCAGAAATGTCTGTTTGACTGGAATTATTTAACACTGCCATCAGTTTTATATAAGAACAGTAAACATTTCTGAGAACCACTAAAAACTATAGAAAGGAAATACTATGAAGAAGCTACTGATAATAACTTGCATGATGTTCGGTTTTATATTCGCAACTGCAGCGCAAGATACTCCACTAACAGCAGAAAAAAGAGCTGCTAACTTAACAGATCAGATGATTACAGAACTTCGTCTAAATAACTTCCAATCAAAAGAGGTAAGAGCTATCAATTTAGACAAAGTTGCTAAAATGATGGCCATCGAAAAAAAATACGCTGGCAATCAGGCCAAGATAGATGAACTATGCAAAATGGTTTGTAACGAGCGCGATTTTCAGCTAGAAAAGGTATTGAGCACTGTGCAGTATAGCAACTATTACGAGGTGCGTACAGACTATAATAAATCTGATCGTACTTTTGTAGCACAAGCCACAGCCTTGCAAGCTGGCAAAGATATAACAGCCAATCAAACTGTAAGCGCTGAAGGCGCTACAGCGAGCATCAATTAATCATCAGCAGTTTCCCTATAAAAGCGAAAGCCACCTTATGTAGGTGGCTTTCGCTTTTATAGGGAAGTAAGTAATATCTAGCCGTTCTTCTTATTGTCTTCCTCTACATGCTTCATCAGTTCTTCGCAAAGGCTTCTGATCTTTTGTGCCATCACCGTATCACTTGTAGCAGTGGCGATACTCTGTGCCATGGCTCCCATCGTGTCGATGTAAAAGTATTTCATTTCTTCTACAGGCATATCCTTTGTCCAAAGGTCAATCTTCATTGTACCAGCTTCATCTCTGTCCCATAAGGCGATATTGATGGCTTTGGCAAAATGAATCTTCTCTCCTGCATCTGTGGCACGCCAGCTGATTGCTTCTGGCACTCTGTTATCATCAAGTGCAATGCTGAAATATATTTCTGACTTCTTCATTTTATCAAATTTAGAACTTTCTACTATAGGTATCTCGTAATATGCTTTATTATCTATATAAGTACAAAGTTACGCGATGCGCTACGGAATAAAAACACTATTGATTCTTTTTACCCTTATTACCCTTGCAGGATGTGCCAGAGTAGGTTTAAAATCTAACAAAGAACGCATACAAACAATAGCTTTCTATAATGTAGAGAGGCTATTTGATACTGCAAATGACACTGCTACAGACGATGATGTCTTTACTCCTACTGGTTACCTGAAGTGGGACGAGCAACGCTATCAGCAAAAAGTTAAAAACCTTGCCGCTGTTATAAAATCCATAGGTGGAGAAAATGGTCCAGCTATTATAGGTTTATGTGAGATAGAAAATAAAGAAGTATTAAACGACCTTGTACATACTGAGGCACTTGAGAAAAGCAACTATGCTATCATACATTATGACATGCCAGATGAACAAGGTCTAGATGTAGCTTTTCTATATAAGCCAAAGGTTTTCAGCCCTATAACGAACCAAAGTATAAGTATCCCTTTTGAAGACAAAAACTTTAAAACTAGAGGCATATTGTTGGTTAAAGGAAAATTACTAGGAGAAGATGTAACGCTTTATGTGAATCATTGGCCTCCTCGCAGCAGAGCCACTAAGGGTAGCAGAGAAGATGACAGCAGGTTAAAAGAAGCAGCTGCAACTTTGCGCAAACTTATAGAACAGCAGCAGGAACTGAACCCAAGTGCAAACATTATATTAATGGGAGATTTTGACGCTGAACCGAAATCAGAAGTAATGGAAAATATTCTGAAAGCTTCTGGTAGACCCAACCCCGTTTTTAATGAAGAGCTTTTCAACCCTTTTTACATGCACTTTATTGATGGCAAAGGCAGCTACTTTAACCGAGCAGATTTTCAGATGATTGACCAGATTATCGTTTCTAAATCTTTGTTAACGGGCAAAGGTTTAGAGCTAGTAAGAGGATCAGCCACCATACACAGACCTGACTTTGCTACCATTCGATTTGGAAGGTACCGAAACACCCCTCGCAAGACTTACACAGGCACCACCTATCTGGGAGGCTACAGCGACCATTTCCCAGTGTATATACAGGTGAAAACAGTTAAGAAATAAAAAAACAATCAAAGCCTCACCATAAACAAGAAAGGCGACCTGTACAGGTCGCCTTTCTTGTTTATGGTAGAATATACTTATACGTAGTTATTAAGCATAACTGGCATTACCAGCATCAATACGTTTTCGTTGTCTTCGTTCACAATCGGCATAAGCAAACCAGCTCTGTTAGGAGTAGAAAGCTCAAACGTTATCTCGTCAGAATCGATATTGTTCAACATCTCGATCAGGAACTTTGCGTTGAAGCCAATCTCCATATCTTCCCCTTCATACTGGCAAGTAAGGCGCTCATTTGCTTCGTTAGAGAAATCTAAGTCCTCGGCAGAAACCTGCAGCTCAGAACCAGATAGCTTTAAGCGAATCTGATGCGTTGTTTTATTTGAATAGATAGATATACGACGCACAGAGCTCAATAAGGCAGCACGTTCTATTACCAGTTTGTTAGGGTTTTGTGCAGGTATAACATTTTCGTAGTCAGGATAGCGCTCGTCAATCAAGCGGCAAATCATACGAATGTTATCGAAGCTAAAGAAAGCGTTAGATTGGTTAAACTCCACTCTTACAGCTGTAGCTTCTGTTGGCAACGTAGACTTCAGCAGCGTGAAAGCCTTGCGAGGTATAATGAGAGATGCCTCTTGGTTTGTAACGATGTCGGAACGACGGAAGCGCAGCAAACGGTGACCGTCTGTAGCTACAAACGTAACGTTATCAGAACGCAACTGCACAAAAATACCCGTCATGGCAGGACGAAGTTCGTCGTTGCTAACCGCGAATATGGTTTTGTTGATAGCTCTTGACAGCACATTAGAAGGTATCTCGATTGCGTCTCCTCCTTTTACTACAGGAACACGCGGGAAATCGGTAGCATTCTCACCAGACAGCTTATAACGGCCATTGGCAGAACTGATTTCTATGGTATATGTCTCTTCGTCTATCGTGAAAGTAACTGGCTGATCTGGAAGGTTCTTCAGAGTTTCCAAAAGGATTTTAGCTGGAGCGGCTATGCGGCCATTCTCTCTCGCTTCTACCTGCAGCTCTGTAATCATAGAAGTTTCTAAGTCACTGGCTGTGATGGTAAGCGTGCTGTCGTTAATTTCGAAGAGGAAGTTTTCCAGTATTGGCACCACAGGATTGTTGGTTACCACGCCGTTGATGCTAGATAGCTGCTTTAAAAGTGCAGAAGAAGAGACGATAAATTTCATTACGTAGACCTATAATGTTATAAAAGCAAAGTTAGAAATAAATTGCGTTTCTCCTATCCTTTCAACAGGCCCTTTTTCGGCTTTTGAAGGGAAATTTCATTGTTTTGAAGAAAATAACCTGGTTAGCAACAATGTTTACATAGTTAAAAGACCAAGTCCTGAAAGAATCAAGATTTAAAACCTCTCATACTTACGCTTGCGCATATAGTACCTGGCTACACCAAACAAACCTAGCAGCACAATAGGCGCAACAAGGTTCAGGAGTTGCCAGTACGTTTTCTCTTCCTTCACCAGTACTCGGTCCAGCGGGCGCAACTGAATTTCTTTGCTCCGCACGTTTATAAGTCCTTCTGAGTCTAAAAGATAATGAACAGTATTCATCACCAATTCTCTGTTAGCAAATGTTATGTTGTTATAACGGTCGTAGCCCAACTCATACGGCTGGTTAGTGCGAGGATTTACATCGTTACGCACTAGGTCACCATCTGAGAAAACAGCAATTTTGGAAGGCACTCCCTCCTCTTTCACCTGCGTATCCTGCACGCCCTGCGGCGCCATGCGGTTTCTGAATAACGACGTAAACTTACCCTCTAGCAAATATCCTACAGGCTGCGGACCATCTATAAACACCTCTGCTCCAACGTTTAATCGCGATTCTTCTAAAGTAATAGGTACAGGCGCTTGCATCACTCTGCTATAGTTAGAAGTATAAACCAGTGGTGTCTTATTTATACCTTCAGCTTTCACGGTATCGATAGTACCAATGAATTTTGCATAAACAGCATCCAGGTTACGTGATATAGGATGCTTGCTAAAATTGTTCAGCACTGGGTAAAAGCGCCAGCTAACCATTTCTGTCTGTGGGCGATCTCCCATATAACCCGTTACAATAGGTATAAAACCAGCGTTCATATCTACCACCATGGTTGGGTTAAGGCGTAGTCCGTAACGGAACAGCAAGTCCTCCAGGTTCAGGTTGTAAGGCAAAGCAAATGTTCCACCTGTAGCTACACTGTCCATATTGGTGTTCAGCGCATCCACAAAGAAAACAGCTTTACCGCCGTTCATGATAAACTGATCAATTTTATACTTGTCTGCTTCAGAAAATGCGGAAGTTGGTTTGGCTACTACAATCAAATCAAGTCCTTGTAAGGTTGGAATTTGATCTAAATCGCCGCGTGCCACCCTATAAAACTCCTGCAAAGAACCTATCAGATCGGCCGCCTGGTTTAAATCTAACTCACCTTGGCCTGTAATGTAGCCGATCATTTTATTTCCCTGGAAAGCTACTTTACGAATAGCAGTAGCCAGTTCATACTCCACCCCTTCCACCGACTGATTTAAACGCTCATCAGCTGATGCAGCCAAATTGCCTTTTAAGAATGTAACACCAGTTTCTTTGCCTTTATGACGTATGACAGCACCTGGAAAAACCAGTCGCTCAACTCGCTTGCCGTCTTCGGTAGCATTTAGGTTTGTTGGAATAACTCCTTTCTGAGCTAAAGAGGTTATAAATTCATTTCGCGCTGCCTCATCCGAAATATCCATCGGGTTAATAAAATTGTAGCGCAGGTTACCATCGGCATAAACCCTGAACTCTTCCAATGTCTCGCGTACAGACTGCTGTAGTCGCTCAAAGCCACCAGGAAAATCTCCTTCTAAGTACACGTCTACCACCACTTCGTCTTGCAAACTACCTAGCATTTGCTTTGTCACAGGCGCAATGGTATAACGCTTATCCTCGGTTAAATCGAGGCGGAAAAAGAAATTAGCAGCAAAGACATTGAGTACAACAATGCCAACTATCCAAGCCAGAAATCTTAAGATGTCGCTGTTGCGCTTGCTCTTATTCTGCTGTGTTTGTTCAGTTACCATTTTCTACTCCTCAAAACTAATTTTGTAGCAAGCACCATAATGGCAATAACACTTATAAAATAAAGCACGTCCCTAGAATCTACAAGGCCTTTACTAATAGCGGTGTAATGATAAGCTATACCTAACTGACTGATAAAGTAGCTGTGCTTGCCCCACAAGGGTATGGAAGCAATGGATTCAAAACCAGTGTAAACGATAAAGCACAAGAAAACAGCAATTACAAATGAGATGATCTGGTTATTGGAAATGGAGGAGGCAAACACTCCTATCGCACAAAAAACTCCCGATAGAAAGATCAGACCAAGATAAGAGCCCACTACGGCAGCGGAGTCTATGTTTCCCTGCGGGCTGCCCAATTCATAAACAGAATAATAGTAGAGCAGCGTAGGCAGCAATGCGAATAGTGCCAGCAGCAAAGCAGCAAAGTACTTCCCCAGAATAAGCTGCAAGTCCGTAATAGGTTTTGTAAGCAGCAGTTCTATTGTTCCCTCCCGCTTTTCCTCGGCAAAAGTGCGCATGGTAATAGCAGGTATCAGAAACAGGAAAACCCAAGGAGCCATGTTGAAGAGCGTCTGCAGGTCGGCATAGCCATACTCCAGCACACTACTCTCTGGGAAAACCCACATAAACATGCCAATAGCCACCAGAAAAACTGTGATCACGATGTAAGCGATCAGCGAGTTAAGGAAGCCGTTAAATTCTTTTTTTAAAATGGAAAGCATCTTATTTTAATTACGTATTACGAATTACGAATTACGAGACTTGCTTTTAGTATAAACCTATACTTTCAAAGCTACCCTTATTCATAATTCATAATTTCTAATTCATAACTACTTTGTAAGCTGTTGGAATATCTTTTCGAGTGAATTTTCTTCTTGCCTGAGCCCAACCAGCGGCCAGTTATGTTCAGCAGCAATTCTGAAAACAGCGGCGCGTATATCAGCATCACGGTCTGATGTAACACGGTAGGTGTTTCCCTGCGCCAAATCTACCTGCAGCACGCCTGGTATGTTTTGTAATAACTCCTGCGCAACTGGCTGCTCAAACTCCACCAGCGTTACTTTGCCAGTGCGGTTACCTGCCTGCAGACTTGCTACATCGCTATTGGCTACTAACTTGCCTCGGTTTATGATCACCACACGGTCGCAGATGGCTGAAACCTCCTGCATGATGTGGGTAGAGAAAATAACAGTTTTGTTTTGGCCCACGCGCTTGATGAGGGAACGGATCTCAACGATCTGGTTTGGGTCCAAGCCAGTGGTGGGCTCATCTAAAATAAGCACCTGCGGATCGTGTACGAGCGCCTGTGCCAACCCTACCCTTTGCCTGTAACCCTTCGATAAAGCCCCTATCTTTTTGCTTTGCTCTCTTGTTAAACCGCAGAGGTCCACCATCTCCTTTACCCTTTCCGCACCTTTGCGGCCTTTTATGCCATACACAGAGGCTACAAACTGTAGGTATTCGTGCACATACATATCGAGGTAAAGTGGGTTGTGCTCTGGCAAATAGCCAACACTACGGCGCACGGCTATAGGGTCTTGCACCACATCGTAGCCATTTACCGTTATCGTTCCCGCACTTGGTGGCAGGTAGCAAGTGGCTATTTTCATGGTAGTGGATTTGCCAGCACCATTAGGACCCAGAAAGCCCACAATTTCCCCTTGCCCAGCCGTAAAGCTTATAGCATCTACAGCACGCTGGGAGCCAAATATTTTAGTTAAGTTTCTTACTTCGACAGACAATTTTAAAAAAATATCGATGAATAAACACTGAAGCTCATCTCTGTACTTTATACTTCTGGACTACAGAAAACTAGCGCTGCTATCATACAAAAGCTTTAGCGCCTTTTTCTCTTCATCCTAATCTGCAAAGCTACAAAAGCCATACCATTCTTCACTATTTCTGTATTTTTCCTTTAGGCATGAGCGGCCTTACTTCTATATCTACATGATGGTAATTAGGGTGAGACTCAAGCGCATGCAGAATAGTGGAGGCAATGTCTTCGGGGCGCATCATGTTGGGGCTTGCAGGTGAGTTCTCCATGTTATCGAAGAAGTTGGTTTGCACGGAGCCAGGGTAAATACAGGTAACTTTTATGCCATAATCACGCACCTCCATATATAGCGACTGCGAAATGCCCCGTACCGCATGTTTTGTAGCTGCATAACCAGACATACCCTTCACGCCAGTATTACCTGCTATAGAAGATATGTTAATGACATGACCTTCCTCCTGCTCCTTCATGCCAGGTAAAACCAAGCGGGTACAGTAAAAAAGTCCATGCACATTTGTATCGAACATTTTATGCCAGTCTTCTAGCTTTTGGTCTTCCAGATTGGCAGGTATACCCAAGCCAGCATTGTTAACTAAAATGGAAACTGTTCCGTTTAGTTGCTGCACCGTTTGATCAAAAGCTTGCTGCACTGCCTCGGGCTGCCGCACATCGCAGGAAAAAAAGTAAAAGTTTTCGTGCTCAATTTCTGGTGCCGTTCTGCCCCAACCTGCCACTCTTACCCCTTTCTCCAAAAGTGCTTCTACGGTGGCCAAGCCAATGCCATGGCTTACCCCTGTTACAACGGCAATTTTACCTTCTAATTTCATAGTATATTTTGTATCAATTATTTAAGAAATGTACTTCAATCAATCCCTCAACTGTTTAAATCTCTAACTCTTCAACTCCTAAACATTATAGGTCACCTAACTGTGGCCTGATTAGCAGTTCTTCTACCACACTGTTTGCAGACATGGTATAAGCCCCATAAATTGCCATCGCCACATCCTCCGATTTGATAAAGCGCTCAGGGGGCAGGTCTACACCTTCCCAACTAGCCGTAAGCGTAGCACCTGGTAGTATAGCAGTTACACGCACATTGTGCTCCTTCAGTTCTTCGCGCAGCACTTTGGTCATTCCATATAGCGCAAATTTAGAAATACAATAAGAGCCACCATTTGTGTAGGCAGTAATGCTGGCAGTAGAACACATATTAAAGATATGTCCTGATCGGCTTTCGATCATTTGCGGCACCAATGCTTTTGAAAGGTAATAAGCGCTGTAAAGGTTTGTGTTGATCATGAATGGCAGAGCCTCGTCGTCTTCCTCGGTTATTTTGCCAGGAATAAAGAGGCCGCTGTTGTTTACCAAAACATCAACTTTTACATCAAGCCCATGTACATAATCTACAAAACTCTGAAGTGATTTTTTTTCGCTCAGGTCTGCCTCCTGGTAAAAAACTTTAGAGAAAGTATACTTCTGCTCTATCTCCAGCTTTAACTTTTGCAGGTCCTTTTCGTTTCGTGAACAGGTAATGATGTGAAAGCCTTCTTTCGAAAACTGTTCAATTACAGCTTTACCAATACCCTTTGTTCCGCCTGTCACTAGTATGTATCGTTGCATAAATATGTATGACTTTATATGTTTTGCAATTATAACCGTAAGATAGGTATTATTAAGTATTTTTGTTTTAAAACACCTTTTAACCAAAGTTCTTAAAGCTTATATAGCTCATTATGCTGCAGCATTTCGGAAAATATCTTCTTTTTCTAAAAAGCCTTTTTGCAAGGGGAGAATCGTCAAATATCATTTTCAAGAGAACTATTGACGAAGCGATTCTGATTGGAGTAAATTCCATCGTGATCGTAGCAATTGTCTCCACTTTTATTGGTGCCGTAACCTGTGTGCAGGTAGCTTACAACCTGGACAACGCCTTTATTCCACGTTCCACTATCGGGTTTATGGTGCGTGAAATGACCTTGTTAGAGCTCGCCCCTACCATTACTTCCATCGTTTTGGCAGGTAAAGTAGGCTCCAGCATAGCAGGTGGCTTAGGCACTATGCAAATTACGGAACAGGTAGACGCACTGGAGGTGATGGGTATCAACTCTGCATCTTACCTGGTGCTCCCTAAAATTTTAGCTTCCCTGCTGGTTTTTCCGATGCTGGTTATACTAGCTATGTTTCTTTCCATAGCAGGTGGCTACGTAGCAGGCACACTTTCTGGTGAACTGACAGCTCAAGAATATACATCCGGAATAAGAGGAGATTTTATTCCTTACAACATCGTGTTTGCGCTTATCAAATCGGTGGTATTCGCATTTTTGATTTCCTCCATCGCCTCCTTTAGAGGATACAACACATCTGGTGGAGCTTTAGAAGTAGGTGCAGCCAGTACAACAGCCGTTACAAACAGTGTGATCGCCGTATTGATAGCAGACTTTATTTGTGCCCAGTTGCTGCTCTAAGAATATTGTTTAGGTAACAGTTTTATATTCAAAGAAGGATTAATTTTGGCGGCTGGCAAAGGTTAAACGAAAGGTTAAATGATTGAAATACATAACATACATAAGTCCTTTAATGGCAAGACGATTTTAGATGGCATTAGCGGCGTTTTTGAAACGGGTAAAACTAACTTGTTATTAGGTGCCAGCGGTACAGGTAAAAGCGTACTTTTAAAGTGTATTGTGGGTCTTGTGAAACCTGATATTGGTAGTGTAACTTTCGACGGCACTTATTTCACGAATAATAAACTAGATATAAGGCAGGAAATCAGAAGAAAGATTGGAATGCTGTTCCAGGGCTCGGCACTATTCGACTCTATGACGGTGGAGCAAAACGTGGAATTCCCGTTAAAGATGCTCACCGACATGAATAAAAGTGAGCGAATGGACCGCGTAAACTTTTGTTTGCAACGGGTAGGTTTAGAAAATGCCAATAATAAAATGCCATCTGAAATTAGCGGAGGCATGAAAAAACGTGTTGGTATCGCCCGTGCTATTGCGCCTAACTGTACGTACCTTTTCTGCGACGAACCGAACTCTGGACTAGATCCGCAAACTGCCATCACCATAGATGAGCTAATTAAAGAAATAACCCATGAGTACAACATTACCACCATTATTGTAACGCATGACATGAACTCGGTGATAGAGATTGGCGACAAAATCTTTTTCCTCTACAAGGGCAAAAAGCTCTGGGAAGGCACTAACGACAATATCATGGATAACCAAATACCAGAACTTCAGGATTTTATATTTGCGAACAGACTGATGCGCGATGCTAAGAAAGTAGAAGATGAACGCGACAGGTAGGATTCTTATTGAAGCTAACCTGCCATAAAAGCAGAGGCCTCTTACAACACTAGTAAGAGGCCTCTGCTTTATAAAATTTAGTTGCTTATAATTCGTAAAGCATACCAGCTACAGTGGCGGTCATCATACAAGCTAAGGAAGCACCCAGTAAGGCTAAAAAGCCCAACTTAGACAGGTTGCCTTGTTGATTTGGTGCCATACTACCTATGCCTCCTATTTGTATGGCAATAGAGCTAAAGTTAGAAAAGCCGCAAAGAGCATATGTTGCCATCACCAAAGACTTAGGACTTAATGTTCCAGCAGCCTTCATGTTGGCCAGGTCCAGGTAAGCCACGAATTCATTTACGGCAGTTTTCTGGCCCAGCAAACTTCCTACTTGTAAGGTATCAACCCAAGGCACACCCATAACAAAAGCAAATACTCTAAAGATCTGGCCTAAGATATACTGGAACGAAAAGCCGTCAAACTGACCATTCGTGCTAGCTACAACAATTCCGTTCAATCCAGTTACACTTCCGAACTTAATGAGCATATAGTTTAACAAAGCTATAACAGCTATAAATGCTAGCAACATACCTCCTACGTTTGCAGCAAGCCTCAAACCATCTGCAGCACCACGAGACAAAGCATCTACTAAGTTTACACCTAATTGCTCCTCGTTTACCTCAAGCTCTGTATTTATCTTCTCTGGCTCAGTTTCTGGTACTAGCATCTTTGCCAACACAATACCTACAGGAGCATTCATGATGGAAGCTGTTAGCAAGTGCGCCGCAAACACTGCTTGTTGTGCAGGATCGTCGCCACCCAAAAATGCCACATAAGCAGCCAAAACACCACCAGCCAACGTAGCCATTCCCCCAGTCATCAGACACATAAGCTCTGACTTTGTCATGCGGGAAATAAAAGGCTTTACTAAAAGAGGTGCCTCTGTTTGGCCTAAAAATATGTTGCCAGCCGCTGATAAACTTTCTGAACCCGATAGCCGCATGCCTTTAGACATAATCCAGGCAATGCTGAAAACCAATTTTTGCAACACACCCAGGTAGTATAACCCAGCAGAAACAGTAGAGAAAAAGATAATTGTAGGCAGTACAGAAAAAGCGAAGATATAGCCTAACCCACCATTTTGCGCGGGATTTGCTAGGTTTCCGAAAAGAAACTCGGCACCTGCCTGAGAGAAACTAAGTAATTTAACAAATACCTTACTAACAAAAGCAAAAGCATCGGCAACAAAAGGAACTTGGGTAACCATTACCCCAAAAAAGATTTGCAAAAAGACACCGAAACCAACCAGTTTCCAGTCTATACGTTTTCTGTCTCTGGAGAAAAGGAAAGCAATAGCTAATAAGGCAATTAACCCTAAAAGCCCTCTAAGGATATCAAGCATACTTGGCAGGAAAATTTGTCAAAAGTAAGCCTTAAATCGAACAAAACAAAAAAGTCCTGCACCACCAGGATGCAGGACTTAGCGCGATGTATGTTATTACATCAGTTACGTTTGTTTATTTCGTCTCTAATTTTGGCAGCCCTTTCGTAATCTTCCTTTTCCAGAGCCTCGTTCAGCATTTTGTTCAGTTCATCTGTTGATGTCTGATTTAAAGGCTCTTTGGAACTCGAAGAAGTTGAACTGGTAGAGGAAGTGCTGCTTTTAACAGTCATTTCTTCGTTCTCGTCCTCATCTTCCAAGTCGCTTAGTATAATTCCTGCCTCAGATAAAACAGATTCAACAGTATAAATCGGAACTCCAAAACGTAAACCTATGGCAATGGCGTCTGAGGGACGGGCATCCAGTTCAAAATCTTTTGTGCCATCAGTACACATTATTTTAGAGTAAAACACCCCTTCCTTTAAGTCTGAAATAATAATTTCAGAAATACTAACATCCACTTGCTCAGCAAACGTCTTAAAAAGGTCGTGCGTGAGCGGGCGGTTTGGGTTTATTTTCTCTATCTGAATGGCAATAGACTGAGCCTCAAACATACCAATGATAATCGGTAGCCTTCTGTTTCCGTCTCTTTCTCCTAATACAAGGGCAAACGATCCTGTTTGCGATTGGCTGGAAGACAGGCCAAGTATCTCTAACTGAATTTTTTCCACAATATATCTTCTAAATCTATTTGTCTAAAGCTTTCGCAGCCTCGATTAATTTTGGAACCACTTCAAAAGCATCGCCTACTATACCATAATCGGCAGCTTTGAAGAACGGTGCTTCTGCATCCTTATTAATAACGACAATCACTTTAGAAGAGTTAACCCCCGCCAGGTGCTGTATAGCGCCAGATATACCAATTGCGATGTAAAGGTTAGGACTAACCGTTATTCCTGTTTGGCCCACGTGTTCGTGGTGAGGGCGCCAATCCATGTCAGCTACAGGCTTTGAACAGGCTGTGGCGGCTCCTAACTCTCTTGCCAGATCCTCAATCAGGTGCCAGTTTTCTGGTCCCTTCAAGCCACGACCACCAGAAACCACAATGGCAGCTTCTTGCAACAATACGCCACCGCCAGTTTCCTGCATCACAGTTTCCTTAGGGGCTGTGGTTAGGTCGGCATCCGTAACATCGGCAGATAAGTTTTCTACCGTAGCAGTTGTGCCTGCATTTTGGCTAACTTCGAAATTGTTTTTCTGTACCGCAATGATTTTCACATCAGAAGTTAACTCTACTTCAGCAAAAGCTTTACCAGAGAAAACACTACGGGTAACAGTAAAGGCACCATCCGTTTTAGGCAGCGTAGTTACGTTTGTGGCAAGCGACCCGTTTAACCTTACGGCCAACCTTGACCCTACAGCTGCACCTATGTTAGAGTGTGCAAACACAAGCACTTTAGCATTTTCCTGCTCTGCTGCCTTGGCAATAACTTTTACATAAGCCTCGGCTACAAACTTCTCCAGCTTTTCGTCGGCATCATACAACACTTTGCTGATCCCTTGTTCGCCAAGCTTCGCTAACGCATTCTGGCTGATATCGCCCATTGCTACAGCAGTAGCACTCGTTCCAAGGGTTTGCGCTACTTGGCTACCATAAGAGGCAGCCTCCAACGATGATTTTTTGATCTCTCCGTTAAGACCTTCTACAAATACTAATACAGACATATCTTATAGTACTTTAGCTTCGTTTCTTAATAATGTAATCAGTTCAGCGGCGTTATCGGCATCTACCAATTTAACACCACCTTTTTTCTCAGGCTTACTAAAGCTTACATAGGCAGATTTTGCCTCTGCGCCTGATGGCTCTACCACCTTCAAAGGTTTTGTTCGGGCCGTCATAATGCCACGCATATTAGGTATACGAGGTTCAGACATAGGTTGCTGAGCACTAGCTACAAAAGGCAACTTTACCTCTACTACCTCTTTACCACCTTCTATCTCACGCTCTAAGCGTGCTGTGGCATCATCTATTAAATCTAGTTTAAATGCTGGTGTTATAGAAGGAATACCTAATATCTCTCCTACCATGTTGTGCACCTGAAAGCCATTGTAATCAATAGATTCTCGGCCCATCAGAATGATGTCATAGCTATTTTCTTTAGCTACGGCTGCTATTTGCTGTGCTACAAAGAAAGCATCCTTAGGATGTGCGTTTACGCGTATGGCATCGTCTGCACCAATGGCAAGCGCCTTACGGATATTAGGCTCCGTATCGGCCTCTCCTACGTTTAATACAGTTACAGAACCACCTTTGGCTTCTTTCAGCTCAATGGCTCTTGTTAAAGCATACTCATCCCAAGGATTAATCACGAACTGAACACCGTTCTTATCAAACGCTGTGTTGTCGCTCGTGAAATTAATTTTGGCTGTAGTATCGGGAACGTTACTGATGCAAACTAATATTTTCATGATTAGAAATGTTAGCTTTTAAAGTTAAATTTGTGCGAATTTAGTTAAAATATAGCCAAATAGAAATGTTACAAAATAGATTAGAACAACTTTTCAAGTTCCTGGAAGAGGACCCAAACGATCCTTTCTTACTTTACGCCATTGCTACAGAATACCGCAACTCTGACAAAGAAAAGGCCAGGGAATACTATGAAAAGCTACTGGCCGAACATGTAAACTATGTAGGAACTTACTACCATGCTGCTAAACTCTACGAAGAGTTAGGCGAAAACAATTTGGCAGAAAGCACTTATAAAAAAGGTATGCAAATCAGCAGACAGGAAGGCAACCTTCATGCGTTTTCTGAACTGCAACAGGCCTACAACAAAATGATGGGCCTGGATTATGAGGATGATTAAATTCCTCTAAGCCCTTATATCAAAAATAGTATGCATGCATCATAAATACAAATGCTATCTATATTAAAACTGCTATCAAAGGAAATAGTTGCGTTTATTTTGAACTTCCCTTTAAAGGAAGAAAGAATAGCACAGGTAAAAGCTTGCAGTAAGTAAAGGGAAAGGCATGCTTCGGTACAAGGCAACGTGCGCCACAATTTTGGCTATGCATACCTAAGTTACAGTGGCTGTGGATTGATATGTATATTTCTGCCTTGAAAAAAAGACAGGCTGTAGATAATTTTTAACTCATGAACTAATTACAGCACTGAAGGAGCATCATGTTATCTAACTCAGCATTGTGAGTAACATTTCGCTCCTATTCGGTCACGTGCTCAAAGCCACGTACCTTCACGCTGCCAGGTACCAGTTTTAATCCTTTAGGTATCCCTTTGTGCACGTCGTGGTACATGTGGCTTTTGTACCAGACCTGAAAGCTCTCTTCATCAGTCCAGTATGTCATCAGCCAGATTTCGTTCAGATTTTCCTGTGGGCTTAGCACCTGCAGCTTTATAAAGCCTGGGGCATCATCTACTAAATGTGGTCTGTTTCTGAATGCCTCCTTTACTTCGGGAGCCATATCGTTGGCAACCTCAAAAGAGCTAATGGATATAAACATGCGCAAGTTATGGCTTTAGATGTAGTCGAGGCTTGTACTGTAGAACAATAGCCTCTGTTTTTACAGGTGCAAAGCTAGATAAAAAATTAGCTTTAAACACGCACAAGCTTTACTTCCTTAATTTACTAACTAAGAGCAATGAAGCAACAAGGTAATAGTTGTACCTCTTCCTTCTGTTGAATTTATGGAAAGTTTGCCGCCATGCAAGCGAACAATTTTATCTGATAAAGACAAACCTATGCCTGTTCCAGCGTGCCCGCGTGCATTTTTAGCTCTGTAAAAGGGCTGCAGCACATGTGTTATATCATCCTGCGGTATGCCAATTCCCTGGTCTTCTACAACTATAGCAAGCTTTTGCTCTTGTAACTGTAGCCGCACTGTTACGACGTACTTCCCCGAAAACTTTATAGCATTTTCAAGCACATTCATAATAGCCATTTTCAGAAGGCTAGTATTACCCATAATAGATAAACTTTCAGATTGCTCAGGCATATCGTCTAAGCATAGCCTTACTGTTTCTGAATACCGCAGCTCCGCCAGGCACTCCAATAGTAGTTCGTCTGGTCGCACTTTTTCCTGCTTAACCTCTGCTTCATCAAAACCTGCCTGAGCTAACCTAAGCAAATCGCTGGTTAGTTTCTCCAGCCTGTCTGTTTCTTTCTGCAGCGTTTCCAATGAGTTTATATACTCTGCTGGTGTTCGTTGTCTGCGAAGCGTGATTTCTATTTCACCGCTAAGGGCAGTTAAAGGATTTCGAAGTTCATGCGATGCATTGGCAATAAAGTTTTTCTGCATCTCAAACGAAACCTCAAGTCGGTCCAGCATTTGGTTAAAGGTTTTCGTAAGCGCAGAAATTTCATCATGCTCCGATGGCTCCTGTAGCCGAAGATGCAGGTTTGAAGCTCTGATGGTATTAACTTCTTTAATAAGGGTGGCAATAGGCCTGAGTACCAGACCCGATAGGAAATAGCCTAATGCCCAAACTAATCCTGTACTTCCGAAGAAGCACAGCAAAAGAATATTTCTGAGATTCTCCAGCTTGCGCTTACCTGCTACATCTCGTGCAGACGCAAAAACGTAATGATCACCCTGATTGTCCTGGTAAAAAAGACCTACCCACTGCCTATCCTGCCTTTTAAACTCTAGGTAACTGTCACTCCGTATCTTGTCCAGAATTTCATTCTGTGAGGATAGCTCGAGTGTATCAGATTCAAAAGCAGGCATACGCTGTGCATCATAAATATAAGCTTCTTCGTCAGATAGCGGTACCTGATACATTTTTAAAATGTCCCTATAAGCCTGCCTGTTTAGCTCATCCTCTTCCAAATATACCTGTGCAATAGTGTATGCCCTTGTTTTTAACCGATCGTTAAAGTCACTGTAAGTATATTGTTTAGCAAAAAAGTAGATCGTCAGACTAAGAACACTTATAACGGTAGCTATAAGCACTGTAAAAGTTAGGGTGAGTTTGCTTCGGAAATTCATTTGTTGGACTCAATCTTTCAACACATACCCCATACCTACCACTGTCTGAATCAGCTTTGGTTCAAATCCCTTATCAATCTTGTTTCGAAGGTAGTTTACGTACACTTCCACCACATTAGACCCAGGGTCAAAATTTAACTCCCACACATTTTCCAGCAGGTCTTGCCGCGACACTACTCTGCCTTTATTGCGTAGAAAATACTCAAGCAATAGAAACTCTCTGGCAGTCAAACCGATCTTTTTATCGGCACGGGTTACCTGCTTTGTATCTAGGTTTACTTCCAAATCAGCTACAGCTAAGGCTGGCGTTACTTTAGTAAAACTGATTCGGCGGCCCAAGGCCTTAATGCGAGCTAGTAGCTCTTTGAACTTGAAGGGTTTTGTCAGATAATCATCGGCTCCAGTATCCAAGCCTTTTACAATATCCTCTGTTGTGCCCAAGGCAGTCAGCATAAGAATGGGTACCTGCAATTTGCGCTGCCTGATGGTGCGGCATACCTCTATACCATCGCTACCAGGTAAAATTATGTCCAGTATAATGAGGTCATACTTATTTTGCAGAGCCATATTCAAACCCGTCTCGCCCTCGTATGCTACATCCGCAAGAATGCCCTCCTCTTCCAAACCCCGTTTTATGAAAGCTACTACATTAGGCTCGTCTTCAATTATAAGTATGTTCATATGGAGCAGTTTTTATGCTTGATTGCAGTAAAGAAGCATAACCACTGGCAAATGCTTGATTAATGCGAATGTCGTTTATGTCCAGGTTCGTATATCAAACGCACAAAAGAACTTATACGCTCGTTGCCTCTGGTAAGAGGTATACCTGAAACAATACCCACCATTAAACCCTCGTGTATAGCGAGTCGCATTTGAGGCCTGGCTGTTACATGCATATTTCCATCGGCAATTTCCTTATTTAATTCCAATCCCACAAAGTTTCTGCTGTGCGGGATCATGTAGTGAAAGCTAGTATTAACCTCATAAGAGGTGTTAATGCCACTATGCCCAAAATGCCTGGAAAGTCTAGGACCAGTGTAAATAAGAGAATGAAAATCTTTGCCCCAACGCTTAGCCGCTATAAAAAAAGGGTTGAACAAGAGCCCCTGAAACATATCATTCCTGCTAAACGTATCAAAGTCTTTGAATTCGAATTCAGTTATCTGGCCTAAAGCCATAGAGGTCTGCAGTTTTTCAGAAACAAAAAAGGTATACTGCGAAGCAAGCTTCAGCGACTCAACCCTATCAGACGGACGATTTACCTCCCCATTTCGGTCTTTGCTGTTCTTGCTATAAAGTGTTACAGGTACTTCTATCTCCAGGCCCAGTCTATTTATTGGGGCCCATTCATATTCCACCAAGAATTCATACTCGTCATACGAGAGGTTATCTGTCATACCAGCACCAATATTCCACTCTTTCTCACCCTTATGTGCTCCAAGGTCCCGAATCAAATCAATGTAGAGCGGTTCAGCATGCTCTATTTTCAGCGGCTTTTTCTTTGCATTTTCAACTGACAGGGTATCCTGTGCTTGTACGCTTACAACAGCAATAAACAATAAAATTGATAGTAATAGGTATCTCATAGATTACATAATAATTAAGCTGCAAGTAATACTTGTCTCCTTAACTTAATATTAAAGCCACATTAGAATAAGATTAGAATGTATCCTGCCTGTGTTTTCCTACCAATTATTATGTTAAGCTTATATATCTTTAACTTTGAAACATGGTTAAGTATAAACTCATAAGTCTGGCTTGCATTAGTTGGCTACTGTTCTTTTGGCCGCTCCAGCTTAATGCTATGCCCGATTCTACTGTTACTCAACCAAGCAAGCCCCGCCTAATTTTACTTGGATCAGGTTTTACGGCAGGCTATGCATCGATGCTCATCACTCTCAACAAAGCTTGGTACCAAAATCAGGAGCGCACTAATTTCCACTTCTTCAACGATAACAACCAATGGAAACAGCTGGACAAGGCTGGTCATTTCTGGAGTGCTTTCCACCAGAGCCGCGCTGGTATAGACCTGCTGCGCTGGGCAGGTGTGCCCGAGAAAAAAGCAGTTATATACGGTGGCCTTACAGGCATTGTGCTGCAAACACCAATAGAAATTTTTGACGGATACCAATCTGACTATGGTGCCTCCGTTGGTGATTTGATAGCAAACACTGTAGGAAGTGCCGCTGTAGTAGCCCAGGAACTGGCCTGGCAGGAAGTGCGCATTATGCCAAAGTTTTCTTTCCACACCACACAATACGCTGCCGCAAGGCCCAACGTACTTGGTAGCACTACTGCGGAACAAATTTTGAAAGACTATAACGGCCAAACTTACTGGCTTTCGGTAAATTTAGGAGCATTTCTGAAAGAAGAAAGCAGGTACCCGAAGTGGCTGAATATAGCTGTGGGATACGGTGCAGAAGAAATGGTTTATAACCATGAACCAAGCAACAGAGCAATGGGCTTTCAAGCTTACCGACAATACTACCTAAGCCCTGACCTTAATTTAATGCACTTCAAAGGCCGAAGCAAAGTATTGAACACAGCATTATACCTACTCAGCACCATTAAGATACCAGCTCCTACTTTAGCGTACAGCAACCGCCAAGGCTTCAGAGTACACACCCTGTACTTTTAACGTTAAAAAGCCTTGTACATAACCTGCCCTGTAGAGCCAAAACAAAGAACGCTCGACACAGGAGATGATAAATCCGTACCTTTGTTAAAGCATGTTTCTTTCTGCTCCTGTTAGGAAGCAAGAGAGACAGAACGATTAAGAAAAGATAAAACGATGAACGTAGGAGACCGCGTGCGCTTAATGTCTGGCCGAGAGGAAGGCATTGTTACGCGCATTTTAGAAAATAATATTGTAGAAGTCGCTATAGACAACGACTTTACTATACCAGTTGCCCGCCGTGAGGTGGTGGTAATTGACGCTCAGGAAGCAAAGTTCATGAATAATGAACCTGTTGCAACTCAGGCACCTCGTAAAAAAGAACCAACAGCTCCTGTACTGTCTGCTAAAGGTATATACCTGGCTTTGGTTCACCAATCAGATGAACTTCTGGCTGTCACAGTCATTAATAATACAGATTATGATGTGCTTTTCACCTCTGGGGAAGAACGCGCCAATGGCTACAGAGGCTTGCAAAACGATAAGCTTGCACCCAAGGCAACACGTGTGATAACACATTATCATATGAAGGATTTTGAGAAATGGCCAAGTCTTGTAATACAGTTTCTGCAGCACCGCAACGGGGCACCTAGTTTGTTTGAACCAGTTACTAAGAAAGTACAGTTTAAGGCTGCCTCTTTCTACAAAAGCAGAAAAACAGTTCCTGTCTTGAATAAAGAAGGATATGTATTCCAGATCGACACAAAACCAACAACTGTCAACACTGACAAGATAATAGAGCAACTCTCAGAGGCAGTAGCCCAGCAGGAGACTTTCAGGCTGCAGGCCCCAGAGCATGAGGTGGACCTTCACATTGAAAAACTGACTGAAGACCACAGTGGCATGAGCAACAGTGCCATGCTAAAACTTCAACTAGAGCGCTTCCAAGACTCATTAGACAGAGCCATGGCTACAAACATGCACGAAATTGTGTTTATACACGGAGCAGGCAACGGAGTGCTACGTAAAGAGATACAAAAGCTATTGAGTCGCACTCCTGGCATCAAATATTTCGAGGACGCCAAAAAAGAAAAATTCGGCTACGGTGCCACCTTGGTAAAGCTGAAATAAGGTAGAAAGGTAGAAGGTTGAATATTAGCTTTATGAACTGTGCACTAACGCTCATAGATGTTTATCTCAGGATAGTCACTCTCTAACTCTTCAAAGCTTTTTAACCTTCTGAATTTTTAACTTAAAACCTTTTCTCAATTAATGTTACCTTTGTAATTGTAGATTAACAGCAAGCCATCTTATCGCTGCTCTTTTATAGAGGAGAGGAAAGTCTGGGCAACGCAGAGCATCCTACTTCCTAACGGGAAGGGGCTTTTCTGGAGACGGAAAGGCTACAGCTAGTGCCACAGAAAATTACCGCCTCCTGCAAAGGAGGTAAGGGTGAAAAGGTGCGGTAAGAGCGCACCAGTGGGCGGGCGACCGACCCAGCTGGGTAAACCTTAGGAGTTGAAAGACCAAATAGGCTGGCAGCGCCTCGCTTCGGCAAGGCTAAGGGCTGCTCGTCCGATGTCAGTGGGTAGGTCGATGGAGCCTGTGCGCGAGTGCAGGCCTAGATAAATGATAAGACGCACACCTTCGGGTGGAGCGACAGAACCCGGCTTATCGGCTTGTTGTTAATTTATACTTTCCCATAAACACTTCCCACCCTTCCATAATTCGAAAAATCTCTTCGTAGAGGAAAACTTAAACCTATGTGTTTAACATAAAAAAAGCACTATATAAAAGTAACAACAGTAACTGCCTGGTTAAAGCTTATAGTACTGCTGATCAACCGATGTTTTAGTATCTTTGCAACTTCATTACAAAATCATGGCAGATCTTACTTTATACGACCCGTTCGAGAAGATGCAGTTCAGTGATGAACATTGCTTTCTGTGCGGCACAACAATCACCAAAGACCAACGAACTCCTGTATTCGGAGAGTGGCTACAAGAAAAATATAAACTGGCTCAGAAAGAATTGCTGCTGCTGGATAAAAGCGTTACCACCTTTGGCAACCTTACCATCCCCTGCTGCGACCACTGCCACTTACACCATGTATTGCCACTAGAGCAGGAAATAGCTCAGGCTGCAGAACAAGGCTTTGAAGGATTGCAGGCAGTTCCAGAACAGCGGCTATTTCAATGGATAGGGAAAATGTATTATGGCACACTGGTTACAGAACTTATAAAGGAAGTAGACCCTCTCATCAGGTCTGAGTACCCTGTCAGTGAAGACCCCAAAATGCAGGGCAAGTTCCGCTACTTTTTCATGGTACTGCAGTCGCTACGCGTGCCTATGGAATTTTCTGATTTTCTGCCTTGCTCGCTTTTCCTGCTAAAAATAGACCCAAAAGAAGATGAGCTTCCTTTCGAATACCAGGATGAACTAACCACCATGGCCTTTAGTATAAAATTAGGTTCTGTGGCAGTAGTTTGCACTCTGCTTGACAATGGCTATATCGGACGTGCCTTAGGAAAACTGTATCGGCTGACAGAAGGAAAGGCTCTACATCCCATTCAGTTAGCAGAGTTCAAAGCACGAGCGTTCTATGCAGCTTATATTTTCAATGTTATTCCAGAGTATTTTATTCGCCCTACCAAAGCGGAAGATAGTTGTTTGGTGATAGACACTATTGTAGATGATGTTACCAACGAAATCTTTAACCCTTGGGAAATGACAGCTTATGCCCACATGTTGGAAGAAATGCTGAAGCCTTGGAGCATTCGAGAAGAAGAAATCTTAAAGAATCCACGTGAGCCATTAACTTTTCTTTTGGATGAGCAAAGAAGTTTCAAAGTGATTCAAGAATATTCAAAATAGCAAACGGCCCAACTATAAAAAGTTGGGCCGTTTGCTTTTAATGATGCAATGATACTACTCTATAATAAAACTGACGTTAACGCTTGAAGTAACCACTAGTTCACCACTTGCAATAGACGGACCTTGAGCAGCATCATAAGACATCGATTCCATTTTACCTCTCAATAGAGGTCGTGGCATATCGGAACTACCTTCATCTATAGCATATACACGCCCTACTTTTGCTCCAAGTTCCGAAGTAAGGGCTATGGCTTTTTGTTTGGCTTGTAGTATGGCTTTTTTACGAGCCTCCGTTTTATATTTTTCTAGGTCAGACACCTGAAATGAAACTCCGTCTACCCTATTTACTCCTACTTCGTACAAACCCGCCAGAATCTGATCATACTTATCTATCTGCTTTATAGTGATAGTCATGCTTTTCTGGGCCACGTAAAAGTCTGGTGTTGTTCTACTAAATTCTCCATTATTGTAAATGGGGTTTAGTGTTACAAAAGAAGTTTGCACATGCTTAGAATCAAGACCTTGTTTTCTGAGATAATTGATAACCGCGGCCGCTTTTTTGTCTGTCAGTTTTCTAACAGCATCAAGTGTTTTTTCTCGTTCCTCAATTCCTAAACTTACAACTACTTCGGTAGGTTTTACCATTACCTCACCTACTCCATTTACGCTCACCAAAGGTGGTGCTACCTGCTGCTGTGCATTAACTCTAAAAGCAAACAGTAAGAGTGCGAACAAAAAAATAAAGGGCTTCTTTTTCATAATTTTATAGCAACAGATAGTTGATTTAGTTCTTTCATGAATGAACGCAAGTATAGTGCCACACTATATAGCCATACATGTTCTTTTACTGGTTCTAAAGCAAAGAAGTCCTTCAGCTAACGCCGAAGGACTTCTTTATTATCTGTCTAAAGTATTTGTTACTGTTCTACTTCAACACCTTCAGGGCCATAACGTGTAATCAATATGGCTCCTATTGTTAATGCACCTGCTGCAACAATAAGCTGTGTAGTAGAAAAACGCTTTGTAGCTTTCAAAAGAATTTGCCCAACATCCTGCATCAAATCAGGCAGCTTATCGTGGCGCCCTTGAAATACATGCAATGCCGACTCCACTGTTCTTGACATATCATGTGGCTGCAGCAGCGTCAGCATGCCTTCACCTCCACCTTGTTGGCCTTTTTGCTCTTTGTTGTTACCTTGGTTCTGAGATGTATTGTTTTCCATAGTTATAGTGTATGTTCTTTAATATATAATTTAAGTTGTTTACGCATGCAGCATAGGAAAAGATAGCTATACTTTAGGCCTTCCCCCATGCTGTTGAATAAGATCTGTCATTCTTTTCACCAGCGTATCGGAATTTAGCATCATACTTGCAGGGAATCCCACACTTAGGTCATCTATTTTTAATAATTCTGTAGTTTCATCGTAGGCATATTTACCCGATACTCCCTTCTCGCTAAAACTGCCTGCATTGCCAGGTAAATTTACCCCCATCTGCTGTAGTTTACTTTTAAATTGATTAAAAGCTTCGGGTTTAACACCCTCATATTGTACTTGCTTGCTCATCTGAAGTTTCTTCCGTTGTTAATATAGATTATAAACGCAATATGCATCTATAGGTTAAAATTTCTCTATATAGCCATAGATTGCATTTTATTTTTTTCGCATCTATATTTGCAATAATAAAAAAAGCTATTATATTTGCACCGCAATACAGCAAAACGGTCCGTTCGTCTAGGGGTTAGGACTTCAGATTTTCATTCTGGCAACAGGGGTTCGATTCCCCTACGGACTACTAAAAATCCCTTCAGTTAATCCTGAAGGGATTTTTTATTTTAGTTCGGACACTATTCGGACACTAGAGCTATTTTTGATCCGTTAATAATTTTTAGATTGATCTTAAATAGTCTGAAGTCATTAATTGTAGATAACTGTCTTGTACATGGGGTGAGTAAGGCATAGCCGAAGCTTGGCTCATGTGCTTGGTTAGGCAATGCTTTTTTTATATCTGTTGTCTTTCCTAAGTTTTATACAGACTATACTGTTTTGCTATTTGCCAGCCGTGTTTACCTTTTACCAAAATTAAAAGGTTCCCTTCTGCACACTTGAACCATTCCATCCAGTCTTTTTCACGTGGCACTCTGCCTACGATACAGACTGGACTGATTTTGTAGCCATCCTTGATTATTACTTGATACCCCTTATTTAATTTGTACTCCAGCAGATTTGTTCAAAACAGGGAATCAGCTTCCACAATCAATGATGGTTTAGTTTTAAGATCTGTCAAAATAGCCTCTTACCTGAGGCAGTTGCATTATATGCCTACACAATTCCGAGCTTAGCGGTTTTTCTAGGTAGTCTATCACTTGCCGGTACTGAAAAGCTTTATCCCGATCCGCTTTGTCAATAGAAGAAGTAACCATTACTACTGCTATAACGCCATCAAATTGTTTTGTCTGAATTGACTCAAGAAAACTCCAACCATCCATGACAGGCATTTTGATATCTAATAAAATGAGGTAGTTATCTTTCGTATCATAATGCTCAAAAAGATAATCCAAGGCTTTTTTACCATCACTAAAACAAAAAGGCGTATCGGATAACTGGCTGAGCTTAACTACCATTTTATGTAAATAAATGATCATATCGTCATCATCTACCAGGAAAACTTTTAAACTCATCTTTTAACCTCCTCTTCAATAATTGGCTGATAGTTTACTTTTTCTGTCTTTCTTACAATATCCCGTATTATCTGATCAAGTTCCTGAGCAGATGCAGCTATGTAGCCTAAAACATCAGAAGTATTGATTGTTTGATGGTCAATACTATTGAGCAGGTTGATCAAACCCATCATGCGTGCCAGCGGGGCTCTTACAACATGTGACTGTGTCCAAGCTATTTCGCGCAGTTTAGCATTTTGCTCTTCAATAGCTTGAACATATTTTACTCGTTCTGTGATGTCTATAGCGAGAACCATGCGAGCTTGTTTGCCTGGAATATCTATTAAATTACTCTTTATTTCTACTAGAATAACCTCACCGTTTTTCTTCACATGCTGTGTTACTTTGTTATACTTTCCAGGGTTGTCAGTTCTAAGCCCTTTTACAACCTCCTCCAGTTCTACAACATACTCCTTAGGCCGAATATCTTTCAAGGTCATCGATAGAAATTCTTCCCTACTGTAACCATAATGCTCTACAGCAGCATCGTTTACGTTAAGGAACTGCAACGTCTCAACATCAAATACCCACTTGGGTATAGGGCTCTGATTAAAGAGCTCCCGATATTGATTTTCGCTTTTCTTTAGTTCTTCTTTGATGAATTCCTGCTCTGTAACGTCCTGTTCTACACCAACAAGTTTGATTGGTTTTCCGTGAGCATCAAAATTATATTTTGCATTTATAGAAACATGACGAACTTCTCCACTAGGGCGCAGGATACGGAAGCTTGAAAGGTTATACTCAATAGCTAATAAATCTCTTTTTATTTTTTCAAGCACAGTAGATCGTTCATCAGGATGAACATAGGAAATAAAGTTCTCAAACGATGGCTGTACGTCTCCTCTGCGTATTCCATATATATGGTAAATTTCATCAGACCATGTTGTACTTCCATCAATCAGATTGAATTCCCAATTACCAATACGTCCTATGGCCTGGGCTTCTTTAAGTCTTGCTTCACTTTCTTCGAGAGCTATTCGGGATGTCTTTCTTTCTGTAACATCCCTGAAGTTTAGCACGATAGCATTTACAGCGGGGTCCTCCAATAGGTTTTGGATAGTCATCTCAAGCCATATATAACTTTCATCCGGCACCCTGAAGCGGTATTCTACTTTAAAAGCTTTACCCGGATTGTTCAAAGTCTTAGCAAAAGTCTCCTCTGCAGGTGGTAAGTCATCGGGATGAATTAAGCTCCGCCAGGTTTCATCAGAGTTGTCTCCGAATATTTTTTGGCTTGTATCGCTTCTTTCTATTACAGTTCCGTCAGCAGCTAACAGACTGTATGCTTCTACACTATTATGCAGAATCGCTTTAAGCCGCTTCTCACTATTTCTTATCTTTTCCTCCGCCTTTTTAATCTCAGTTGCATCCCTGGCTATTGCATATACTAACTTCTCATTCTTGTCCCACCGTGCTGACCAAAGTAGTGTGACAACCTCTCCATCTTTGCGCACATAGCGGTTCTCAAGATTAACTAAATCAGTACCATTTTTTAGATCTGCAATGGCTTTGATTGTCTTGTTTATGTCTTCTTCAAAAACAAAATCTATTACTTTTCTGCCAACAAGCTCCTCTGGCAAATAACACAAGACAATACCAGAAGCAGCACTAACAGTTACAAATTTTCCTTCCTCATCCATAGTACAGATAATATCGAGCGAGAGGTCCATTATCTTCTGAAGCTGTGCATCACTTTGCCTGAGCTGATGTTCTGCCAGCTTTTTTTGCTTCCGGTCTTCCGCTTCTTTTAAAGCACGCTGAATTTTAGGAACAACCTGATGAATATTCTCCCTCAGTACAAAGTCCGTCACTCCCAATTTGATTAACTCTATTGCATTTTCTTCGCCTATGGGGTCCGAAACAACAATAAAGGGTGTTTCAATACAAACCTCCTGCTTGAGTTTAAAAGCCGTAACCACGTCAAATGATGGAAGAGAGTAATCTGATAAAACTATATCCGGTCTAAAACTATAAAGTGCATTTTCAAACTCTTCTTTAGTTTGTACTATTTCTGTTACATATTTCAAACTACTTTTTTTTAGCACATCCAGAAGCAAGAAGATGTCATCTGAATTATGCCCAAGGATTAAGACCTTTAATTCTGTTTTCATTTTAGAAGACTTAAATGATGCTTTAGATTTCAGACGGAGAAAGATTTGTTTCGCCAGTATTTGGCATGACTTGATTTAGCATCAACAAAGATAAAGCTTAGCGATTTCCCGCTGCTTTTTAAATACAGTACTTTTCTAAACGAGATGGTTTTATTTATGGTTATTCATCAATGAAGGAAGTGCATCTTTGAAAGAATTTTGATTGTCTTATTAAGTACAAGTGTATTATTAGAGTAAGCAGCATGTAACACAATGGACATCTATGAATTCAACTACTTACCCGGGAGTGAAAGGGTTGCACTTGTCTGGCAGCATGGAAGGTTACTGGCTATAAGAGATTATATGGAATGTAGTGTTGTTTTATACAAAATGCCAGAGTTCTTTGCCGAAGTGTGGTATTCACCGGAAGATAATCAGATAGCTTTGGTACATGGCTTCATGAGTTCCAAAATATTGGAACCTTATGTAGAGTCAGCTGACCTGGAAGAACTGTTCGGAGGCTAGCAGCAAGATCTAATCCATAGCAGATCCGAATTTATACTATTATGAGTCACGATAAGGGCCTTAGAAAGGGAAGCCACCAGGCTTTGATATGTGAAAACTCTCTTTTTAAGGCCCTTTAAGTTAGAGCGACCAATAATGTAGGCCCCCTTTACCAGAGGTTGGTATAACCTGGTGCCGTCAGATACTAGTTAATTTCACAGCCGCACTCCCAGTTGTTGTCGTCAGAAAAGCTCACACTAATCTGAGCTATCTCTGTGCCTGGCTGTTCGTCTAAAGCGTTTTGAGCATAGAGAGCAGTGGAGTGGAGCAGAATAACAGTATGGTCAGCAGTGGCAGTTGCAATTTATAATTCAATCCTTTGTAGTACTTAACAACAGGTATAAAAATTTGTGAAATACTGTTATACCTGTATCTTACCAAAGAGATGTCTCAGGATTAAATAAGGCAGTTTATTTGCACAAAAGCCCTGGTGACTCATAATAATAACAGGAGTTTGTTGTTCATAATTTAATTAAGTCCTCCTGTGGCAATTATATTACCACCTCCTGTGGCAGTTATGTTACCGCCTCCAGTGGAGATTATTCCTGCTGCCGCTTTAGCCTCATTGGCTACCCTATTTGACAAGTTAACTACATTAAGCGCTCTGCTCGCAGGAGAGATCTTAGTAGTGCCACCAGATGCACTTCTTCCGTTTGTCCGCTTATACTCATCGTGGCAGGCCAACAGTAGTGCAATAAGAATAAGGCTTTGCCTTCCAGAAATTAATCTCTCCTGCACTAGGCTGTCTTCTAAAAACTTTCACATAAGATCTTTTGATCACATCAACATACTCTCTGGAATTAGACGTTAACCCCTGAACATGGGCATTTACTAATTCGGTATAAGACTGCGAATACTGGGACCAATATTTTAATACACCTGCGTTTGGGTTCCTTCCGAAAGCGTCGTTGTAGGACTTAGTGATCACGCTAGGCTTTGTACCTGCATCACTGCTGATGTAGCCTTTGTGATTATCCACTAGCTGCCCAACTGAGTAGTTGCCCTGCCCGTTCCAGTAACTAAGCTCACCGCTGGAGGGAAGGCGGCCGAAAGCAATCATGTAGGATCCCTTGATCCGCTGCTCTTTTTCTGTACCTTGTGCAAGGACGCTACCTGTTGTAAACAGCAGGCTAAACATGCACATGGCAAGATGGCAATAAATTATTTTTTTAATTATAAAAGTCTTTAATTGTATTTTACAAGTAAATTTATAAAAATATAATAAATATTTAATATTATTTATTATATTTTTACTTAATAATTTTTTATTTGTAAACCTGCTCTATAATATAACAATGAAAGAATTAAGAAATGATAGGTATAAAATGCAGGGCAAAAATTAGAGCTTTAATTCCTGAGATTAGCTACTGGTACTCTTGTAACATATAATAATTCAGAACATTCTTATTCAACATTATTGAAATTGTATATTAATCTAAAACTATCAATTATGAGAACTTCTCTACTCGTTGCTGCATTGCTGATTTGTGTATCATGCACAGATACTCAAAAGGAGGCACAGGCAACTGAAACAGCCTCCTTTCTCAAGCAGGAAGCTCAAACCGCTGAAGGCCAACTAAAGCCTGGTGTTTACCATATTCACCAGCTGTCAGCCGCAGGATTTACATTTCAGTATAAAATCGAGCTATTGAACGGGGAATACAAAATGTTTGACAAGACTGGAAGTTATGAATTTGACCCAGCCACTAACGTGATTAGGTTCACTTCTGGTGGTATAAAAGGCTTTAATGGTGTTTTCACAAGGATTGAACATTTAAACGAGTCAAGAAACCTGATGATCGTGTTAGACTTCCAAGGAGGCATTCCTGACACATTAAAACTTGGTGAAAAACCGGGAGGTTATTACCAATATGCATATTACCAGCAGCCTTAGCTGGATTACTGGTGAAATGCTTATTGTTTCAAGCCTTAATAATGAAACTGGACTTGCAACAAAAAAGTGGACAAAAGATTAAGCTGCTAAAGGTTTCTGGTGTAGTAGTTGTTCCATCTGTGCAGGTGTACGGTAGCTTAGGCTAGAATGAAGCCTTTCTTTATTGTAGAAAACCTCGATGTATTCGAACATTTCCATGGCTGCCCTTCTTTGGTTTCCAAATTTACCTCCGTACACACATTCTGTTTTCAGGCTTTTAAAAAAGCTTTCAGCAACGGCATTATCCCAACAGTTGGCTTTGCGGCTCATGCTCTGACGGATCAAAGGGTAAGCCTTTAGTTCTTTTCTGAAATCATCACAGGCATACTGCACCCCCTCTGTCAGAATGGAAGATGAGATCCTGAACAACAGGTTTGTTGATGGTAGCCATTTTCAAAGCGGCTACCGTAGTATCCTTTGCTTTCATGCTTTCACTCAAGGCCCAGCCTATAACTTTCCTATCCGCTAAATCCAGCACTACAGTCAAGTAAAGCCAACCTGCTGAGGTTCTGACATAGGTAATGTCCGATACCCATGCCTGACCCGTAGTTACAGCTGTAAAATTTCGATTCAGCAGGTTCTCACTTACAGCAAAACTGTGTTTTGAATCTGTGGTTAACCTGAATCTTCTTACCATCTTAGCTCTGATTTGAGCCTGTTTCATTAGGCGTGCAACTCTAGGTCTAGAAACTTGCACTGCTCTGTTTTTCAGTGCTTTGGTGATCCTGGGGCTGCCATAGCGCTGTTTGCTTTTCTTATGCTCTTCTTTGATCAAATCCAGCAGCTTTTCATTTTCTTTGGCCCTTTTTGATATAGAACCCTTCAATGAATCATAGTAGCCACTCCTGCTTGCTTTGAATACCTTGCACATCTTCTCAACTGGAAATCTGGAACTGTGAGAGCTTATAAACCTGTAGATTTCCCGTCTGCCCTGGAGAAGACGCTGATGGCCTTTTTTAAGATATCCCTTTCCATTTCCACATCCCGAAGCTGTTTCTTTAGCTTGGCTATCTCTGCCTCCTCTGGGGTATGTCTGGGTTTTTCATGGCCTGCAAAGCTACTCTCTGGCTTTTCTAAATGCTCGGAGCGCCAGCGGTAAATAAGCTCTGGCCGTATGCCCAGTTCTTTGGCTAGCTCATACGTATTCTCTCTGGTCTTGCTGAGCTCTACAGCCATTAGCTTGAACTCTTTATCGAACTTTCTTCTCTCTCGTGACATAGCGTTAAGTTATTGATTTTTCGCTTAACTCTCTGTCCTCTCAAATGTAGCAGCTCCACATCACTTGTTAGTATTCGCTTTTATTGCTCACATACACTTCTGGTCTTCCCTTTCCCATTCAGCTTCCCTCTTCTTCCTATCCTCTTCTTTTTCGTGCTTACCTTTAGCCCCCTCTTTAGAACCAAGCTCAAATTCGAAAGTCATCATTCTAATAAGCTTTTCAGCCTGAGGCTGCTCATCCAAGCTATGTGTTAGCTCATAAAAGAAATTTATATACCTTCTTGATAAGTACTTACTACTGTATCCGTAATTGTAGCCTATTGAATATGCTTCATTTTTCAATATTTCTATTTGCTCATTATAGCCTTTAAAGAACCAATCTTCTATATCCTCTATAGAACAAAACTCTAATAAGTCGGTGTTAAACTTAGATTGTAGAACAGAAAGGTATTCATCTGGCTCTTTGCACTCTTCAAAACATTCTCTTCCTTTATTATCAACCTCTTTTTGAAGTTCAGATAAGAGAGAAGTAACAAACTTTGAGAATTCTGATAACTTCTTTTTAACTCTAAGCTTGTATCCCTCATAGGCGGAATTGAACCCCTCCTGAAAATCGATTTCTAAAGCTTTAGAAAGGTTGGGATAGTTTTGATCAAAGCTATCCGGGACAAGGTAAGCTACAGCGGATGGGTTCGCCTTTGTTCCATTCAATAGACAATTTCTACCTAATGAATAAGCTTTATCCCTAATTGCTCCCAAAGCATTATGGTAAGGTAGAAACGCATGTTTTTTCCAACTTTTGATAAAAGGCTTAGCTTCTACCAACCAACTTCCTTTTAATTTTAATGAATTGATTGTCCTGAGAACTAATTCTAACTCTTTGATCTTGTCGCTTTCCTTTGAGCTTTGTGAGGTATAAAGGCTTATGAAAGCACCATCAGTTACAAAACCATTACCCTTCAATGCTGCCTTTTGCTCATTGTAAAGTATTTCTAAGTTATCTAAGTTAAAAGAGTAAATTTTGCTCTCAACTCTATTGTTGATGATTATACTTGTTCTTGTTAAAATGATTTGTGTTGTAACTTTGTAAGGAATAACTCCAAAGATCCTTCGATAAATAGACGCAAATAAGATTGGATGAAATTTTAACTCGTCTGGTAATCGCGCAATACAAGAATTAAAAATTTCAACAAATTTGTCTTGATTTCGCTCATCGATAAGCTTAAAGCCTTTGGGCCTTATTTGCTTACTTAATAGTATTTCAGGTTGCTCGTAATTAGTTAATTTAACCATGGATAATGGTATACTTAATTCTTTTAAGTTTTTTTCCTTTCACTCATTTAAAACTATTCGAGCTTAAATTATAAAACCATCTAATAACATAGTAATAGATGGTTTTATTTTCTCCATAATAGGGTTTTGAGCGAAGCCTTTTAGAGCACCGCAGCTCTCCTGCTATTCTTAGCCTCCTCAACCTGATCAATAAACTTTGTTATTTCGTACTGATCCATCCCTTTCGCTAAGAAGCTAATAGCTGCACCTCCCTTCGAAGATACAGTCACTACATGCTTTCTTGATGCAAAGTATAGTAGTGTAAACACTGCTCCTACTGCTAAACCTGCGATGGCCCCGCCACTTTCATTGTTGAATTCAGCAAATAATCCAACAATAAATGCAGCTACACCTAAGACTATGAATAAAGGTATACTTTTAAAGTGAGACTGAATTGAGCTAATGCTATCCAACATGATTGAGGTAATATGAGCATGTCCCCAACCAGAGGTAGCATACCTAATTCTGTGTGTAGTTAGTGTTACTACTCCCTCCGAAGACTGGGTAATAATTTGTTCGTTTTCAATAAGTTGTTCTTGTTCCATCTGATGTTTAGTATAGTTGTTTAGTAAATGCTACTATTGATGCTGGTAGAAGCTCCGATAGATAATCTTTATTATAATGAAAATGAGCATTCCCAATTTATATATTAATTTTTATATATTCAATAAAAAATGGGCTGCTATGTTTGAGGGGTCGTTGATCTAATAATAAGTTTGACCAACGGAAAGGTCAATATATCATCCATTCACTTGATTATCAGTAGATATTAAATGCAAAACGTACAACAGCAGTTATTTCTCCACCCACAACTTTGGTCGCGCCAGGAAGTTTTACAAAAGCTTTGCCCAATCCCAAAAGCACCGGGAATCTATGCCTGGTATTTTAAAGAGGTTCCTCCAGGTGTTCCTACTGAGAATTGCATTCGCTATAATGAATACACGCTTCTATATGTAGGTATATCTCCTAAGGCTCCCCCCTTGAATGGTGCAAAGCTTAGCAGTCAAACGGTTAGGGACCGAGTGCGCTACCATTTTAGAGGTAATGCAGAAGGCTCTACTCTTCGACTCACTCCCGGATGCCTGCTTAATACCGAACTAAACATTCAGTTAAGAAGAGTAGGCAGTGGCAAGCGATTCACCTTTTCTAAAGGAGAAGAAACTTTATCAGAATGGATGGACCAGAACGCATTCATTGCTTGCTGTGAGTACCCAACTCCGTGGGAACCGGAAGAAGAGTTTATAAAGAATATATCCCTTCTGTTAAACCTAGATAAAAACCAGCATCACCCCTTCCAAAGCACTCTTTCAAAAATTAGGCAGCAGGCAAAGGAGACAGCCCAATCTTTACCTATTGTTTCATAACTAAACTATGGCAAAATTTATCTAGTTTCCTGTGTCAGCGTAAAGAAGAACAAGAAAGCTGCTGCTACGGATCTTTATATCTCCAGTTGGTTTAAGAAGGCCAAGGCTTTTACACAAGAACGTGCAGATGAGTGGTTCATTCTTTCTGCGAAGTATGGGTTGGTAGCTCCAAGTGATATGATAGAGCCATATGAAAAAACTTTAAACTCAATGCCTAAAAAGGAACGACTCAAATGGGCAGATGAGGTACTGAAGTCTATAGAAGCTAAAACGACTGTGGGAGATCATATTGTCTTTCTAGCGGGGGTACGTTATAGGGAGTTTCTTGTACGAAACCTTGTATTGCTCGGGTATACTGTTGAGGTGCCTCTAGCTAATATGGGTATTGGAGAGCAACTAAGTTGGTTGGGTAAAAATATTAAATAAAAGTCTAATAAGTAGATAGCTTAAGTTATCATGTTTTGCTTTAGGTACTTTTATAAAAGTAATGATAAGTTATAGTTGGCGACAAAGAACTTAATAGCCATCAGGTGCCTGTCGAACTTTTTTGAGAAAGAGAGTGCCTTTCTCACTAACCTTGAGCATCTCTGCCTGAGAGAGCAGAAGAACCTTTCGGCATGGTTGGTCTCTTTCTTCATTTTAGAGGCTCTATGCTGCCTGGCTGGTATCACCTGCTTATAGGCATCCCAGTCATCGGTGAAGAAAGTCGCTTGCCGCCTGTAGTGCCCAGGAATACTCTCCCACAGCCCCCTTGCACCCGCTGCGCCCCTCTCACCCAGGTGCAGGCCCACAATCTGCCGACTTGCCCTGTCCTGTGCCACCCAAAGC
>NZ_JAJJWH010000109.1 GCF_020907245.1 Pontibacter harenae | reverse complement strand
TCCTCTGCCTCGTGGGTATAGCCTACGTCGAGCAGGTGCCCGTGCATAAACCAGTTGAACATCACCCAAGTGGGGCCGCGCCAGATGTAGAGCGACTCATCAGGATTGAAAGCGGGCTCATCCACAGCAAGCGAAGGGATGGGATAAGGCACATGAAAGCCGTCCCGCTGCTGCAGGTGCCGGCGCAGCACACGCCTGCAAACCGCGTCGGGCACCTGGCGCAGCACCACCGGGAAAAAGATCGTACCTGTCTTTACCTTTAGCTTTCGGTAATTGTGCCCGGCCAGGTCGTAGAAGGCGGCATCGGCTTCATCATACATATACTTCAGGATGCTGTTGCCTGTCTTCTCCGCCTGCGCCTGATAATGTTCGGCACTCTCCGGATCGCCAGCCAGGGCACAGAGTTGGGCCAGCGCCTCCAGGTTCTGGACGTAGATGGTGTTGAAGGCGGCGTCTTTCACAATAAACCTGTTGCT